>NZ_CP019333.1:2080446-2408363 GCF_002163875.1 Gilvibacter sp. SZ-19 | reverse complement strand
CTTTCAAAAAATTATTTGAAAAAATTTGCGCCAGTATTTTTATGAACTTCTTTTGGTGGTATTATCCTTTCCAAAAGCGGTTGCAAATATATATCGCTTTTTAGATTCCGCAAGCCATAAATGACATTTTTTTTGAGAAATTTTACCTCTGAAAACACAAGCCTCTGAAAGGCTGAGAATTGGGCAAAATGACCACTTTATACCTTTATATATATACTCCAAAAAGTATATCGATATAAAATCGACCATAAAGGCTTCTGAGAATTCATCATTACATATTGTATACAGTATAAAAGCTGACTATCTTTGCCCCTTTAAAAGTAAACTTATGATAGGGATCACCTTACCCGATGGTAGCGTAAAGACTGTTGAAGCAGGAACTACGCCTATGGATGTGGCCAAGAGTATAAGCGAAGGCTTGGCGCGCAATGTTATTTCGGCAACTTATAACGACACCACCGTAGAGGTAACCACCCCTTTGACCACAGACGGCAGTCTGACCCTACACACTTGGAATGACGATGCAGGTAAGAAAGCCTTTTGGCATTCAAGCGCGCATATCCTAGCCCAGGCACTAGAAGAACTTTATCCTGGCGTGAAGCTTTGGGTTGGGCCAGCCATTGAGCGAGGTTTCTATTACGACGTAGACCTGCCAGGTGATCAAGTGATCTCTGAGAAGGACTTTAAGGATATTGAGAATAAGATGCTAGAGATTGCTCGCGGCAAACACGATTTTAAGATGCGCGAGGTTTCTAAGGCAGATGCTCTCTCCTATTATAAAGGAAAGAACGAATACAAGGTAGATCTTATAGAGGGATTAGAGGATGGAGACATCACCTTCTGCGATCACAGTAGCTTTACCGATCTATGCCGCGGAGGGCACATTCCCAACACTGGTATTGTCAAAGCAGTAAAGATTCTTAACGTAGCGGGCGCTTATTACAAAGGTGACGAGAATGAAAAACAATTAACTCGAGTTTACGGGATCTCGTTTCCGAAGCAAAAAGAATTGACCGCTTATTTAGAGCTTTTAGAAGAAGCTAAAAAGCGCGATCACAGAAAACTTGGAAAAGAACTAGAGTTCTTCACCTTCTCACAAAAGGTTGGACAAGGATTACCGCTTTGGTTACCTAAGGGGACTGCTTTGCGCGAGCGCTTGGAGAATTTCTTAAAGGCTGCTCAGAAGAAGGCTGGTTATGAAATGGTGATCAGTCCGCATATTGCGCAAAAGGAATTATATGTGACCTCAGGTCACTTTGCCAAATACGGTGAAGACAGTTTCCAAACGATAAAGACTCCAAATGAGGGAGAAGAGTTTATGCTTAAACCCATGAACTGTCCACACCACTGCGAAATGTACAAGGCCAAACCATGGTCGTATCGCGATCTGCCAAAACGCTATGCGGAATTCGGTACAGTTTATCGTTACGAACAAAGTGGTGAGCTACACGGATTGACTCGTGTTCGCGGATTCACCCAAGATGACGCCCACATATTCTGCACACCAGATCAGCTCAATGATGAATTCTTGAAGGTAATCGACTTAGTGTTGTATGTTTTTGGTTCTTTAGGATTTGAAGACTTTAAAACACAAGTATCTGTACGCGATCCGCAGAAACCAGAGAAATATATAGGTGACACCGAGGTATGGGATGCAGCAGAACAAGCCATTATTAATGCTGCCGAGCAGAAAGGTTTGGACTATGTAGTGGAAGAAGGCGAAGCAGCTTTTTACGGCCCTAAGCTAGACTTTATGGTCAAGGATGCTTTAGGACGCAGCTGGCAGTTGGGAACTATTCAGGTTGATTATCAGTTGCCAATCCGATTTGACCTGAACTACAAAGGTGCAGACAATGAGCTGCATCGACCAGTCATGATACACCGTGCTCCTTTTGGTTCTATGGAACGCTTTGTGGCAATACTGTTGGAGCACACTGGTGGGAACTTCCCATTATGGCTTATGCCTGAGCAGGTTAGCATCCTGTCTTTGAGTGAGAAATACGAGAATTACGCTCAAAAAGTTTTAAATTTGTTAGAAAATAGCGAAATTCGCGCGCTCGTCGATAACCGAAGCGAGACGATCGGAAGAAAGATCCGAGAAGCCGAAATGAATAAGATCCCTTACATGATCATTGTTGGGGAACAGGAAGAGAAAGATGGCACAATTGCTGTAAGGAAACACAGCGAAGGCGATATGGGAACAATGAAAGTTGAAGAATTTATCGCTATTATTGAGAACGATATTAAGAGTACCATAAAAGAATTTAATGTTTAACAGCCCGATAAGGGACTAATATTTTTAAGTCATAGCAATACGAAGAAAAAGAGGAAGAAGAGGTCCGGCAAGGATCATAAAAGAAGATCAACACAGAATTAATGACAAGATCAAAGCTCCCGAGGTACGCCTTGTTGGAGATAATGTAGAAGTTGGTGTTTACCCACTTGCCAAAGCCAAGCAGATCGCAGCAGATCTGGAACTGGACCTGGTAGAGATCTCGCCTAATGCGAATCCACCGGTATGTAAGGCCATCGATTACAAGAAGTTCGTTTACGAACAAAAGAAAAGAGAAAAGGCTCTAAAGGCCAAAGCGACCAAAGTAACGATCAAAGAGATTCGTTTTGGTCCAAACACAGACGATCACGATTACGAGTTTAAAAAGAAGCATGCCATTAAATTCTTGCAAGATGGTGCTAAGTTGAAAGCGTATGTATTCTTTAAAGGTCGTTCGATCATCTACAAAGACCAAGGGCAGATTTTGCTGCTGCGTTTGGCTCAGGAACTAGAAGAATACGGCAAGGTAGAACAAATGCCTAAGCTGGAAGGGAAGCGTATGATCATGTTCATCGCTCCAAAAAAGAAATAAAGAGAAAGCGAGATAATTATAAACCTTAGGAACAATGCCTAAACAAAAAACAAAATCCAGCGCCAAGAAGCGTTTTAAGCTGACCGGAACTGGTAAAATCAAAAGAAAGCACGCGTTTAAGAGTCACATCTTGACTAAAAAGTCTAAGAAACGCAAGCTAGCCTTGACGCACGACACTGTCGTACATAAAGCGGACGAGGACAATGTGAAACAAATGCTTCGCATGAAGTAATAACTTTCACCGGTTTAAACGAGTAATAACCCTGGAGTCAGGCACAACTAAAAAGTATTCTTAAATGAATCGCCTGCTACAAAAAACAAGTAAATTATGCCAAGATCAGTAAATGCAGTTGCTTCAAGAGCCCGAAGAAAAAAGGTGATGAAGCATGCCAAAGGTTACTTTGGACGTCGTAAGAACGTTTGGACAGTAGCGAAAAACGCGGTTGAAAAAGCTATGCAATATAGCTATAGAGATCGTCGTGCTAAGAAAAGAACGTTTAGAGCTCTTTGGATCACCCGTATCAATGCAGGTGCCCGTGAGCACGGTATGTCGTATTCTAAGTTTATGGGACAGTTGAAAGCCAACAATATCGACTTGAACAGAAAAGTTCTTGCCGATTTGGCCATGAACCACCCAGAAGCTTTTAAAGCGATTGTCGATAAGATCAAGTAAGGGCTTTAGGCCTAATCAATAACATATTATTTCGCTAAAAAGCCCTGCTCCTTGGAGTGGGGCTTTTTGTTTTTGAACATAGTCGATTGGCGTGTTGGGATAATGGCGGGGCATTCCATGCCCTCCCCAATTTTAAGTTAAGTTGTTTTGTGACAATAATAAAGTCTAACCCCTACAGATTCATCAATTAGATTGGGTAATTGTGATACTGCTACCACCACAGCAATGCAATACGAATACAGTCCTAAGTGACTCTTAATTTGAATAGAATCGATAAGATTCTATCGTTTCTTACTGGCAGTATAAGAGTTCTAGATTGGACCTAAACCGGGGCGTTCCACACCCACCCCAGTTTTAAGTTAGGCGATTATTAACCACTCTCATAAACAGTCCATATACTGATTTATCAATTCGTGTATTTAAGTAATTTCTCACTAGCTTTAGCCTAAACAAAATGGCGCTCTTTTAAAAAATATAGTCGTGCCCAATCTAAAAATGTACATCCTTGTTAAAGATAGCATCCCTACGGGAAAAGCTGTCGTTGGCGTTGCACACGCCAGCTTGGCTTGCTATCTGAAGTATTCCAATGATGATACCGTAAAAGAGTGGTTGGCAGGCCCGTTTTATAAAACAGTATGCTTGGTCAGCGAAAAGGAGTTTGAAAAAGCGAAGCTAGAAGCCGATCACGTAGTGATAACAGAGTCTTCTCTAGCTTATGAGGAAACCGTTATAGCCTTTAAACCACGACAAGAATATCCGAAGTACTTCAAGTACTTTCCACTCTACAATTGATCAAGTTTTTTGGCGCTTTTTCTTAGCCGCCGGAAACAACACATTATTAAGAATGAGCCTGTAGCCGGGAGAAGTTGGGTGGAGAGCCAGCTCTGTTGGAGCATCTCCTACTCTATGGGTATAGTCTTCAGGATCGTGTCCGCCGTAAAAAGTAAAGAACCCTTTGCCTTTGATTCCGTGAATATATCGAGCCTCCCCATTGGTCTTATTCTCACCCATGATCAGCACATTAGCTTTGATCAAATTTCGATCATAAGAGGTTGTCTGCCCCATAAAACCCTTCACCAACGCGGTGTGGTTTTGCACTAACATAGTTGGAATAGGATCCCATTTGGCAGAGTAATCCATTAAGGAAAAATAGTCGGTCTCTTTGGGAATAGCACGCTTACGGGTCATATCAATATCAGAGAACTCGTAAACGTTAGGGCTGCGCTCTAAGATAAAGTCTGTAAAAGCAAAACTCCTAGAGTAGTCTAGCTTACTTTGGTAACCTCCCTCTGAAGGGTCGCCGTCAAACATGGCTTCGCAAATATCCACTCCGGCGGCTGCCAGAGCAATATCAAAACTATCTGTAGCACTACACATAGCAAACATGAATCCACCACCAACTACATAATCTCTGATCTTGAGTGCCACATCCCTCTTTGATTCAGACACCTTATTATAACCGAGCTTGGCCGCACGTTCTTCTGCAAGCCGTTTTTCTTCGATATACCAAGGAGCAGATCTAAAACTACGGTAGAATTTTCCGTACTGACCCGTAAAATCTTCGTGATGCAGGTGCAGCCAATCGTAAAGAATGAGCTGATCGCTTAGTACCTCCTCATCGTAAATAACTGTATACGGAATCTCCGCATAGGTCAACACCATGGTTACGGCGTCGTCCCAAGGTTGATTTCCCTTGGGAGAATAGACTGCAATGCGTGGTGCCTTTTCTAATACAACCGCCTCCATATTTTGAGATGGGCTGGCAATTAGATTTAGAATTTCTTCGGTTTTTGAATCGGAAATGACCTCGAATTGAACTCCTCTAATTTGACATTCTTTACGAATGGTCTCAGAATCTGGGAGTAAAAAAGATCCACCTCGATAATTCAACAGCCATTTTACCTTTAGGTTCTTTTCTAAGGTCCAATAGGTTATACCATAGGCCTTAAGGTGTTCGGTCTGCCCTTCTGCATCCATAGGGATCAGAATATAAGAGGCCTTTGCAGAAAAGACTCCAAAGAATAAGAAGATAAAAATCCATATACGCATAAGGCTAAGATAACGACAAAAAGCGTTCCAAGCTTGTCCTTTAATATAGATTTAGCAGCTAGAGGCGAATCCTAGAATGGAATATCGTCATCCGGAGGACTTGCAGGACCATCAAAGGCGTCTTCTGCGGATGGGAAACTGTCTGGCTTAAAGGTATCGTCATTAGCAGCAGCATTCATACGAGAATGGAACTCGAACGGAGAATCAAAGGTCTCCAAATTCTCAAAACGACCTAAATGTCCGATGAATTTCAAGCGAATCTCATCCAAGCCACCATTACGGTGTTTTGCTACAATAAACTCAGCTTGACCTGCAGTTGGGCTGCGTTCTTCGTCATCCCATTCGTCAATTTTATAGTATTCCGGACGATAGATAAAGGATACTATATCTGCATCTTGCTCAATGGCTCCAGATTCACGAAGGTCAGAAAGCAAGGGTCTCTTACTACCTCCACGGGTCTCTACGGCACGCGATAACTGCGAAAGGGCAATTACAGGTACGTTCAATTCCTTGGCCAATGCCTTTAGGTTTCGCGAAATGGTAGATATCTCTTGTTCACGGTTCCCTCCTTTTTGACTTCCACCAGCAGTCATAAGCTGTAAGTAGTCGATCACGACCATTTGAATGTCGTGCTGTGACTTAAGACGTCTGGCTTTTGCTCGCAGATCGAAAATGGAGAGCGAAGGTGTATCGTCAATGAAAAGCGGTGCTCTTTCCAAGTCTTTTACCTTAACGTTTAGTTGCTCCCATTCGTGTTGCTCTAAATTTCCGGTACGCAACTTTTCGGAACTCAGACCAGTTTCTGAGGAGATCAAACGAGTGATCAACTGTACGGAAGACATCTCCAGAGAAAAGAAGGCTACAGGGATCTGGTGCTCCACGGCCATGTTTCTGGCCATCGATAAGGTCAAGGCCGTTTTACCCATACCCGGACGTGCTGCAACAATAATTAAATCCGAGGGCTGCCAACCAGAGGTGAGCTTGTCCAATTGAGTAAACCCAGAAGGGATACCCGAAAGCCCTTCCTTGTTAGCGATCTCCTCGATACGTTTTTTGGCCTGAATAACCAAATTCTGTGCAGTCTCTGAAGAGCGCTTTATATTTCCTTGAGTGATCTCATAAAGCTTGGATTCTGCATTGTCCAAAAGGTCAAATACATCCGTGGCTTCGTCGTAAGACTCTTCGATGATCTCGTTGGAGATCTTGATCAAACTGCGCTGAATAAACTTCTGTAAAATGATCCGAGCATGGAACTCAATGTGTGCAGAAGAAGACACTTTTTGAGTCAATTGGATCAGATAGAATTCTCCTCCTACCAATTCGAGTTGCCCGTCCTTCTTGAGCTGAGCCGAAACGGTTAATAAGTCTACAGGCTGGCTGTTTTCGAATAATTTGTGAATCGCCTCAAAGATGTGCTGATGCGCTTCCTTGTAAAAGGCGTCGGGATGAAGGATATCGATCACCTCATCAACTCCTTTTTTGTCGATCATCATGGCTCCCAACACAACCTCCTCTAAATCAACAGCTTGCGGAGGCAATTTCCCTTTTTCAAGTGAAATAACCTGAGATTTCCGTTGACCGTAGTTTGTGCGAGGTTGCAAATTTTCCATGCAGCGAATGTAAATAAATTGTTATCAGCTGCACTAGTTTTTGTAGCAACCGATGTCCACCAGCTATTAACATTTTAACTGTTAAGAACTGCTGATTATTGTTAATAACCCTAGAAAAGTAAAAGCTTATAAATGAGTGCTTTCGCTAAGTCCTTATTTTACAAGACTTACCCTTTAAAGACTCCCATTTCGGAATACTTATCCATGCGTTTTTCAACCAATTCGGTTGGGGATAAGTTCTTGAGCTCGTCAAAAGATTTTTCAATCTCCTTAGCTACTGTTGTAAAGATACCTTCGCGATCGCTGTGTGCTCCACCAAGGGGTTCTTTAACGATAGTGTCGATAAGTTTGAGCTTCTTCATATCAGTGGCCGTAAGCTTTAAGGCCTCGGCTGCCTGTTCTTTATACTCCCAGCTACGCCAAAGAATAGAAGAACAGCTTTCTGGTGAGATCACAGAGTACCAGGTGTTTTCCAACATTAGCACAGTATCTCCCACACCTATACCTAAGGCACCACCACTAGCTCCTTCGCCAATAATTACCACAATGATCGGCACTTTAAGGCGTGTCATCTCTAAGATATTGCGCGCAATTGCCTCTCCCTGTCCACGCTCTTCGGCTTCTAAACCAGGGTAGGCACCAGGAGTATCGATCAAAGTGACAACAGGCACTCCGAATTTTTCTGCCATTTTCATAAGACGCAGGGCCTTGCGATAGCCTTCCGGATTCGCCATACCAAAATTTCGGTACTGTCGCGTTTTGGTATTATAGCCTTTCTGCTGCCCGATGAACATATACGACTGATCTCCTATCTTACCCAGACCTCCGATCATAGCCTTGTCGTCCTTGACATTTCTGTCACCGTGTAATTCCAAAAAAGAATCGCCACAAATAGCTTTGATATAATCTAGCGTATATGGGCGATTAGGATGTCTGGACAATTGGACGCGTTGCCAAGGGGTCAGATTCTTATAAATATCCTTTTTGGTCTCCTTGAGTTTTTTCTCGATCTGCTTGCAGGTGTTGGTCACATCAACATCACTCTCCTCGCCTATTTTACAGGCTTTCTCATACTGCTCCTGCAGCTCTTTTATCGGTAATTCAAAATCAAGATACTCCATGATTTTTACTTCAGTTTTTATGTGGGTGGTTAGCTCACAAATATAAGAACTTTGGGTTTATCCCGTAGTTTCAGATCTCGTTTTTCTAGCCTTGGATAATTTGAGGATACCGTTGGCAATGACAGTCAGTAAAATAAGTGCTGCCCCCAGATAGAACTCGGCTTGCATATGTTCAGCATCGCCAAGAATCCATAAGCCCAAAAGTATTCCGTAAACCGGTTCGAGATTTACTGTGAGCATTACAGTGTAGGCACTAAGCCAGCGCATTACGTGCACAGAAGCCACAAACGCATAAGCGGTACAGACAGAAGCCAATACCAAGACATATGCCCAATCGCGACTACTCAGCAAGAAAAAATCCGCAGAAATTGCCCCACTAAGCGCCAAATAACCCAAAACAAATAGTGCTCCATAGGCCATTTCAAAGAGACCTATCGACCCGGCCTGATGCTGCTTTACCAATTGTGCATTGTATATGGTAAAACACGCTCCTAGAAAAGAGGAACCTAAGGCTAATAGTATTCCTAAGGTATATTGAGACTCTACCTTAAAGATCAAGGCGAGACCACACATAGCCAAAAGGCCAAATACAACCTCATAGATGATGAGTTTACGCTTTAAAAAAATAGGTTCCAAAAAAGCTGCAAAGAAGGCCCCGGTAGACATTACCGCCAGCGTCACTGATACATTAGAGACCTTGACCGCCCCAAAGAACGCCAACCAATGCAAGGCAATGAGAAGCCCGGCAACGGCAAATTTTAACTGGATCTTCCAAGAGAAGCGTAATCTTTTTTTAGTCAGAAGGGCAAACAGGAAAAGGAAGATGGCGGCAAAACTCATCCGATATGCAACCAAAGGGATAGCATCTAAAGAGATCAAGGCGCCAAGTACAGCCGTGAAACCCCAGATAAATACAATAAGGTGTAAGTGCAGGTATTGTCCCTGTTTAACGCTTAGCATTGTAGAGCAGATAAACAGCCAAGATGGCAAAAACGATGTTCGGGAACCACGTTGCCACTAAAGGAGAGAAATCGCTCTGTTCTGCCAAAGTTCCAAAGATCTTGTCGAAAAAGACAAAGACCATTCCCAATCCAATACCAAACGCGAGGTTTACTCCCATACCGCCACGTCTTTTTATAGATGACACAGCTACAGCAATAATGGTCAAAATATAGGCGGAGATAGGTAAACTCCAGCGTTTATTCCTAACGATCTCATAGCGACTAATGTAGGACGACCCCCTAGCCTTTTCCTTGTCGATAAAACGATTGAGCTCGTTGTAGTTCAAGGTTTCGGCAATGTATTCTAGAGGAGTCAAATCCTCTAGATCAAAAGAAAAGACTGTGTCGAGTTTGTTTTTTATTATCAGTTTATCTTCGCGCTCCCCTACTATCCTCTTGGTGTAGTTACTTAAAGTGTAAGTACTATCTTCTAAGTTGTACTTGATCCTATTCGCACTGAGCTTATAGACCAATTTGTTGTCCACCACATGTTCTAGGGTAAAGTTACGCCCCATCTGATTCTTGGGGTTAAAGTAACTCACATAGATATAGTCGGTTTCGTTGATCTGTCGGTAAACGTTGGTCTGATCGCGATCTTTCTTGCCGCGTTTCAGGTATTGATAGGTAAACTCGTTAAAGCCTTTACTCGCCATTGGGGCGAGATACATCCCCAGAAACAACGCACCGATACACACTATGGTCGCCCCTATCATATAAGGGCGTAAAAAGCGGTAAAAGGAGACCCCACTGCTCAAGAATGCGATCACTTCTGTCTTGTTAGCCATTTTAGAAGTGAACCAGATCACCGATAGGAATAAGAACAAGGGGAACAGCAGATTTGCAAAGTAGATCGTAAAATGAAGGTAGTAAAGCGCTACCTCAGAGAACGGAACCTCGTTGGCCAAGATCTTATCGATCTTTTCGGCTAGGTTAACCGTTATCCCAATGGGGATAAAAAGCAAGAGCAGCATCAGAAAGGTGCCCAAGTACTTTTTAAGTATGTAACGATCTAAAATTGAGAGCATCTGCTACAAGCGTTTGTCCATTTGACGCACCATTTTGTCTTTCCAAGACTTAAAGGTTCCGGCAATGATCTGTCGTCTGGCTTCGCGGACTAACCACAAATAAAAGCCTAAATTATGAATCGTGGCGATTTGTTTCCCTAAAAGTTCGTTAACACTGAAAAGGTGTTTTAGGTATGCCTTGGTGTATTGCGTATCTACATAGGTGTGTCCCATAGGGTCTATCACAGAAAAGTCGTCTTCCCACTTTTTATTTTTGATGTTGATGGTACCTTCTGAGGTGAACAACATTCCGTTTCGCGCGTTTCTTGTTGGCATCACACAGTCAAACATATCTACACCTAAGGCGATATTCTCTAAAATATTTATCGGAGTACCAACACCCATCAAATAGCGAGGCTTATCCCAAGGCAACACTTCTGTGACCACTTCGGTCATGGCATACATCTCTTCTGCAGGTTCACCAACCGAAAGTCCCCCGATGGCATTTCCAACGGCATCTACGCTGGCTATATATTCTGCGGATTGTTTCCGTAAATCCTTGTAGGTACTGCCCTGAACTATCGGAAAGAAGGCCTGAGAATAGTCGTAGGTGTAAGGCAATTTGTCGAGTTCGGCTATGCAGCGATCCAACCAACGGTGGGTCATGAGCATGGAACGTTTGGCGTAATTGTAGTCGCATGGATAGGGTGTGCATTCGTCAAAGGCCATGATGATATCTGCCCCTATAACCCGCTGGATCTGCATTACACGTTCTGGAGTGAACATATGATAAGATCCATCTATATGCGATTGGAACTTAACCCCTTCTTCTTTGATCTTCCGATTTCCGGAAAGTGAGTACACCTGATAGCCACCACTATCGGTTAAGATATTGCGGTCCCAATTCATGAATTTATGCAAACCTCCTGCCTTTTGTAGGATGTCCGTTTTAGGGCGTAAATACAAATGGTAAGTGTTCCCTAGAATGATATCCGGATCGATATCTTCTTTAAGCTCACGCTGATGCACGCCTTTCACGGTTCCGGCTGTACCAACCGGCATAAAGATCGGTGTCTCTATGGTTCCGTGATCTGTGGTAATCGTGCCCGCACGGGCTTTACTAAGTGGGTCGTTTGCTGCTAAGCTGAATTGCATATCTCTGGTAGATTCCTCAGCGGCAAAGATAGCATCTTATGCTGTTTTTACCCCCGATTGCGCTGCAATGTTAACTAATCCTTGGGAATCGTTGATAACTCGACTTGACAGCTCTTTGCTCGAGGGGTTGAATACCTTAATTTTACGCCTAAATTCAAACCATTTTTTATGCCAGATATCGCAGCTTTAGAAGACTTGGTAACGCAGGTCAGACGCGACATTTTAAGGCAAGTACACAAAGTTAATTCGGGTCACCCGGGAGGTTCCTTGGGTTGTGCCGAATTTTTTGTGGCCTTGTTTCAAGTCATCATGGACCGTAAAGACGGTTTCCATATGGACGGAAAAGACGAAGATATTTTCTTCTTATCTAACGGACACATTTCCCCGGTATTTTACAGTGTTTTAGCTCGAAGTGGATACTTTCCGGTAGAAGAGTTGAACACCTTTAGACTGATCGATTCTCGCCTACAAGGCCATCCAACCACTCACGAAGGTCTTCCAGGAGTTCGTGTAGCTTCCGGTTCTTTAGGACAGGGAATCTCTGTAGCCGCCGGTGCCGCAGAGACCAAGAAACTCAATAAAGACCCACATCTGGTCTACGCACTTTGTGGCGATGGCGAGTTACAAGAAGGTCAGAACTGGGAGGCGATCATGTACTGCGCCGCTAATAAAGTAGACAACCTGGTTGTTACTGTGGACTTAAACGGACAACAGATCGATGGTTCTACAGACGACGTACTAGACTTGGGTAACGTCCGCGGTAAATTCGAAGCCTTTGGCTGGACAGTTCACGAAGTGACCGATGGAAACAATATGCAAGCCGTAATAGACGGTTTGACGCATGCCAAAAATCTAACGGGACAAGGTAAACCTGTGTGTTTGCTGCTTAAAACTGTTATGGGTAATGGGGTTGATTTTATGATGCATACCCATGCGTGGCACGGAAAAGCACCAAACGACGAGCAATTGGCCGTTGGTCTTGCTCAAAACCCAGAAACCTTAGGAGACTACTAAACCACTAGCAATGAAGATCTATACAGATACAGGAAAAAAAGATACGCGCTCTGGTTTTGGAGCAGGCCTAACGGCTTTGGGACAATCGAATCCGGATGTGGTTGCGCTGTGTGCCGACCTTACCGGATCGCTTAAAATGGACGAATTCAAAGCAAACCACCCGGAAAGATTCTTTCAGGTTGGGATTGCAGAAGCTAATATGATGGGCCTAGCTGCTGGGATGACCATTGGAGGAAAGATCCCTTTTACAGGGACTTTTGCAAACTTCTCCACAGGTCGTGTTTACGATCAGATCAGACAGAGTATTGCCTATTCGCATAAGAATGTAAAAATATGCGCTTCTCACGCCGGTTTGACCTTGGGAGAAGATGGGGCAACTCACCAGATCTTAGAAGATATTGGCCTTATGAAAATGCTACCGGGTATGACCGTGATCAACACTTGTGATTTCAATCAGACCAAGGCTGCAACTATAGCCATTGCTAAGCATCATGGACCAGTATATTTACGATTTGGACGCCCAAAGGTGCCTAATTTCACTGCAGAAGATCAAGACTTTGAAATTGGCAAGGCAGTGAAACTTCAAGAAGGAAGCGATGTGACCATTGTAGCTACAGGCCATTTGGTATGGGAAGCTTTAGAGGCAGCCAAAGCACTGAATGAAGAGAGTATTAGCGCAGAGGTGATCAATATTCACACCATTAAACCGCTAGATGCTGAGGCGATCGTAAAGAGCGTTAAAAAGACAGGTTGTATCGTTACTGCAGAAGAACACAACTACCTCGGTGGTTTGGGTGAATCGGTAGCTAGAGAATTGGCCTTGCATCATCCGACTCCGCAGGAGTTTGTTGCAACCAATGATACTTTTGGCGAGTCAGGGACACCTGCACAACTTATGGACAAATACGGTTTAAACGCTGCCGCGATTGCAGCCAAGGCCAAAAAAGTAATGGGACGCAAATAAGTTCTATTGAACTAAATAACCATCACAACTAAAAAATCCCGCTTCGTGCGGGATTTTTTTATGTTTTAAACTAGCTAGCTTAGTTTGTATCCGGATCTCTGTAATCTGGAATACCGTCGCCGTTTGAATCTGTCAAGGTAACGACTCCCTCATCGTCTATTTCGATTTCATCACGCGTAGGAATTCCGTCGTTGTCATCGTCAAAGTCTGCAAAGTCCGGCACTCCGTCGCTGTCGGTATCGTCGTCTAATTCGTTACCGTTGTTGTTCAGGTCTTCGTTTAAAGAGATTATCCCGTCCTGGTCGTGATCAGCCACAACAGCATCCAATACATTAAAGGTGAAGATCAGCTGCGCATAAAGCGGGATCTGCGTACTCGGTGGCTGATTAAAATAAGCGATACCGGATGGAATAAAGAGCGCTCCAGATCCGAAGCCTTCAAAGCTCACTGTACCATCAGGGTTTACGGTTTGCGATGTTGCTCCTTTGAACTCGGTGAGTCCTTCTTGGAATCCGTCAATTACTCCGGTAAGATCAAACCACACCGGGTTTGGAGATCCGTCAAACTGCGTACCGTTCAATAGTGTTCCTCGGTAGGTCACCAGGGTTGAATCTACAAAGGTCGGCTGATTCCCCTCGCCTGCAAGGGCTTTAAGAATGTATAGGTTATAGGTAACGTCTTCTTCTTCTCTATCGGTTACAACTTTGGTTTCCACTTGATCGATAAGCGGGGTCTTGTCTGCATTCTCTCCTGCGATAGTATCTATAACCACTTCGAAATCGAATCCTACAGGAGGTGTCTGAAACTCTTCGTAATTGTAAAAGTGTGTCTGTAAAAAGGCAACCAATTCGGCCTCGGCGTTAACCGCCTCTTCCCCACGGTCTCTTGGAGGAATAGTTTCAATGCCGTTGTCGTCGTTTCTACAAGAGAACATAGCCGCTAATAAAAGCGTCGCTAAAAGCGTGTTGAATATCTTCTTTTTCAATGAGATTATTTTTGAAATGAGCAGCCTTAAACTGCCGTATTTACACCATTTTATGTCTTAAAAAGACGGGCGCAAGATACCATTTTTTATACTTTTGCTATAAACATTAACGTTCATTTTAGACCGATTGTATGAGGGTTGATAAATATCTTTGGGCCACACGTTACTTCAAGACCAGAAATCAGGCGACCATAGCATGTAAAAAAGGTGCTATTCGCGTGAACAACGATGTGGTGAAGCCTTCTAGAGAAGTCTATCCTGGCGATGAGCTAAAAGTACGCAAGAATCAAATAGATTACTGTTTGCGCGTTTTGGATACTCCTGCCAGCCGTGTGGGTGCCAAGTTGGTAGACATTTACAGAGTGGACACTACGCCAAAGGAAGCAGTGGAAACCTTAGAACTTCTAAAATACTCCAAAGACTATTACAGAAAGCGCGGAACGGGTAGGCCAACTAAAAAGGACAGACGCGATCTGGAAGACTTCACAGACGAACAGGAGTGATCAAAGTTTTGGTATCTTTGTTATAGAACAAAAGAGTTTATGGATATTATCCTCAATCACGAGCAGGTTCAACACAAAATAAGACGCATTGCGTATCAGATCTACGAGGCCAATGCCAACGAAAAAGAGATCGTGCTCGCCGGAATAGAAGGCGGTGGTTACACCTTGGCACAGCGCCTGGCAGAAATGCTTCAGGACATAGCCCCCATGCACTTTTCACTTTGTAAAGTGGCTATTGACAAATCGAACCCGCGAGCGCCTATTACTACAAGTATGCCAGCTGAAGCGTATAGGGATAAAGCCGTTGTACTCATAGATGATGTACTGAACTCTGGCACGACCCTGATCTATGGGGTTCGGCATTTTCTAGATGTTCCTTTGTCGCGCTTTAAGACTGCGGTGCTAGTGAACAGAAATCATAAGAAGTATCCTGTCAAAGCAGATTTTAAAGGAATTTCTCTTTCTACTTCCCTGAACGAAAATGTCGCAGTGGTCTTTGGAGACAAGCAAGATGTTGTTCACTTAGAATAATAAGGCCACTATTTCGGCTACTATTTGCTGCGGAGTCTTTTCAGAGGAATCTATACGATGCTGCGCTTGCATATAATAAGGAGACCTATCGAACAAATGTTTGCGTACAAAATCCTTAAGATCTTCTTGGCTGTTCAAATGAGCTATTAATGGGCGCAGTACTCTCTCTGGCCACAGGCGCGATACCAAAACATCCAGATCTGTTTTGAGATAAATTGTTGTCACCTCTGGTGCCTCCAGCAATTTATCCATATTTCCGGCGTAACAAGGTGTACCTCCACCCAGCGCTAAAACTTGGTTCTTGGGTTGTTTTAACTCTTTTTGTAATACTTCGGATTCAATAATTCTGAATTTTATCTCCCCTTTTTCGCGAAAGATCTCTGGAATTGATTGGCCCGCTACTTGGGCTATTAAGGTGTCTAAATCTGCATAGGGCCACTGCAGGACTTCGGCTAATTTTTTACCGATCAGCGACTTACCACTGCCCATATATCCCAACAGTACGATCATTGTAATTGCATTTAGATTGCGGCTGTATTGAAGAACCGAATTCCTTTTTCTGAATTCTCAAATTTAAATCAAAATAGCTTTGATAAATAAATAGAATGGTTTTATATTTGCACCCGCATTCAACAAAGACCTGATAGCTCAGTTGGTAGAGCATCTCCCTTTTAAGGAGAGGGTCCTGGGTTCGAGCCCCAGTCAGGTCACCAAAAAAAGTTAAGCCCCGCGGCCTAACTTTTTTTTTGCCCGGGTGCTGGAATTGGTAGACAGGCATGGTTGAGGGCCATGTGTCCATTAGGGCGTGTGGGTTCGACTCCCACCTCGGGCACTAGAGAATTATAAAGCGACAGTAAAGATCGCAATGAAGAAACCACGCGAAGCATGCTTCGACGTGGTTTTTTTATTGTGAGATTTAACGCGCTAAGCGCGTTATCGCTTTATAATTTTGACCTCGTCGCGGCATGGGACGGCCGAGCGAAGCGAGGCACTCTCACCTCAACGAATGAAATGAGTTTGAAGAGGACGGCCGAGCGAAGCGAGGGAGGCGCCCAAAAATTATAAATAGCTTAACACCAAAATGTCATCTCGATACATTTTTTACTGCGTAAAAAACACTCGATGACCGTAAAACCCCCGCGCCAGGGATAGAGCGGCATGTCTGAGCTCTCCTAAGGTGCAGCGAGGCACACTTTAGGAAGCGAGTAGCGATAGCCCGGCCGTGGAGTTAACGAAGTTATACTTCACGGGGCGCCCAAAAATCAAACACAAACAAAATTTTCTAGTCAATTAGCAACAAAAGAATGTTAATTGTTTACTATTTTTTCCTTTTTATTAAACAAAACCTTATTTTTGTTGATCGCTATATTGTGATTTAAAACGAGAAGCCCCGTTAAGTATGCTTGTTAAAACCCAATTTAACATTAAGGACTTGGAAAACCTCAGCGGCGTTAAAGCGCATACCATTCGCATTTGGGAAAAACGCTATGGTCTACTCGAGCCTAATCGTACCGACACCAATATTAGAAAGTACGACCTGGAGAATTTAAAAAAGTTGCTCAACGTGACTTTTTTGTACAATGAAGGCATTAAGATCTCTAAGATCGCCAAACTGAGCGAAGAAGAGATTCAGCAGATCATTGAAGAACGCGCAACTCAAAAGCAAGAGGACTACGCGATGAAGGCCTTTAAAACGGCCATGTTCGATTTTGACTACACGCTGTTTGCCACTACTTTTAACGAGCTTAGTGAACGCATGAGTTTTAGAGAGATCTTTATGGATGTCTTTATTCCACTCTTGCAAGAGATAGGGACTTTATGGCAAACCGGAACGATAGACCCGGCACATGAACGTTTTATTTCGGAACTGATCAAACAGAAGATCATTGTCAATATTTCGAATCTGCAAAGTGTG
Organism: Gilvibacter sp. SZ-19; assembly: GCF_002163875.1. Taxonomy (GTDB): domain Bacteria; phylum Bacteroidota; class Bacteroidia; order Flavobacteriales; family Flavobacteriaceae; genus Gilvibacter. The sequence goes on along the minus strand of NZ_CP019333.1, from coordinate 2,390,974 downwards.
CAAGCCCCAGAAAGGGATGATATTCTCTTTTCACTGTATTTGCCATATGAGGAAATTCATGAAATTGGACTACTCTATGCGCATTACGAGATCTTACAAGCCGGTTATCAGACCATTTACCTAGGAAGCAATATTCCGCTGCCAAGTTTGCGCAATGTGCTAAAGCACCACGATAATGTGGTGTTCGTTTCCTTCTTTACTGTGAAGCCAGACAAAGTTTCGCTTTACGAATACCTTAAGGAATACGACAAGATCATTTGTAAAGAACAACTGAGTGATCTGTGGTTAATGGGAGCTAAAACCCGTGAGGTTGAGGCCAGTAAGGTGCCTGAGCATGTATCAGTGATTGGTACTATAGAGGGCTTGCTCGAAAAACTGAATTCATTAAAAAAATCTTAAATACGATTTAGCGCTTTCTTTTTGTTTAGAATTTGATTTAATTTGTTAAACAAATGAAGAAAAGCATTGCAATCGTAGGTAGCGGCTTCGCCTCCATGGCCGCGGCATCTTATCTGGCAAAAGCCGGTCATAAGGTGAGCATTTTTGAAAAAAATGAAACTGTTGGCGGTAGAGCTCGCCAACTCAAGCGAGACGGTTTTACTTTCGATATAGGTCCTACTTGGTATTGGATGCCAGATGTTTTTGAACGCTTCTTTGCGGACTTTGACAAAAAACCAGAAGACTTTTACGAACTGATCAAGCTGAATCCGGCCTACAGTGTCTGTTTTGGAGAAATGGACTTCATTACTATAGAAGATACCTTAGAAAAGATCTGTAAGACCTTTGAACAGGAAGAACCGGGAGCAGCCGCAAAGCTCCAGAAGTTCATGGCCAAGGCCAAGTCCAACTACGACATCGCTATTAAAGACCTGGTATACCGCCCAGGAGTATCTCCTTTGGAATTGGTAACACCGGTGACCATTAAAAAGATCGGACAGTTCTTTAGCACCATCAGTAAAGATGTACGCTCCGAATTCAAGAATCCACGATTGATCTCCATATTGGAATTCCCCGTATTGTTTTTAGGAGCTAAGCCAAGTAACACACCTGCATTCTACAGTTTTATGAATTATGCGGATTTTGGTATCGGGACTTTCCATCCTAAAAATGGGATGTATTCGGTTATTGAAGGGATGAAAGCGCTGGCAGAATCCTTAGGGGTAGCAATTCATACCTCCCAAAATGTAGAGGAGATCCTAGTAAATAATGGTCGTGCAACAGGCCTGGTGGCTAACGGGAAGAATTTCGAGGCTGATATCGTTCTAAGCGGTGCAGACTATCATCACTCTGAAACCCTATTGCATCCGAAGTACAGACAATATTCAGAAAATTACTGGAAGAAAAAGACCTTTGCTCCTTCTGCCCTGCTCTTTTATGTCGGTTTTGAAAAGCCTATAGAAAATGTTGAGCACCACACGCTTTTCTTCGATGTAGACTTCGAAACGCACGCACACGATATTTACGACAAAGCGGCTTGGCCCGAAGAACCGCTTTTCTATGCGAGTTTTCCATCTAAAACAGATGACAACGCAGCTCCAGCAGGAAAAGAAGCTGGAATCTTTTTGATTCCTCTTGCACCGGGATTGGAAGACACTCCAGAAATGCGCGAAAAATATTTTGACATAATTCTCTCTAGACTAGAGCGATTAACGCAGCAAGAAGTTAAAAAATACGTTATCTTTAAAGAGTCCTACTGTGTAAACGACTTTATAAAGGACTACAATTCTTACAAAGGAAATGCGTATGGGATGGCAAACACCCTGCTGCAAACGGCCTTTTTAAGACCTAAGCTGCGAAGTAAGAAAGTAAAAGACCTGTATTTTACCGGTCAGCTAACGGTTCCGGGGCCTGGGGTTCCTCCCTCGCTGATCTCTGGAAAGCTAGTAGCCGGTTTAATTGAAAATGACATTTAGTACACTATTGCAGCATGAAAGCAACATTCGACATCGTTTCTAACCTGTGTAGCCAAAAGGTGACCAATGCGTATAGCACCTCCTTTTCACTAGCTACCAAAATGCTTGCGCCGAGTATTCGCCAGGACATTTACAACATTTACGGCTTTGTACGCTTTGCCGATGAGATCGTGGATTCCTTTCACGATTATGATAAGGCAGTACTTTTTGACCGTTTTGAACAGAGTTTGGAAGATGCCCTTACGGATAAGATCCACTTGAATCCAATATTGAATGCCTTTCAACATACGGTACATAAATACAACATTCAAAAATCGTCCATCGATGCATTTATGAAAAGTATGCGTATGGACCTGACCAAGACAGAATATCTTACAGACGCAGAGTACAAGGAATATATCTACGGCTCTGCAGACGTAGTAGGGCTGATGTGCCTCATGGTATTTGTCAAGGGTGATCTGGAGCGTTATGAGGCATTAAAGGAATCTGCCATGCATTTGGGCTCCGCTTTCCAAAAGGTGAACTTTTTACGAGATCTCAAAGCAGATTTCGAAGGCCTGAGCAGAACCTATTTTCCAAATACCAATTTGAACGCCCTAGACGAAAATTCTAAGAAGCGTATCATTGCAGAAATAGAAGAAGATTTTGCAAAAGGATATCAAGGAATATTACTTTTGCCAGCGGAAGCGAAGTTCGGTGTCTTTATGGCCTACCGCTATTACAGACGCCTGCTCAAAAAGCTCTATAGAACTCCAGCAATGGAGATCAAGAACAGACGTATTCGCGTTCCAAATTACGAGAAGTTCGGGTTGCTAACCCGTAGTTATGTAAAATATCAATTAAAATTAGTTCGATAGAAATGAGTGTATTGCTTTGGATTTTGGTTTTTCTAACCACATTTTTCATTATGGAATTCATGGCCTGGTTTACCCACAAATACATCATGCACGGCTTTCTGTGGGTCTTGCACAAAGACCATCACCACAAAGACCACAGCAGTTGGTGGGAACGCAACGACGCCTTTTTTATCTTTTATGCTGCCGTTAGTATTGGCTGTTTTATTGCCTGGCAGTACTACGGATTTTGGGCTGGCTTGCCAATAGGCCTCGGAATCTTTGCCTATGGAGTGACTTACTTTATGGTACACGATATCTTTATCCATCAGCGTTTTAAGATGTTCCGCAATGCGAACAACTGGTATGCCCGTGGGATTCGCAGAGCGCACAAGATCCACCACAAACATCTCGGGAAAGAAGACGGACAGTGCTTCGGCATGCTCTTACCTCCTCTGAAATACTTTAAAAAATAAGCATGCAGTACCTGTACCTTTGGTTAAACTTAGGTTCATTTATTGTACCCTTCCTCTTTAGTTTCCATCCACGGCTTAAATTCTACAAACGCTGGAAGGGATTCTTTCTAGGAGTATTGGTAATGATGGCTGTTTTTATCCCATGGGATATTGCCTTTACGGCAAATGGCTTCTGGGGATTCAATCCGGACTATTTAAGCGGAATCTACCTCTTTAACCTTCCCATAGAGGAATGGTTATTCTTTATCTGCATCCCCTACGCTTGTATCTTTACACATTACGCGCTCATAGAATTACTGCCAGAGATCAAACTGAGTAAGCGCGCATCTGCTGTAATCTATACGGTTTTAGCTACGGTATTGGTGATCTCGCTCTGGTATACGAATCATTTGTGGTATACGGCTGTAAACTTCAGCTACGCGCTTATTGTTCTTGGTATAGTTTACAACTGGCGTCCTGAATTATTTCAGCGCTTCTTTCTTACCTATTTGGTGATCCTTATCCCCTTTTTTATTGTCAATGGCGTTTTGACGGGTTCTGGAATAGAAGAGCAAGTTGTTTGGTATAATAACGATGAGAATTTGGGTGTTCGAATGGGAACCATCCCAATAGAGGACACTATTTACAATTTGGGGATGCTATTGACCGTGTTGGCCATTACCGTTTATGTCTCCGGACCGGCTACTCAACGGCTGAGTAAATCGTCTAAGAACAAGTAGAATTCCGGGGCATCCCAAGCCTTGGCTCCCGTTTCTAATAGAACCACCTTACCGCTTTTATCTATAACTGCTGTTGTTGGGAGCGCGTTGCTCTGCAAGGTTTCTGGCGCAGCATATTCTTGAATATAAACCGGCAGCTCATAGCCTTTCTTTTGCATAAAGGCCTTGAGTTTTTCTGCGGATTCGTTAGAGACAAAATAAAACTCGACCTTTTCATTGTAGTCATCGTACAGCTTTTGCAAAGCAGGCATTTCGGCAATACAAGGCGGACACCAGGTCGCCCAGAAATTGACCACAACCACCTTCCCTTCAGATTCCACAAAATTGACATCCTCACCGGACAAGGTCTTCAACGGCCAATGATAAGTATTTAAAGTCAGCTGCTCTTCTTCTGGCAAACTGTCTGGAGCAAAAGCGAACAAGCGCTGTATAGCAGCTTTTATAGGAGTTCCCGTTTGAGGCACCAATAAAAGCACTATGGCCAACACCCAAAGTATATTACTCCAATTCTTTTTGAGAAAGGTTCGGTCTAATTTCATCTATTTAAAAATTTTTATTTCTCCGATAATCAAGCAAATAAAAATTATCAGCATAGATTAACCGCTTCGCTTTCGCACAAAAAATTTAATTATTCCGGCGGGTAGACTAGTAATTAAATTTGTTTGTGCTCATTTCATAAATCTATAGTCCAAAAATAAGTCGATTCCTTGCATAAAAAAAGTCCCGCTCACCAGCGGGACTTTCACTACAAAAATGTATTACTCCTTAATTTCGAGTAACTGTGATCGAGTTGGACAAGCTAAAGCAGCCCACTAGATCGCTGGCATTGTTGCCAGGCATTGCGCCTTCTAGGCCGTCCTCAAAGCGCAAGTACCATATAAGGCACACTCCTACACCAGCACCGTCAAAGTCTACGCCTTCTAGGGCTTCAAGTGTTGGAGGTAAGCCTAAGATGTTTCCGGCATCGTCGGTGATCACCCAAGTAGAATTAGTTCCAGTTTGGGTTCCATCTAAAGTGATTCCGCTTACCATATCCGGCATACCGTCTACAGTAAAGGTAAATGGCCCTCCGCTGATCATACCTGCATTTGGGGCATTTCTAACCACTTCAATCGGGTTAGACAGGCTGAAGTCTCCTTCTAGATCGTTGGCGTTTGCTCCTACTTCTGCTCCTACTAATCCGTCTTCGAATCTGAGGTACCAGATCAGACATACACCACCACCGGCGCCATCAAAGTCTACACCTTCTAAGGCTTCGAGGGTTGGAGGTAATCCTAAGATGTTTCCGGCATCGTCTGTAACGACAAAGGTTCTGTTGCTTCCTGTTGCAGCCGGATCGGTGCTAATTCCACTCACAAAGTCAGGGCTTCCGTCTACGCAGAATTCAAAAGGACCTCCCATAAGAACTCCTGCATTTGGCGCAGCATTTCTGTTTACAGTGATCGAGTTCGACAAATCAAAAGTACCGGTCAGGTCGTTTGCATTTGCTCCAACTTCTGCTCCCTGAAGATCATCTTCGAAACGCAGATACCAGATCAAACAAACCCCTACTCCAGCATCGTCAAAGTTTACTCCTTCTAGTGCTTCAAGGGTTGGAGGCAAACCTAAGATATTCCCAGCATCGTCAGTAACCACAAAGGTTCTATTCGTGCCAACGGCGTCGGGGTCGGTGCTAATACCGCTTACAAAGTCAGGGTTCCCATCGACTAAAAAGGTGAAAGGCCCGCCTTGAAGTGTTCCAGCATCAGGTGCTGGCGTATTGTTGTCATCATCATTGCTACAGGCGGCAAATAGCAAGGAAACAAACAACAGGCTAAAAATTTTTCTTTTCATGATTATAGTTTTATTAATACCGATACAAACTTAGATCGGCTACATGAAAAGAAATGTCAGCTAGCTTACACTAGGCAGAAAATTTTAAACGAATCTCATTTCTGCTGAAGTCTATGAGCTCTTCTGCCTTAAATTTATTCATGATGGAATTCAATGTAGGCCGTGATGTTCCGAGCAATTTGGCAATGTCCTTTTGAGTATACGGATGTTTGATCACGGTATCTCCATTATACGGGCAGCAGTAGCCGTAGTCGTCTGCCAGCTCCTTTAAAAATTCCTTCACGCGGGTTTCTGCGTCTTTATATAATATAAGTTCTAAACGACGCTCCAGACGTTTTAATCGAAAACCTATCAGTTTGTATATTCTAAAACTAAAGCCGCGATTATCACGCATAAGTTCATGCATGGTATTTACATCTACAGGGCAAATACTGGTGCTCCCCAAGGCCTGGGCAAATTCATCGCGCTTCTCTTCTCCTAAAATGGCTTTTTCGCCAAAGAGCTCGCCTTTAGTAAGAATGGCTTTGACTATCTCTTCGCCTTCTTCGGTATAGTATCCGAGTTTAACACGCCCCTCTTCTATAAGATACACCTTACTGGCATTGTCTTCTTCAAAATAAATATAGTCTTGTTTTTTGTAGGTGTTGAAGTCGTGATCTTGCTTATATGCCTTGAACTTATGGGGACAAAGCATGGAGAACAGATTGACCTCTTCAAAGAACCAAAGCGTCTTCATAGCGAATATTTTTGTAGTGTTTAGGCCAGCACTATGGTGTTGACCTCGGTTAGTTATCTGTTTTAGACGGATGAATTCAGAAGGACTTACAACACACAATGATTTATGGTTAACTTTGTTTAAAACCCTTTTTTATGAGTAGCCGTAGAGAATTTGTAAAACAGTCTGCCTTAATTGGTACAGGATTGGCCTTAAGCCCGGCCTTCGCATTTGCTCAAGACATAAAACCGCTAACAGAAAAGTTGCGGGTAGGCTTAATTGGCGTTGGTCTTCGAGGTACCAATCATTTACAAAACCTGCTATATAGAGATGATGTGGAGATCGTAGCCGTTTGCGATATTGATACGCGCAGAATGCCCGTAGTAAAAGAGCTGCTCAAAAAACACAAACACAAGGCTGTAAAACAGTTTACTGCAAACGAACTCGACTACAAGAATTTACTTGCACTAGATAATATAGACGCTGTGATCATATCTACGCCATGGCTTTGGCATGCGCGTATGGCCAAAGACGCTATGAAAGCAGGTAAATATGTTGGGCTGGAGGTTTCTGCTGCTAACACTATGGAAGAGTGTTGGGATCTGGTGAACATACACGAAGAGACCGGATCTCATTTGATGATCTTAGAAAACGTTTGCTACCGCCGCGATGTGATGGCGGTATTGAATATGGTAAAACAAAATGTCTTTGGAGAATTGTTGCACTTTCGCTGCGGATACCAGCATGACCTGCGTTTTGTAAAATTCAACGACGGTAAAACAGCTTATGGAAAAGGTGCTGAGTTTGGTGAAAAAGGTATTTCTGAGTCTGCCTGGAGGACAAGGCACAGTTTGCTTCGCAATGCCGATGTTTACCCCACCCACGGCTTAGGTCCTGTTGCCAACATGTGTGACATTAATCGCGGGAATCGTTTTGTTTCTATCTCTTCTATGGCCTCAAAAGCCGTTGGCTTGAACAAATATATAGTAGATGTAGGCGGAGCTGATCATCCCAACGCCAAGCTAAAATGGAAGCAAGGAGATGTAATCACTTCCATGATTAGCACTTCCAACGGGGAGACCATTATTGTGACTCACGATTGCAATTCCCCGCGACCTTATTCCCTTGGCTATAGAGTTCAAGGTAGCGAAGGACTGTGGGAAGTTGACGGTCGTAGAATCTATATAGAAGGAAAATCCGAGCCACACCGCTGGGATGAAGCCCAACCTTGGTTAGACAAGTACGATCATCCACTTTGGAAACGCTTTGCGGAGCGCGCCACTGGTTCCGGACACGGGGGCATGGACTTCTTTGTGCTAAATGCCTTTGTAGAATCGGCCAAACGCAATGTAGCTCCTCCTTTAGATGTTTATGACGCTGCGGCTTGGAGCGCGGTGACACCGCTATCTGAAGCCTCCATTGCTGCCAATGGAGAAGCTCAGGAATTCCCTGACTTTACACGCGGGAATTGGGTAAAGCGCAAGCCGTGGAACTGGAACAGTGACCTTTTCTAAATAGCTTATGACCCGAATAAAAGCCCCGGCACGGATCTGTCTTTTTGGTGACCACCAGGATTATTTAGGTTTACCTGTCATTGCCTGCGCGATAGATAGGTATATCGAGTTCAATGCGTTGCCAAACTCGAGTAATACGCTCCGTTTTGACTTCATCGATCTAAACGAAAAACGCTCGGTGAACTTAGATCAGCAGTACAATAATTTTGGCCCGAGAGATTATATCCTATCTAGCCTGTATTTACTACAACAGCGCGGAATACAACTAGAGTCTGGCTACGATATTGAGGTCTACGGAAATATCCCTATCAACGCAGGCTTGAGCAGTTCTTCGGCCTTTGTAGTTGCCTGGATCACTTTATTGTTAAAGCTCAGCAGCAGATTAAATGATTATACTGCTGTAGAGATCGGCCAGATGGGGTATGAGGCGGAATGTGTGCTGCACAAAGAAGCCGGCGGTAAAATGGATCAATATACGGCTGCCATTGGCAACACAGTTTATATAGATACCAGTAGAGATCTCAGCTATGAGTCTCTAATATTTCCTACAGATGCTCTTCTGGTTGCCAACTCAGGTATTCCCAAAGAAACACTAGATGGCTTGCGAACGCTTAATGAGCGAACTCATGCGGCCATAGCAAAAGTTACCCAGCAATACCCTGACTTAGAAATTGCCAAAGTAGGCCTCGGAGAACTCGGACAGTATCTTAAATTCTTGGATGAAGAACAAGGATTATTGTTCGAAGCAGCGGTACGAAACCACACTTTGACGCTCGAAGCTGTAAAAGGCATTCGCTTGGGTACTGCAGACCCATCATTCTTGGGCGCTTTAATGTACGAACACCATAAAGTATTACGCGATTTTTTGAATATCACCACACCGGAGATCGACGCGCTAGTAAATGCGGCCATGGATGCTGGAGCATTTGGCTGTAAGATCGTTGGTTCAGGTGGCGGAGGATGTATAGCTTGCATAGCTCCACAGGCAAAGAAGGACGAAATCCTGTCCGCTCTCAATGCAGCAGGTGCTGCGGTAGCTTTCGAAGCAATGATCTCCGAAGGAGCAAAAGAATTGGCCGAATGAAAACCCTGATCATCTTAGCCGGAGGCGCATCCACTAGAATGAAAAGCTCACAAGCTAGTGCTAATGTTACTGCTGCGGAGGTAGCCGCTGCTAATGCCAGTGCAAAATGTCTGATAGTCTTAGAGGGAGACAAGCGTCCCGTTTTGGACTATCTGATCAAACAGGCAGCCAAAGCTGGGGTTGAGCGAGTAGTATTGCTCACCGGGTTTTACAATGCCGCGTTTAAACAATGGTATGACGATGCTGAATTCAATCAAAATGCCTTGGGTGTTCAGATCGACTTTGCAATACAGAGAATTCCAGAAGGCCGTGATAAACCTCATGGAACAGCCGATGCATTGCAGCAAGCCTTAGAACAGCTACCTGAGCTAAAAGAGCAGGAATTCTTGGTGAGTAACAGTGACAACCTTTATGATAAAACCGCGATAAAGGCACTGTTAGAAACTGAGGCCAGCAATGCGTTCATTGCTTATGATAGAGCAGGTCTCGATTTTGCAGAAGAAAAGATCGCCCGCTTTGCCCTTTGCCGTTTAGGTCCAAACAACGAACTCTTAGAAATTGTGGAGAAGCCTCAGCAAGCTTTAATGCATTCCTACCGAGATCAAGCTGGCACTTTACGCGTGAGCATGAATATCTTTAAATTTCACGGACAAGACATTTACCCGTATTTGGTTAGCTGCCAAGAACATCCACAGCGCAAAGAAAGAGAATTACCCACTGCGCTCATGAATATGATTCACCAAGGAGGAATTTCACTCCAGGGTATCCCATTTAAGCAGCATGTGCCAGATTTGACCACCAAAGAGGATATTGCCATCTTTAAGGCAGATATAATAAAGACTAAAAACTAAAACTTATTGTTCAACATAAGTGAATTCATATATCTCGTCATTTGTTGGTGGAGTATCAGAAATAATTGAATAGGATTTAGCCTGCAAGGAGTTAAGCTGTCCGTCGCTGGAAAATACGGGCTCCACTTCACTTCTAACCGTTTGGACATCACCTGTTTCAGGATTTATCCAATCCTCATTTAAAGGCAAGAACTGAAAATCCAAAAAGTCTTTTGTAAGTCTTGTTATATCACCTAGGAGTATCACACGAGGGATTTCATTTAAAGCCGAGCCAAAGTTTAAGGTTGTTTCTTGAGCTGCGAAAGCGTTGACTCTTCTTGCTGTCACATTCTGTATCTCACCAGTAACGGTACTATAAGACTCAACTATTTCTTCAGAAAAATCGAGAGCATCATCTTGATACACTCTGAATTTCCCAAATCTAGGACGATTAGCCGCTAGGTCTGCCGCAGACACATAAATATTTACTAAAGACACTCGCCCAGATGCATCATAATTATAAACATAGTATTCTGGATTGTCTTCACTATACCAAAAGGTGAATTGGTGTAAGCTGCCGTCATCATTATACTCAAATTCAAAAAATTTAACTGCGGCTTCACCTGGTCTTATTACGTCAATTCGAGTTAGACGACTTCCATCATAAATAAACATTCTTCGGTTAACCGATAATGAAGGAAAAGTAACGCTACACTCGGTTAATTGATTATCTGAGTTATATAAAAATTGATATGTCGTTTTATCTAAGGTGTTACTCGAATTAGTCCGAGACATACTTTGTAGAAAGATCTCAGCCGTACTACTGCTATCATCATCTCCACCATCATCTGAAGTGTCGGTTGATGTATCATCAGTTGGATCTGTATTTGGGGTGTCATCTGAGCTACTGCTGCAAGCAGTGATCACAGTTACTGAAACAAATAGAATGGCAAAGCGAAAAAGTAATTTGGTCATGTTGATATAATTAGCACTTTATATATGGAAAGATAATTGTAGTGCTCTAAAGGCACAAAGATGCGCTCTTAATTGATTGTTAATTCTCAAAATAAAAAACCCGAGGCTTTCACCTCGGGTTTATTTTATAAGCTACTCGCTTAATTTAAGCGTTCTGCTTCTTGATAAGGTTCAATGCCGACCCTTCTCTATACCACTCGATCTGAGCATCATTATAGGTATGGTTGGCCATGATGGTATCCTTAGATCCGTCCGCGTGTACCACCTCTATCGTTAATGGTTTGCCTGGAGCAAAGTCCGCTATATCCACAAAGTTGAAGGTATCGTCTTCTTGGATCAGATCGTAATCGGCCTCATTGGCAAAAGTCAAACCGAGCATTCCTTGCTTTTTCAAGTTGGTCTCGTGAATACGAGCAAAAGACTTCACCAATACAGCAGCAACTCCTAAATGACGAGGCTGCATAGCCGCGTGCTCTCTAGAAGAACCTTCCCCGTAGTTGTGGTCTCCCACCACAATGGTCCGAATTCCCTTGGCCTTATAAGCCCGTTGTGTATCAGGTACACCGCCGTACTCGCCGTCCAATTGATTCTTTACAAAGTTGGTCTTTTTGTTAAAAGCATTGACTGCACCGATCAAAGTATTGTTGGCAATATTGTCCAGGTGACCGCGGTAACGCAACCAAGGCCCTGCCATAGAAATATGATCTGTAGTACATTTACCAAAAGCCTTGATTAGCAACTTAACCCCTTGCAACTCGCTGTCTTTAATGGGTTCAAACGGAGTTAGCAATTGCAAACGCTCTGAAGTAGGGTTAACCACTACATTTATACCGCTTCCGTCTGCTACTGGCTCTAAATAACCGGCATCTTCCACGTCAAAGCCTTGTGGTGGCAATTCCAAACCTCTTGGCTCGTCTAACTTAACCTCTACCCCATCCTCGTTGATAAGGGTGTCGTTCATTGGGTCAAAATCCAAGCGTCCTGAGATCGCAATGGCAGCAACCATTTCCGGAGAACCTACAAAGGCGTGCGTATTTGGATTACCGTCTGCTCGCTTAGAGAAGTTACGGTTAAAGGAGTGCACAATGGTGTTCTTTTCTTCTCCCAGAAGGTCTGAACGATCCCATTGTCCTATACATGGGCCACAGGCGTTGGTAAAGATGGTAGCACCCAAATTCTCGAATACACTCAATAAACCATCGCGCTCTGCGGTGTAGCGAATCTGCTCCGACCCAGGGTTGATCCCAAAGTCACTTTTAGGTTTTAATTTTTTGTCGATGGCCTGTTGTGCGATACTTGCTGCACGGGTCAAATCTTCGTAAGAGGAGTTGGTACAAGAACCTATTAGTCCCCACATCACGTTAAGTGGCCAATCGTTTTCTTTTGCCTTAGGACCAAGCTCTCCTACTGGCGTAGCCAAGTCTGGAGTAAAAGGTCCGTTCAAGTGTGGACGCAATTCAGAAAGATTGATCTCTATCACTTGATCGAAATATTGTTCCGGATTCGCGTATACCTCAGGGTCACCTGTTAGATATTCACGGATCTTATTGGCTTCGTCCGCGATCTCAGAGCGATCTGTTGCGCGTAAGAAGCGCTCCATAGCGTCGTCATATCCAAAGGTAGAAGTCGTAGCACCGATCTCCGCCCCCATATTACAGATGGTTCCTTTTCCTGTACAAGAAAGGTTTTCTGCACCAGGCCCGAAATATTCAACAATGGCTCCGGTTCCTCCCTTTACGGTAAGAATACCTGCTACTTTTAAGATCACGTCTTTAGAAGCTGTCCATCCGTTGAGTTCACCCGTTAATTTAACTCCGATCAACTTCGGGAATTTAAGCTCCCAAGGCATTCCGGCCATAACGTCTACTGCATCAGCTCCTCCAACTCCAACGGCAACCATTCCAAGTCCACCGGCATTTACTGTATGTGAATCAGTACCTATCATCATTCCTCCTGGGAACGCATAGTTCTCTAACACCACTTGGTGGATGATCCCTGCTCCTGGCTTCCAGAAACCGATTCCGTATTTGTTAGATACAGATTCTAAGAAGTCAAATACTTCGCTACTGGTCTCATTGGCGCGTTTTAAGTCGGCAGCAGCACCTTGTTTGGCCTGGATCAAGTGATCACAGTGTACTGTTGTTGGTACAGCCACTTTTTGTTTTCCGGCTTGCATGAATTGCAGCAAAGCCATTTGCGCCGTAGCGTCTTGACATGCAATGCGGTCTGGAGCAAAATCTACATAATCCTTACCGCGTACAAATGGTTTGGATGGTAATCCATCCCAAAGGTGGGCATAGAGGATCTTTTCCGCTAAGGTTAGTGATTTACCAGTTAGCGCTTTCGCAGCATCTACCTTCTGCGCCATCTGCGCGTAGGTATTCTTTATCATGTCAATGTCGAATGCCATATATTTAGTTTTTTTGGAAGTGTTGCGAAAATACGAAATTTTCATTGGAAAATTAAGCAGCTAATCATCTCAAATTGCGCGTCAAGGCACGATTTACGGGAATGCCATTTTCTAAAATAAAAATTGACTAACCTCTGAATTTCTAGTTGTGTTTTTTGCCGACTTGATAATCTAAGGAGCTTGAAAATAACGTTTTACCAATCGATGATCTCTTAAATTCATCATAGGTCGCTCGTAAATTCGGTACAATAGGTAGGATAAAACCAAGGTCAGTAGTATATAAACTATTACGTAGACTCCCTTATCGATAAGGGAAAGTCGCTCGGTCGGCAAGTGGAATTTGAGCAATTGCAGGACCACGGAATAATGCAACAAATACATACTGTAAGAGATAAGACTGATCCGAGTTATAGGTGATCTAACTAATCTTGGTGCAGACTGCCAATGACTCAGCACCGGTAAGAACAGCCCAATACTCAACGAGCAAAACGGCAGATAGATCACATTCCAAACCAGAGCGTGGCTATCAATAAACCAACCAAACACAGGAATCCCGAAACTGATCAGCAGCATACCCATCAGCCCTAAAAAAAAGAAAATCCAACGACCAGATCTCCATAAATCCTTAAAATACTTCGACAAATAAGCTCCCAACATGCCGTAAAATATGGCGTCTAATCTGTAGATCATCACGGCCTTTAATTCCCGATTCCAATAATTCATGTCTGGCTGAGCAAGCTGGAAATGATAATAGCATTTACTGATCAACCCAAAGGCTATCATAGCCAAAGCTGTATACAAAAACGCCTTCTGTGCCTTAATCTTCAATGCTTTCCACAATCCCCATCCGAGCAAAGGCGCCAACAGATAGGTAAACTCTTCTACAGGTAAACTCCAAGATTCGGTAAAGAAGATATCCATAGCGGAAAAGGCATTCTGCAAAAAGAAAAAATACTGCCAGAGGCTATCGGGCAACTCACGCCCTATATAGAAAAGTATGGCAATGTTGACCAATAGGATCAGGTAATAATTGGGCAAGGTCCTAAACCAACGCCGTACCCAGAAATACTGCAATTTGGCTTTGTCGTAGGCGACTGAGAAATGATTGAGCAGTATCCGTCCGATCAGAAAACCGCTGAGCACAAAAAAGATCTCAACCCCCAATACACCCATAAGTCTGAGCAGCTCTCCCGGTAGACCAGGAAGCTCAGGCACTATCCAAAGCGCGTGAGAAAACACCACGAATAAGATCGCCACCGCTCGCATGAGGTCTAAACCAAAAATACGCTTGGCGTAATCTATTTGCATAAAGAGATATATTTGTAGGGTATCGCGATGCGTATAAAAGTAATTAAAATATTCGGCTGGCTGTTGGTGCTCACCCTACTCGGAGGTGGGCTTTACTATTTACAGCTCTCCAACAGGCACAAGGCCATAGTCAAGACCACTATTTTGCACAAATCAGGTCTTGGAGGCGACTGGCAGGTGAGTTATGGCGGCCGACAAACCGATTTTTATAGCCCGTTGTTCTTTGTAGACAACATTTACACCTCTATGGAAGGCCCTAAAGCGATGCGAGGCTTTCAGATCAACCCAAGTACTGAGGATCTACTTTGGATAAACGGATACGAGACTACCGTTGTGGCTGCGGACGGCCTTACGGAACTTTCCCGTGACTTTATGTGTCATACCAATTTGGACTATTACGACCAGAGCTATTACAGCAAATGGCAGATCCCAAACCGAATAGGAAGTAATTATCCACGCTTGGCAACCTTGACCAATGGTATGGAATCTTACCATTATCCGGAAGGCTTCGGATTCCCGATTAAAGCCAACGAATACTTATATCTTTCTACTCAGATCTTGAATCACAACCTCAAGGAGTCTTTATTTGGTGTTCGGCACAAGGTGAGTATCTTTCACAAAGCCGATAGCCCTGATATAAAACCCCTGAGGCCACTTACGGTTTTTATGATGTTGCCTTATGATGGCGAAAATCCCTTTGACAACGAGGCCGCAAAGACAGACCCAAGTGTGTGTATCCCGGTAGAGACCAAAAATCACAGTTATCAGGACAGTGATGGAAACATGCGGTCTGGTCATTGGGTGGTATTCCCTGGCAAACAGACCTATCGCAGCGATATAAGCGCGCAACTGGAAGTTAAAGACAGTATACAAGTGCATCATATTGCGACACATTTACATCCCTTTGCAACCTCCTTAAAACTTATCAATACCGATACGCAAAAGGTATTATTCACTGCGGATGCTGAGAATCATTTAGACCGAGTTGGATTAGCGAAGATCACCGAGTACAGCAGCACCGAGGGATTCACGCTATATGCAGATCAGCAGTATGAATTGGTTTTGGAGGTCAATAACACCTCAACCACAAAACAAGACATGATGGCTTCTATGTTCTTTGGAATTTACGATGCCGACCTCGATGCTCGGCTCAAAAGTAGGTTCGAGAATTAGAACAGATCTTTAATGATGGCCTCTATGGTCACCCCTTCTGCTTCTGCTTTGTAGTTTTTGATCATTCGATGACGCAGCACCCCATAAGCAACTTGTTGTACATCTTCGATATCTGGAGAATATTTCCCGCGAATAGCAGCATTGGCCTTGGCCGCCAAAATAAGGTTTTGCGAGGCTCTTGGACCCGCTCCCCAATCTACATAGGTTTTAACCATCTCTGTAGCTGTAGGCTCTTTAGGTCTGGTTTTCCCCACCATGGTAACTGCGTATTCGATCACATTATCTGCAACTGGAATACGACGGATTAAATGCTGAAAATCTATGATCTCTTGTGCGTTAAAAAGTGTATTGACCTTAACCTCGTTATCGGTAGTGGTGTTCTTAACTACAGAAACCTCTTCTTCAAAGCTCGGATACTTTAAGTTGATAGCGAACATGAAACGGTCCAATTGGGCTTCTGGCAATGGATAGGTTCCCTCCTGCTCAATGGGGTTCTGCGTAGCTAAAACGAAATAAGGCAGATCTAATGGGTAATGTCTACCGGCTACCGTCACTGCGCGTTCTTGCATAGCTTCCAGTAAAGCGGCTTGTGTTTTTGGAGGCGTACGGTTAATCTCATCGGCCAAAATCACATTGGCAAAAATAGGCCCTTTTACAAAGGTGAAGTTGCGGTTCTGATCTAGAATCTCTGCCCCGAGTATGTCACTGGGCATAAGATCTGGAGTAAACTGAATACGCTTAAACTCCAAGCCTAATGTTTGGGCCACTGTGTTTACCAATAAGGTCTTGGCCAGTCCAGGCACTCCGATAAGCAGCGCATGTCCGCCAGAGAAAATCGCCAACAGGACCTGGTCTATGACCTCTTCTTGTCCTACTATAACTTTGGCAATCTCTGTCTTTAAGGCCTTGTACTTTTCTACAAGTTGGCCTATGGCTGCTACATCACTCATATTAGTTCTTAGTCCAGTTACTGGCAAATTCGCAGTCGGTGTAATCTCTGTTCACACTGACATAGGTCTCTTTGATCTTCTCGTCTTGCCAAGCTTCTATGGCGCGTCTTCTTTTATCGTTCAAGGCCAGATCTTTGATCTTTTCGTAATCCTTGGAATAATCCGCTTGGTGCTCGTCATAGCGATCGGTCACCATAATGATCTTAAATTTCTTGCGTCCGGTTCTATCGGCATCGGTAAGCACCTGCGATACTTCTTGATCCTTTAGATTGTAGATCTGCTGAGCCAGTACAGGATCCATTTTGGTAAGGTCAAAACGCGTATCTCCGGTTACCGGGTTTACGAGTTGCCCTCCGTCGTTCTTGGTTTCCTTTTCGTCGGATTCGCTCTTGGCAGCCTCTGCAAAGGTGAGTTCTCCCGCTACGATTCGATTTCGGATATTCTCGATCTTCTTCTTGGCTACCTCTACGGTGGCATCCGTAACATCAGGGATCAATAATATATGGCGCACGTCTACGGTTTGTCCGCGGATCTTATCGACCATAAGAATATGGTAACCAAATTCGGACTCAAAAGGTTCACTAACTTCTCCTTCTTGCAAAGAGAAAGCCATGTCCTTGAATTCTTTTACAAAATTGTCGGAGCGTTTTAGACTGATCTTCCCTCCTTTGGTACTAGAACCAGGGTCTTGAGAATACAATACTGCTTTGGTAGCAAAAGACTCTCCGTTTTCCACAATTCCGGTTCGGAACTCGTTAAGACGATCGATAACTTTTTGGATCTCTTCTTGTGGGATTTCAGGCTCTATAACGATCTGAGCGATCTCTACCTCAGCACTGAAAAGCGGACGTTCATCCGCAGGAATAGAATTGAAAAAGGTTCTTACTTCTTCTGGTGTGATCTCTACACCTTCTATGATCTTGTTCTGCATCTCAGAGGCCAACATATTGGTCTTGTTGATCTCAAAGAGCTCCGCCCTAAGTTCCGGCATGGTCTTTTTCTTGTAGAACTTTAAGACCTGCTCTTCGGAATTGAATTGAGCCAACATGTATTGGATCTGCTGATCTGTGGTGGCGTTCACCTGTGCATCTGGAATGATCACACTGTCTTGAATGGCGTGATGTGCATAAAGCTTCTCTTCCATCAGCGTTCCGAGCAATTCACAGCGGCTAATGTCTGAGGTTGAAAAACCTTGTTGCTCTATTTGGATGTATTTTCTATCGATATCACTGTCTAGCACAATGTACTTGCCTACTTGCGCCGTCACTCCATCGACCTTGAATTTCTCAAAAGGCTTTACAGTATCTTTAACCTGCTGACTCGCTGCAACTCCCGTACTGTCTACCTCAACTACTTCCTGCGCCTGTACTTGCAATCCAACCAATAAGGCTGTTGTCACTAAAATTCGGCTATTGATAAATTTCGAAATCATTATTCTTGATCGCATCTTTTGTAATATCGGCCTCTAACTTTTTAATGAGGTCCAATTTCCTTTTGTTTAGTATAATCTGTTGAATGGTGGGGCGCACATATTCCAAGGGTGCGTCGTCCCCTTTTTCCAAGGCATCCTGAACTTGGATCAAATATACTCCTATAGAGTCTTGCAGCCTTACGAAATTAGATTTTTTTAACTTTTCAGCATTGGATTTATCGCTGATCAGCGGGATTTCCGTCAAAAGAGCATCTTGTCTAACCCAAGTGCTGTCATTGAGGTAATATCCTTTGAATTGAAACGCTTTAGCTTCTAGCGCAGCTTTGGCATCGGTATCGAAGTCGCGCAAATTCTTGGCAACTTCTTCTGTTGCGTTCGAACTGATGGGCAGATTCACATAACGCAGCTTGAGCAAACGCTCTTTGAGTCTAAAACTCTCGCGGTTCTTTTCGTAGTACTGCTGATAAACCGAAGGCGCTATGGTACTGTCCAATTGCTTGGCAACCACGGCATTCTTATAGCCTTTGGTATAGAGGTCTTCCTTGTAGTCTTGAACCAGTTGATCGTAAGTGGCCAGCTGGGATTCCGGTAGATTGATTCGCGCCTGATCGATGAGTAACTGCTGAGTCGCCCAACGATTGATATAATTGGTAACAATAAGAAGGCTGTCTTCTGGAGAAGTATTTGGCTGAATCAAATTCACCAGATCTTCTTTAAAAAGATAACTATCGTTCACCCGGGCTACGGGCTCAGAGGGTAATTCCTTAGTAAAGAAATCACAGGAATAAAGCGTAAGACACGCCAATATGATAGTTAGAACGCTTCTTGTTTTAAGCATTAAAGTTGTGCTTTAATTTCCTGAAGCACCTGCTGATCGACAGTTACCTTGAACTTTGCTTTCAATGCTTCCATAAAGGCTGCTTCTAAAACCGCCTGGTAATCGCCCATAACCTTACCACGGATCTTATCGAGTGGGATGGCAGTTGGTGCTAGGAGCTCATCTGTGCGTATAACTGTGAATTGCCCTGCCTTATTGTATACTTTAGATACACCGGAAGACAATTTATAATCCTCTGGCAATAAACGGTGACCTTCTTGGTAGGTTCCATTACTAAAAAGTACCTGAGTCTCTTCTTCGTTGAATTGTTCTTTCAATTCACTGAGACTAGCACCTTTCTTTAGGGCTTTGCGCAGTTGCTTGGCAACAGCTTCGTTAGGTGTGCTGGCAATCAAGGCTTTTACACGAGTTTCGTATTGGTAATCGGCCAGGTGTTCTTTGTAATAGTTCTCTAAACCGGTGCTGTCTTCTCTTACCTTGCTCCAGATCTCATTTTCCATGAGGTCAAAGATCAACAACCCTTCTTTGTACTCTCTCACAATATTTGCGAAGCCTTCGTCCTCTTCGTCTAGGTGATCTTTAAAATAGTCGCGTATGGTGGCCAATTCGAATTCATCGTAAAACGCTTTTGCAGCTCCATAGGTCGTATTGTGACGTGCGGTCTTTCGGTGACGCTCTTCTATGAATCGAGCAAAGTCGTCATAGGTAAAAGTGGTTGTACCCAAAGTAAATATCTCGGTTTTCATGGCCGGATTTAAACTATCAGTGTACTTCCAAGTTTTGGTCTTGATACTGTCTGTAAGAAACTCCGTAAAGAAAGGAACAACATGCTCTGGAGAAGTGATATTATACCTCGCCTTGAGTTCTTGCTTAGAGAGTGCCTTTATATAATCCAAACGCTGTGCCTGTTGCACTTGACGTTTAAGACGTTGCTCTACGTCTTGAAAGGTTGGATATTCATGTCTGTCTATCAATTTAATGATGTGCCAACCAAAGTCTGTTTTGACTGGTCCAGACATATCGCCAGGATTCTTTAAAGCGAAAGCGGCGCGCTCAAAATTCTCTGCATTGAGCATCCCCGGACCAAAGCGGCTCAATTTACCGCCATTCTCTGCAGTATTTCTATCGTCAGAATATTGCTTGGCCAGTTCTTCAAAGGAAGCACCTTGTTTAATGTTACTGTACAGTTCGTTGATACGCGCTTCTGGATCAAAGCTAGCATCGTCTGCTTTTGGGCTGATCATAATATGGGCTACAGTTACCTCCTTAGCCACAGGACGACGATCTAGCACTTCGATGAAATGATACCCAAACTGGGTTCTAAAAACTTGCGATATCTCACCTACCGGTGTGTTGTAAGCCACTGTTTCAAAAGGATATACCATTTTAAAAACAGAGAACCACCCAAGGTTTCCTCCAGTGTCTGGAGCGCTAGGGTCTGCAGAGAATTGCCGAGCAGCCTGCTCGAACTTGCGTTTACCATCGATGATCTCTTGTCTGAGTTTTATCGCTTTGTTATAAGCAACAAGAGTATCCTGCGGAAGATCATCTACAGATGCGGCTATCAGTATATGGCGCGCTAATATCTCTTCTTGTTGCCTCGCAAAGGCTTCTTTCATGAGGGTATCGGTCACCTCTTCTACATTCATGTAGGTGGTTGCCAATTTGTGCTTGTATTTGCGATACTCCGTTTTGTGAGCATCTTGCTGATCCAATCCCATAGCATAGGCCTCCGCAACCTTAAGCTTGTAATCGACATAGAGATCGAGATAATTTTCCACTTTACGCTGCTCTGCGTCGGCCACAAGATTTAAATTCTTCTTGTAGACACGCATGAACTCTCCGGCACTTACGGTCTGATCACCAATAGAAAGGACTGTTTTGTCTTCCAGTTGCTGCGCTGTGGCGGCAGGAATAAGCAGACAAATAAAAATCAAGCTAAGCAAGCTACGTTTCCCCATAGATCATATTTTTTATAGTACCCGCAAAAATAGCAAAAAGCCCCGGCCAAGCAAGATTTTAACGCCACGACTCCACAGCTGTTAAGAAATTTACCATAATATTAACGCACTTAGATTTTTGCTACCTTTAAGGTATCGATCAACAACTAAACTCAATATTCATGAAATACACTTGCGAAATCACCATAGATAGACCTTTACAAGAGGTCATAGAAAAACTAGACAACGCAGAGAATATGAAGCACTGGCAGCGCGGCCTGCTCAGTTATGAAGTTACGCAGGGTACGCCTGGACAAGAGGGTGCGAAAATGCAACTCAATTACCAAATGGGAAAGCGTCAAATGAGTCTTACAGAAACGATCACAAAGCGCAATTTTCCACATGAATTCGAAGCTACTTACGATACCAAGGGGGTTCACAATATCCAGAAATTAAATTTTGAAGAAACTCCGGACGGGAAGACCAAGTGGGTATCTGATTGCGAATTCCAGTTCCAAGGATTTGGTATGAAATTAATGGGCTGGCTAATGCCTGGTGCCTTTAAAAAACAGTCCTTAAAGTATATGCAAGATTTTAAGGCCTTTGTAGAAGACGGAACCTCTGTCGCTAATACTTAAGAATGGAAGCCAAAGCCAGATTAATTTGGGACTTTAAAGGTCCGGCAGGAGAACGAACCGCAGAACACCACTTGATCCATTTGGGAGAGTTCTTTGCTCGGGAGAGTTTTGTATGTCACGAAAGCGGCAGTATAGTGCAATCTCCCATGTGGCATTCTGCCTATGTGGTAGTAGACTTAAAAGATGTACAGGCCCTGCGCGAAATTCTCAAACCGCATAGAGGCCAGCGCATTGCCGAAAGCACTTAGTGTTAATTGGCACCGTAATTGTAAGCTAAAATTCTATATTTGCAAAAAATTAGAATTATGCGTTTTTATCTCATAGGAATCATTGCCCTAGCGACATCATTTCAAATGTTCGCACAAACCTCTAAAGTAGGTACCATCGATGTAGATTATATTTTGAGCAAAATGCCAGATCTTACCAATGTAAAGTCAGGTGTTGAAGCTTACGGAAAAGAATTGGATACCGAATTGGGTCAGAAAATCGCCAAGTACGATTCCTTGATCGCTAAGTATCAAGAAATGGAATCCACTTACGGAGATGCGATCAAGAAAACCAAGCAGAACGAGATTATCGCTCTAGAAGGAGAAATGCAGCAGTTTCGTCAAAACTCTGTAACCTTGATCCAGCTTAAGCAAAACGAATTAATGCAACCGCTTTATCAGAAAGTAGGCGTTGCTTTAGAAGCAGTAGCTCAAGAACAAGGATATACTCAAGTACTTACAAGCAACGCAACCGTAGCTTATTTGGATCCTAAATTCGATCTTACCATTGCGGTTATGCAAAAACTAGGTCTACCTACCGAAGAGTAGCACTACAGACCCTTAATAAAACAAAAAAGCACTGTTTATCGACAGTGCTTTTTTTTTGGAATGATCTTAATATTATCTGCTGTAATTCGGAGCCTCTTTAGTAATGGTCACATTGTGCGGATGACTCTCGTGGATACCTGCGGAAGTGATCTTAACAAATTTACCTTTCTCTTGAAGTGTCGGAACATCTTTAGCTCCGCAGTAACCCATACCGGCACGTAAACCACCTACAAACTGGTGGATACTCTCAAAAAGATCTCCTTTGTAAGGCACACGGCCAACAATTCCCTCTGGAACCAATTTCTTTAGGTCGTCTTCCACATCTTGGAAATAACGGTCTTTAGACCCTTTAGACATAGCCTCTACAGATCCCATACCACGATAGGACTTGAACTTACGCCCTTCGTAAATAATGGTCTCTCCAGGAGACTCCTTAGTCCCTGCAAGTAGCGATCCTAGCATAACACAGTCAGCTCCGGCGGCCAAGGCCTTTGGAATATCTCCTGTGTAGCGAATACCTCCATCTGCAATAACTGGAACTCCACTACCCTTTATGGCAGCAGCTACTTCTAAAACTGCAGAGAACTGGGGGAATCCAACTCCGGCCACAACGCGAGTGGTACAGATAGAACCAGGCCCAATACCAACCTTAACAGCATCGGCTCCGGCTTCTACTAAATATTTTGCGGCTTCTGCAGTGGCAATGTTTCCAACCACCACTTCCAGTTCTGGGAAGCGCTTCTTAATTTCTTTTAAAACGGTCACAACGCCCTGAGTATGTCCGTGGGCTGTATCGATAACAATGGCATCTACATCGGCATTGACTAAAGCTGCAGCACGTTCTACAGCATCGCCGGTAACTCCAACCGCCGCAGCCACACGCAATCGACCATAACTGTCTTTGTTCGCATTCGGCTTTAAGGATAGCTTGGTAATATCTCTAAAGGTAATTAGACCGATAAGGGTATTCTCTTTAGTTACAACTGGCAGCTTTTCGATCTTGTTGTCTTGTAAGATCTCTTCGGCATCCATCAATGAGGTGCCTTCGTGGGTGGTTACCAAGTTCTCGCTGGTCATTACTTCAACGATAGGACGATCGTTATTCTTTTCGAAACGCAGGTCTCGGTTGGTAACAATTCCCTTGAGCTTGCCTTGCCCATCTACAATAGGGATCCCACCAATACTGTGCTCTCGCATACTGTTCTTGGCGTCGATCACCTTGGCGTCCATTGGCAGGGTCACCGGGTCGATGATCATCCCACTTTCTGCACGCTTAACGCGACGTACCTTAGTGGCTTGCTGCGCAATGGTCATGTTCTTGTGCAAAACGCCGATTCCACCTTCACGAGCCATAGCAATGGCCATGCGCGCTTCTGTAACTGTATCCATAGCTGCGGATACAATAGGAACATTGAGCGAAATATTACGCGTGAATTTAGATTTGATAGAAACGTCTCTGGGAAGTACCTGAGAATAGGCCGGAACAAGTAGAACGTCGTCATAAGTAAGACCCTCGCCTACTATTTTGTTTTGATGTGCTGTCATTGCAATTAAATCTGGTGCCCGTTGCCGAACGTTGAATTTTATTTAATTGCATGCAAATATACCAAAAATCGACGAGAGCAGATGTAAAGAATTCCTTAAGAATTCCACATGGGCCTAAAAGCGAAATTCCAAACCTGCATACCAGGTACGCGGCTGACTTGGAATTATCCCTGGCCCGGGGTAGCCTGTAGCTCTGCGGACAAAATAATTGTTGTCTAGCAGATTGTTTATTCCACCTTCAACTTGCAACCATGATTTGAATCGGTAACGGGCAGAAAAGTCAAGTATGTCATAAGCCGGGATCTCTCCTACTATACCGCTTTGGCTGTCTAGATCGGCCCGAGAATTGGTGGCATCGGTAAACTGCTCGCTCAAATAAGTGTACTGCAAACTGGCCAAGAAATTCTTATAACCCATACTCAAACCTGTCTTTAAGTTTACATCGGGTACAAATTCCACCTGATTCCCCACCACATTATTGAGTTCGCTTCGGGTGTATTCAGAGCGGGTCAATGCTAAGTTCGCAAATACACTGAGTCGGTATTCTTTGCCCAGACCAAGGGCAGGCACTAAATTGTATTCACCAAAGCCCTCAAAACCATAGGTAATAGCGTCGCCGATATTCCCGCGGAATTGCGCTTGCTGGATATCGCTAACAGCTCTTAGCACCAATCCCAAACGGTCTTGGTAGCTCAACAAGAAAAGGCCGGCATCAAAACTAAAGCTGTTCTTTATACGACCTCGCAAGCCTATATCCGCCGTAAAACCAGATTCGTCGCTTATGTTGGGATCAATGGTCAGCGAGGGATTCGTAATACGAATATCACTAAAGGTTACCGAGCGGTAATTTTGGCTAATGTTCCCATAGAATTCCAAGGCGTCGGTGGCCTTGTAGCTTGCTCCTAAACCGAGCAGTACAAAACTTCTATCTACACTGCGCATATCAGGCACGGTTTCTTGTAGGATGGGATTCCCTGCCAAGTCAAAGTTGATGCGCTCAAAGCTACCGTCGATCTCGGTTTTGATGTATTCAAAGCGTGCTCCTGGAGTGATACTGAGCTTCTCATTCAGCTTTAGAATATGCTCAGCAAAGACTGCCACATTCAGGTTAGGCAAGTCAAAATCGCTTTGTCTGGCATAGTTGGGAAACTCCTCATCCGCAAAATTGAAGTCTGCATCTAGGCCATTGGTTCCTGGACCTTGGCGTTCTGCATTGTTTGACTGATAGTACTTCCCTCCTATTAAAAAGGTCTGCTCTTGTCCAAAGGCATCATAACGACTCAAAAATCGCGCTTCTGCACCCCAGTTTCTAAAATTCCCAATAATGAGTTCCCGTGGCGCATCAAGATCATCAACTTGAGAGACTCTATTCTCTCTAAAGCCCACCGCCTTGCGTGAAGCATCTAAAGCAAACAGATTTAAACTGAATTGGCTTCGCTGAGCAATGGCTTGCTCCCATTTTAAGCTGTACAGCTTCCAATCGATCTTAAAAAAATTGCGCGTTCTGTTGCTAAAGCTGGGGTCTTCTTGAAATTGACTGTCTGTGAGTCCGCCCGCTTGCTGAGCCAAATAGTTCAGATAACTAAACTCCGCAGTGATTGTTGTTCTGTTAGACGGTTTATAACGCAACAAACCAAATGCATTGTAAGACTCAAAGTCAGAATTTGGTCTAAAGTCCTCTCCAGATTTATAGTTGAAATAGCTGTAATAACTGAACTTACCTAGGGTTCCGCTTAAACTATTAAAACTGGTAAAAAGGTTGTAAGCTCCTAGAGTTTGTCTACTCACTAAGGCAATTGGTTTATCCTTTTCGGGTTCGCGCATTTTAAAGTTCACCAAGCCGCCGAACTGGGTTCCGTATTGCAAGGACGCAGCACCGCGAACTATTTGGATCTCTTGTACCGCCTCTGGTGGTGGCGAATAATAACTTTCGGGATAACCCAGAACATCCGCAGAGATATCATAACCGTTCTGACGGGTGTTGAAATTGGCCGTTCTATTAGGATTTAGACCTCGGCCACCTATATTGAGCTGCAAGCCAGCGTCATTGTTCTCGTAAATGTTAAGTCCAACTATTCGAGAATAGATCTGTCTGGCGTTGGCTGTAGCCAAGTTTGCTGTGACATTGTCTAACAGGACAACCTCACTTTTCTTACCGGAATAAATAGCAGTCCCCTCGACCGGACGCAATTGTCTCAATGCTAAAACCGTTTCTCTTTGAGCAGTAATGATAACCTCAGAAAGCGCTTCCCCTAAAGGCTCTAAAACGTAAGTCAAGGTCTTGTTAGCATTTAGGCTGATGGTAGCCTCCAAGAGCTCGTAGTCTAAGGCAAAGACATAAAGCTGGTAATCTCCCGGCTCCAGATCTTCAAAGACAACTTGGCCATTGACATCTGTGAGACCACTCTCTACCGCAGGATTGAGGTAAACTTCTGCGTCTATTACCGCTTGTCCCTGTTCGTCATTCACTTGGACTTCCAGCCTTAATTGGCCAAAGGTCGCAGATACACAGCAAAAGCTAAAAAAGACAACTAGGTATGTACTAAGAGATTTAAAGTCCATCGATGGTATCGTTAAAAGGAAGTATCCAGGTTTTGTGTTTAAAAGATTCGCGCTGGCTCACCAGATCGACCTTTGGGTCTATATAGGCTTGACTCAATCGCCCGTTAAGAGCAACATAGCTCTCTACATAGAC
Organism: Gilvibacter sp. SZ-19; assembly: GCF_002163875.1. Taxonomy (GTDB): domain Bacteria; phylum Bacteroidota; class Bacteroidia; order Flavobacteriales; family Flavobacteriaceae; genus Gilvibacter. The sequence continues at coordinate 2,364,338 of NZ_CP019333.1, read as the reverse complement.
AGCCACATCCTTATAGCCTTGCTGCTGATAATGATCTGCCAAATAATGGGCATACTCTAAGATAAAATCGGGCTGAAAGCTCATTTGCTTTTCTTGCAGCGGCGTTAAAAAGTCGCTATTGTCTATGGCAAATGACTTTCCGGATTGTCCGTCCACCACTTTGAATTGCGCATAACCGGCCTTTTCCATTAGCATGACACGCCAAGAGAAGCGATAGCCTTCCTCTGTCCAGAACAACTCCCCCGGATATAACAAATAGCGCCACGGGAATAACAATTGAACAGCAAAGAAGAGGATCAGAACAGGCTTTACATATGTTTTAGGTCGCCAAGCATTTGTAGTGTGTACCGCTTGTTGCCGATAGAGTTTTAGCCTTTTTAATAAAGTTTGGAATCCACTTAAAAGTCGCTCGTGAAAACTCGGACTAAAAAAGATGAGCGAAGATACGATCATGATATATGGAAACATGCCTATAGGAAACAGGACTCTGGTCAAAACGTGAAAGATCACTACCAAACCAAAGGCAAACCAACGCGTTCGGGCAAAGAGCAGTAAAAAGGGAATGAACAAATCATAAATTGCTCCCCCATAACTAAAAGCGTAGTGTACCCATTCTTGCTGCATGAGATCTCCCAATAAAGGCAGATCGTATTTGGCCGGCAGCCAGATCTTTAAAGGCATGGCTTCCACCAACCAATCGCTGTTGAGCTTGGCCAAACCTGCATAGAAATATACGATCCCCAGCATAAGCTTAAGCGAATCCACTGTCCAACGCGGTACTTCCTTGGCCGCAAAACCAGGTTTTAGAGCATCTAAAGCAAACCAACGGTTGGCTGGTAAAAAGATCATCAGAAAACTAAGTACACTGACAAAGTAATAGTGATTCAAATACGTGGTCTTGTCCATCAGCTCTATATAGGTAAAGCTCAAAAAGAACAAGACTATGGACAATCGGTATTTATAGCCTAAGGCCACGCCTAGGGCAGCCAAACCACAAACCACAAATAATAGATATGTCCAAACACCCATGGGTTTAACCCACTCAAAGCCGTAATAGCTAAAATGAAACTCGGGTTCTAAGTAGAGTTTCGATATCCAGCCATTGGCCCAAAAGCGAATAATACTCAAGAGCATCATCACACCAAATAAAACACGAAAGACCGCTAATGGAGCGGTCTTAATCGTGCGATTAAAATAGGTATGATTTACTAATGAGAACATTTTTAGTCGCCGTCTGTATCTACAAAGTCTACGTCAATGCTCAATGCCTGAAGCATGTCTACCTTTAAAAGAATCACATTGCGCTGCAATTCGTCGTAGGCTTCCAGCATGGCGGTATTATTGGTTTGCACCTGAGTTGCAAAATTGTCATCCAGATCGTTGATCGCCAAACGCGCCAGATCGAACTGCTCGTTGATCAAGGTACTGAGATCTTCTCCGTTCTTGATGGTGTTCAAGAAATCTAAATAAGACTTAAAGCCTCGACCGTTTCCTCCTGCTTGACCGTTCCCGTTAAAGAAACTCTGTACCGCTTGCAAAGCCTCTAGAGCCAATTCTTTAGATACTTCTTGATTAAAGAAGGCCTCTACATTCTGTGGCAACGGATCTGTAGAGAATACTCCGGCAGGAATACCGATCTTCCCAGCGCGTAGCGCTTTTTCGTAATACAAGATATAGTCGTTTGTAAGCTTGTCTATGGATCCGGTTGCAGAAGCTGCAGTATTGGTCTTAAAACTAGCGGCAAAACTCATAAGCCACTGATCGCGCACTAAAGATGCAAGAGTTTTAATGTTCGCTGCCAAGTTCTGCATATACACCAAATGATTAGGTGCGGTCGGATCGTTCTCGTAAAAGTCTATGATAGCTTCTTCGGTATCGGCTATACCATATAGCAAATAATCCAAAGCAGGGAAACCTTGAGCGTCTATGGTAGAAGGCAATTCAAGATCGTAAGTTCCCGAGGCGATAAACTCGTCAATACTTGCCGTATCTGCAGGATACGTGTTTAAACGAGCGCGGAATCTGAATTCTTCGGCCGGTCCAATCTCGAACATAGAAACCCACTGAAAAGCGCGATATGCAGCTAACCAATCGGTACGCACCTCCAAAAGACCAACAGAGGTCGGATCGTTTGCAAAGGCGGTGACACTTTCTTCAAGAGCTTCTGTAAAGGGGTAGAACTCCTCATAAGCCGGCACGATGATATTGTCTGTCCAATTCGCCAAAAGCGCAGCACGGTCAAAACCAGTGGTTCCGTCTCCACCATTGTTATCGGTTCCACCACCTCCGTTGTTATTATCTGGAGCTGGATCATCAGAAGAACAGGCTAAAAGCAGTCCTGTAAAGAGTAGAAAAATTGTCTTTTTAATCATGTTCAAATTTTTTGCAAAATTACAAAGCAAAACCCGAGGAGCCAGCTCGTGTGGCTCCCGGTTTTGATAATTTATTCACAGTTTAATCTGCTGCTTGTGCAACGGTAAAACTGAACTTAGCGGCAATAGTTTCTGCTAGGTCACTCAAGATAGCAGGAGTTACATCCCACAGGCCGTTTGGCCCTTGCTCCATAAGTTGAGCTAGCATGGCATCTACCTCAGTTCGGTTAAAATATGGCGCTCCCGTAACCGTATTTCTGGTAAAGCGCAGACTATAGATAAAACCATATCCTTCGGAAAGGTCGTGGAAAGCAGTACCGTAATTCTCTTGTTCAAGCGCCAGACGCCCTTGCTCTAGATAATATACTGCTCTAATGGCTATGATCTCTGAAATACGCTCCTGAATAATAGCAGCTTGCTCGTCGCGCAATTGATAATTCTTACCAACTATTGCAGCACGACCTAGTTTAAAGGCATCGAAGAGCTCCTGCGCTATACCGGCAAAGTCGGTGTCATTCTCTACACGACCGAGATATTTATTCAAGAAACTATCGTCGTCTCCAAGGGTAGCCAATGGGTTAGAAGCACTCGGGGAATTTCCGAATAGGTAACCGTAAGCTTCGTCCCATTTATGCTCCATGGTAGTATAGTTCTTACCGTCTTCTACTACCTCATTATCGTTGTTTTCAATATTGTCGGCTTCGTCTAAAACTGCAGGACTCAAATAGTTGTTTATCATTTGATCGGTCATCAAAGCTCCTATTAGACCTTTGATCCACAACTGATTGTACTCCAAGCCATTTGGAGCTACCCAGCGGGTAGCACTCCCATCTGCCAACTGTCCGGCAACTCCTGGTTCTGCCGCCTGTAGTTCGCCAGGAAACACCTCTGTGACCTGTTTTTCCAGATAGCTTTCAAATGCTGCACGAATAGCTGCGGATTCTGCCGTGTTGGCAAAAAAGTAATCACGAGAAGCGGCTGTTTTACTGCTCAAGTTCTTGCCAGAAGCGTTTAAAGCAGCGTCTTGGAAATTCGATTCACCTTCTTGATGGTTGTACATGGCGGAGAGTGATTCGGCAGTGGCGTTGTCAAAATCTAATAAGGCTTCTACTACTTCCTCGGCCATACGAATACGAGTGGTCTGACCGTCAAAGGCCACAGTTGTAGCACCGTCGCGATCAAAACTGTAGGTAAGTGGTGCCTCTATATCTACCCCACCGTTGTCTACGATAGGTTCTGTATTATCATCGTCTGAGCAACTGGCAAAAAGAACTGTTGCTGCTAAGATTAAATTTGGGATGTATTTCATAGTTGTTTTTATTAAGACTTATTCTAAGTAATAAGTTGTAGATGTCTAAAAATTTGGTTCTTTACAAGGTTTTAATCTAATCAGCTGATAGTGTATCTAGAGCCTAAAATGTTCTATTTTTTATTTAGAACGACTTTAAATAACGATGCAAAATTAAGACTCAGCACTTATCCAAACAAGTTTATTTAGATTAATTTTAAATAAAATTGAAGTTAAGAATCGTAGACGCTGAGTATCAGCCTGTTTTACGTTTATTGCTTAAGAAAGTCTATGACCGCTCGGCGAATATCGCCTGCCATCTCTGTAGGTTCTGGAGTGTATACTCCAAGGATCTCCGGGTGGTCTGCAGTTAGAAAAGGGATATCGAATCCTTTGAGCAAGAAATCACTCAGCGCAATGCTATAGACGCCTTCTGGGTCAATCTCTGTAGGCCCTATCATCCACTCCCCTTGTGCATTTCGGTCTATGTTGAAGCGCTGCAGATAGGCTCCCTTACCGCGCTTGCTCAATCCGTAGTCAAGCGTCTTTATTAACAGTGCTCCGCTCATATCTACCTTAACCACATGTCCTCCGAATGGCAGCACGCGGAATATATCTAGACTACTAATAGCTCCAGCTAACATATCGTCCAGACGGATAGAGCCTCCATTAACCAGGGCTGCCTGAGCAGGTTGGTCAAAAGCTTTGGCCATTGCTTCGGTTATGATACCTCCCAAATTAGTTTGCACACCTCTACTGGCACTATCTGTTCCGTCTAAAGGTGTTGTTGCTGTATAAATGATCTCGTTAGGGTCTGCAACTACTTCTTTGAGCTTAGCATCTAAAATAGCCTCCCATTTCGTTACTACGGCCTCGGTTGCGGGCTGCGCAGCAAGTTTATCATCTATTGGCACTAATTCTGAATCTATGATGAGCGCCTTAGTCTTTTTATTGTAGCTAAAGCGATGCACATAAACCGTTTTGGCATTGGCGTCTGCCTTAACCACAGTAGCATTATTGGTCGGAACCGACATATTATTGTGCTCATGTCCACCCATAATCAGTCTAAGTGCATCAAACTGGTTAGCAACTTCTTTGTCTTGTTCTAAAGCCAAGTGGGTAAGCCCTAATTGAATATCTGTCTTAGGGATCACCGCCTCTAACGCAGCTTTTAAAGAAGGAATTACCGGCTGGTAGGCTACAAAATCTCTCGGATTGGAATCTATACAGGCACTTACAAAACCCACATCGAGTTTGGTTCCGTCTGCATCGGTCATAGACCAGATGTAATAAGGTTTTATAGCGACGTTTCCAATATTCCGGTTGATGTTGAAATAGGTTTTACGGTCATTATTAACCTCTAAAACATTGGCAGAGGTCCAGGCAAACTGGGATTCATTTATGCGTTTTTGTAAAGCTTCACGTCCTATATCGAACTCGTGGTTTCCAAAAGTGGCCAGATCCATACCCATAGTGTTCATGGTCTCTACCATTTGCTTGCCGTAAATGCGCTGCCCATCTAGTTTAAGCGTTCCTATGAGCGAAGGATTCAGAAAATCACCGGCCATGACCATAAAAGTATTCGGGTTGATCGCGCTGAGTGAATCCTTTAAGTGGGCAACGCGAGCCATACCTCCGTGTTTACCTCCTCCTAAAGGAGCGATCTCGTATACATCGTTGAGCTGAATGATCACGAATGCTATCTGTCCGTCGTCTTTTTTAGTATCGGTTAGCGTTGCTGCGGATTTACATCCGTAGGCTAAAATCAGCAGTAAAAGAAAAGAAAGTGCGCGCATCTTAATGGTATTTGTGAAATATCTTGGAAGCCTCGTTAAAAGCGCTTTCAAAACTCATAGTAGCAATATTAGTGTCGGCTTTCACCGTTGTAAAGTAAGAGACCAAGCGCTCTGTTGGCATATTTCCGGTAAGCTCATCTTTGGCCATTGGACAACCGCCAAAGCCTTGAATGGCGCCATCGAACCTGTGGCAACCTGCCTGATAGGCAGCATCCACTTTTTCGTGCCAACTGCTAGGAGTGGTGTGTAAATGCGCCCCAAACTCAATGGCAGGATAGCGCGGAATAAGATTCGAGAATAGGTAATCTATCACCTCCGGAGTACTGGAACCGATTGTATCGGAGAGCGATAAGATCTTAACACCCATGGCTGCTAAACGTTCGGTCCACTCGCCCACAATATCAACATTCCAAGGGTCTCCGTACGGATTGCCAAATCCCATAGAGAGATAGGCCACTACCTCTTTGTTATGCGCATCGGCTATGTTTAGAATCTCCCGCAAGGTTTCTACAGACTGCGCAATGGTCTTGTGCGTATTTCGCATCTGAAAGTTCTCCGAAATGGAAAACGGGAACCCGAGGTAATCGATCTGCGTAAACTTTAGCGCATCTTGAGCTCCGCGAACATTGGCCACTATTGCTAAGAGTTTGGACTCCGTAGTGCTCAAATCCAAGTTGTTTAATACCTCGGCAGTATCTTTCATTTGCGGAATTGCCTTGGGTGAGACAAAACTACCCACATCTATGGTATCGAATCCGCAGCGCAATAAAGCCTGGATATACTGCACTTTCTGAGGAGTTGGAATCCAATCCTTGATGCCTTGCATGGCATCTCTTGGACATTCGATGAGCTTAACTTTTTGCATCACTCAAATATACGATTCCCAAGGCTTATTCGGGCAGTAAAATATAGATTGCTATTCCTACAAAAACTACGATCTGCAACCACTTGAAAAAGAGTCCGCTCTTGGGGTGACTCATGGCGTATTTGTTGAGTTGACCAGCAAAAAGCGCTATACTGCTAAAGATGAGAAAAGAGATAAGCATAAAGCTGCCTCCCAAAATATAGAATTGCTTTACCAGACCAGCATCTGGGTTCCACAAAAAACTAGGGAAAAACGCCAAAAAGAATAAGATCACCTTGGGGTTTAGCAAGTTCATGACAACGCCTTGCCAGTACAACTGCGTTAAACTCTTTTTGGGTACTCCGGAATCTGCTATAATGTCTCCTTTAGATCCGTAGACCTTATAGGCCAGAAACAACAAATAGGCGGCACCAAAGATCTTGATCCCCCAAAAAAGCCCGGGAGAAGCAGTAATAATTGCTGAGACGCCAAAGGCCAACAAGGTGGTATGCACTATGCAGCCCGAGATCAAGCCGGCCGTAGTTGCAATTCCGTAACGGCTGCCGTGAGCCATGGCCTGCGATAAGACATAGATATTGTCAGGACCTGGAGAAAAGGCCAATCCAGCAGTTGCAATAGCAAATAAGTAGAGGTTCTCTAGCATTAGCTTAAAAATACTTCAATTTGTGTAATGTATAGCGTTTTATTCCGACTACGGACCTAAAATAGCTGCTATGAAAAAGACTACCCTACTTTTAATACTTACCCTGATCTCCCATTTGGGATGGTCTCAATCCACGGCCCAATACAGCGTCAGTTTTGAAAGCACTTGGTCTCAAGCTACACATCCGCATTCCAGTGGTAGTTTGCCAGCGACAGCACATTGGTCGCGTTTGGTTGGTGCGACACATAATGATAATATTACTTTTTTTGAGCTCGGCGGATTAGCGACAGTCGGGTTAGAAGATGTGGCAGAACAAGGCAATAACGTACAATTCTTCAACGAAGTAGCCAGCGCAATCAGCACCGGCGATGCCAATCAACAAATTGAAGGCCCTGCCCTAGCCACGGCTGCGGGAGCGGTTAGTATCGACCTCATTGAAACCACCTCAGACTATCCACTTTTGACCTTGGTGTCTATGATAGCCCCTTCTCCAGATTGGATTGTTGGCATTAACAGTATTTCGTTATTAAATTCGGAAGGTAATTGGATCGAGGAGATCGTGATCGACCTCTACCCTTATGACGCCGGAACCGACAGTGGCCCAGATTACAGCTCTCCAAACATGGACACAGACCCCCAAGACCCCATAAGTAGTTTACAAGGTGTTATGCCATTCTCCACAGCTCCCATGGGAACTTTGACCATTAGCCTAGAAGGTATCTTGTCTGTGGATGAGCTCGCGCTAGAAAATGTTAGTCTGAGTCCTAATCCAGCGACAGACTTACTTATGCTACAGTTTCCCCAAGCTGAGTTTGACCGCGTGGCTATCTACTCCGCTTTAGGACAACAGGTCATAGCAAGACGTATTGTTGGGCAGCAAGATCTAGAGCTAGATATCAGCGAGCTTAAAAGCGGAGTCTACTTGGTGCATTTACAAAGTACGCAAGGGCAAACGGTGGTACGCAAACTCGTTAAGCGCTAAGAATCTCTTTTTGGATCGCCTTGACCAGGGCTGGTCCTTCATAAATAAAGCCGGTATAGAGCTGCACCAAGCTTGCGCCGGCTTCTAGCTTTTCCATAGCGTCTGCTGCGGAGTGTATCCCGCCCACGCCGATAATAGGAATACTCCCCTCGCTTTTTTGATGTAAGAAACGAATCACTTCAGTACTGCGATCAGTTAGTGGTTTACCGCTAAGGCCTCCGTTGCCAATGGCAGTAACTTTTTCTGCGGAGGTGGTCAAAGGCTCGCGTGCAATGGTGGTATTGGTAGCGATAATGCCGTCTGTCTTAGAATCTCGAACTATGTCGATAATATCTAAGAGCTGATCCTCATTGAGGTCTGGTGCTATTTTGAGCAAGATTGGCTTCGGATTGTTCTTGGCCTGATTCTTTTCTTGTAAGGTCTTTAACAGCTCTGTGAGTGGCTCCTTTTCTTGTAAAGCGCGCAAGTTTGGCGTATTCGGAGAGCTAACATTCACCACAAAATAATCTACATGATCAAATAGGGCTTCGAAACATTTGATATAATCTGAAGTCGCCTCTTCATTGGGAGTTACTTTGTTCTTCCCTATGTTTCCTCCTATGATGATTTGGGTCTTTCTGTTCTTTAATCGGCCCAATGCAGCAGCTACTCCTTGGTTGTTAAAGCCCATCCGATTAATGATCGCTTTGTCCTTTTTTAATCGAAAGAGTCGTTTTTTAGGGTTCCCGTCCTGAGGTTTTGGAGTCAGGGTTCCTATTTCGACAAAGCCGAAGCCGAAGTTGGCCAGCTCATTGTATAACTTGGCGTCTTTGTCAAAGCCTGCTGCCAAACCTACCGGGTTGTCAAAGGTCAAGCCAAAGACCTCTCGTTTCAGCTTTGGGTCATTGGTTACATAGATAGCTCTAAAAAGCCCACCCAATCCGAGCTTATGCATAAAACGGATCAATCCGAAAGTAAAATGATGCACAGCTTCTGGATCAAAACAAAAAAGAATCGGTTTTAACAGGAATTTATACACGGCTGGAATGTTTGCACAAAAATACATTTTCTGCGGCTTCTAATACAGCATCGGGAGCAAGTATTTTACACTTGGTCAGCTGCGGGCATATCGCTATTTTTGGGTGACAAAAAATTATTCCATGATAGACAGAAAACACCTCATTGATCGGTTTGTAGGCTATGTGACCACAGATACCGAATCTGACGCCAGCAGCCCAACGACACCCAGTACTGAGAAGCAATGGGACTTGGCCAACAAACTCTATGAAGAGCTAAAGGCCATTGGAATGACAGAGGTGACCATAGACGACAAGGCCTACGTAATGGCTACCTTGGAATCTAATATACAGCATAAAGTACCTACCATTGGCTTTGTAAGTCATTTCGATACTTCTCCGGACTTTACCGGTGCCAATGTGAAACCACAGATACACGAAAACTATAATGGTGGTGACATTGTCTTGAATGAGGAGAAACAGATCGTGCTTTCACCTAGTTATTTTGAGGACCTACTGCTCTACAAAGGCCAAACCCTTATCACTACAGACGGTACTACCCTTTTGGGTGCCGATGACAAAGCAGGGATCACCGAAATTGTCTCTGCCATGGAATACCTGATAAACAATCCGGAAATTCCACACGGTCGCATTCGCGTATGCTTTACTCCGGATGAGGAGATCGGGCGTGGAGCGCATCATTTCGATGTAGAGAAATTTGGGGCCGATTGGGCTTATACCATGGACGGCAGCCAGATCGGAGAATTGGAATATGAAAATTTCAATGCCGCTGGTGCGGTGGTTACTATAAAGGGTAAAATTGTACACCCGGGTTATGCCAAAGGCAAAATGATCAACAGTATGTATATCGCTACGGAGTTTATCAATGCGCTACCTGCCAATGAAACTCCAGAGACTACCGAAGGCCGTGAGGGCTTCTATCACCTTTACGATCAGCAAGGTAGCGTAGATGAAACCAAATTGCAGTACATAATAAGAGATCACGACCGTGAAAAATTCGAAGCGCGCAAAGCAACCTTTCAAGATATTGCTCGTCTATTGAATGAAAAGCACGGAGCCGGTACGGTAACTGTGACGCTTAAAGATCAGTACTACAATATGCGGGAAAAGATAGAACCCGTAATGCATATTGTAACACTGGCCGAGCAGGCTATGCAAGAGGCAGGCATCACGCCTATCATTAAGCCTATCAGAGGCGGTACCGATGGTTCTCAATTGAGTTTTATGGGCTTGCCCTGTCCGAACATCTTTGCGGGTGGTCACAACTTTCACGGCCGTTACGAATACGTACCGGTAGAGAGTATGGAAAAAGCCATAGAGGTCATTGTGAATATAGCTCGCAGGCTGGCCACTAATTAATTAATTTGCTATAATGAAAAAGAAATTGCTAACAGCCCTACTGGGCCTGTTCACTGCTGCCCTATGGGCACAAGACAATGAATCCACAACCCCTAAACCTATTGAAGAACGCAAGCACGAGCTTCGGTTAGACGCATTAGAAGCACTTGCCGTACCCAATATCGAATTCAGTTATGAATATGTGCTAAGTCGCTATTCAGGTGTGGGAACTTCTGTGAGTTTTAGTTTAAACGACGACTTTGACGAATATCAGGCCTGGGCCTTGACCCCTTTTTACCGCCAGTATTTCTTCAATAAAAAAGAATACGGTGCCCGCGGTTTCTTTGTAGAAGGACTTTTAAAATTTGCCGGAGGGACAGAAGAGAACTTCGATTATTTGGTCACTATAGATGGAAATACTACAGAGATCATAACCCAAGAGAACTGGTTCAATGCTGGTATAGGTGTGGCCATTGGACAAAAATGGGTAAGCAACAATGGCTTTGTCTTTGAGCTCAGTCTGGGTGGCGGCCGCTACCTTATTGACGACCAAGACGGCCCAGAAGGATTCTTAAGAGGAGGAATTTTAGTGGGCTACCGATTTTAAAAACACAAGGACCATAAAATAAAAAAGCCGTTCTGTTGAGAACGGCTTTTTTAATGCTGTAAAAGCGAATTATTTCTTCGCGGGCTCGTTTAAGCGTTTGCTCTTGTCCATAGAAATGGCAGCGCGATCGAACTTGATCTTGCCAGCTCCGGTTTCTATGATGCAGGTTCCGTCGTCATTGATATCTAGAACCTTGCCGTGCATTCCACTAATAGTTACCACGCGATCTCCCTTTTTCAACTCTTCGATGAACTTGCGTTCTTGTTTTTGTTTCTTACGCTGTGGCGCGATCAGAAATAAATAGAACACTGCAAAGAGCAGTAATAAGGGGATAAATTGTTGGAATCCTTCCATGGATTATTGTCCTGAAGAGTTAACTTGGATAGGAGAACCTGTTGCACCAGCTTTAGGTGTTACGAAAGCTTTGATCTTGATAAGCTCTTTCCCGTTACGAGTATTAGCAGTGATAGTCACTGTTTTGCTTACCTGATTCTGACCAGATCCGTTGAATTTTACTAGCATCTCTCCTTCTCCTCCTGGAGGGATAGACTCACGAGACCAAGTTGGAACAGTACATCCACAGCTTGATTTAGCGTCAACTACAACCAATGGAGCATTTCCAGTATTCTTGAACTTGAACAAGTGCTCTACGTTAGTTCCTTGGTCAATAGTTCCAAAATCGTGCTCTGTAGTCTCAAAAGTCATTACAGGGAACTTAGCTTCATCACCACTAGCGCTAGTGGCTGCTTCTGCATTTGCAGATACGTCTGCTGCTCCGTCTACTTTGTCAGCAGCGTTCTCTTTACAAGAAGTAAAGGCGAAAGCAACAAAGGCTGCCAATATTAATGCTGATTTTTTCATCTTTTTGGGTTTAATTTTTTTAAGAGTGGCTAAAATAACCAAATTTTCTATTCTATCTAAGCCCGCGTCCTATTTTGTTCAGGCTGTTATCGTCGCGGTATTGCTGAACTAATTTGTCTAGAATACCATTGATAAAAATACTGCTTTTCGGGGTAGAATACTCCTTGGCAATCTCTAAATATTCGTTAATTGTCACCTTAACCGGAATACTTGGAAAATGCAGAAATTCCGCGATTCCCATCTTGATCATGATCATATCCAGATCTGCAATGCGATCCTTGTCCCAATTTGGGGTCTTTCCAATGATGTCTTTGGTGTATTTCTCGTCGTGCAAAACCACTTTTCTAAAGAGCTCCACACCAAAGTCCAGATCTTCTTTGTTCTTAAAAGCCGGCGGGGTTAATTTACCGTCGCTTGGGTTGGGGCCCATTTGATTCAAGAGCTTGACGATCCCCGTATTCACTACTGGATAATCGTCTAACCAGGTCAGACGCTTGTCCTCGAAATAGTCGTAAAGCTTGTCGTTAGGCGCAACGATCTCTTTGTAAAGCTTAATAACGAACTCTTTATCGGTTTTGAAATCGCTGCTGGCATTGTCCATATACTCCTGGTAGAAATCCGCAGCCATCAACTCCTTATACAAAAGGCTGATGTATTCGTCATCGAGTTTCCAGAAGTCCAACTTACGCTCAGTGACCAAGGTGTTCAAGGCTGTGTTCTCTTTTAAGAGTAACAGCACTTTATTGTCAATAAAAGCAGTGTTGGGATTGAGGTCTTCTTGAGTGACCAAGTGTTTTTTCTTACGCTTTTCCAGCTGATCGGCCCCGTAGTCGCGCAGATTGACTAGCAAACTCAACATTACCAAGTGCAGGTCGCGCATTTGTTCCATGCTATACACTAGGAATTTTTCACTCTTTTTGAGCTCATCTATCTCGGCTTTGTCAAAAGCATAGATGGTTTGCAATACTTTGATACGAATATGTCTTCGGGTCAGCATGGGTAAGAACTTAATACAGGTATACTTAATTGTACCCTGCAAATGTAATAAAAAACGCTTCTGGTCTAAAGCGGATTAGCTATCCTTTTTTCTGGCATCGATACGCGCTTGAGCAATATCAAAGGCTGCCTGATGCGTAGTAATATCTTGTTGCTCTGCTTTTTCTAGGATCTCTAAGGTAGTGTTGTAGATATTCTCTGTCTTACGCATAATATCTGCCTTGCCGTAGTTTTCCAATTCCGCGTACACATTGATGATACCTCCAGCATTGATCAAGAAGTCCGGAGCGTAAACAATTCCGCGCTCGCGCAGGCGCTTACCGTGAATGTTCTCATCGGCTAGCTGATTGTTCGCTGCTCCAGCGATCACCGCCGCTTGTAACTGCTCAATGGTGTTGTCGTTAACGGTGGCTCCTAAAGCACAAGGTGCATAGATATCCATAGGCTCAGCATAAAGATTATCTCCACGATAGATCTCTGCTCCGTATTTGGCACTTACCTCTTGCAAACGCTCTTCGCTAATATCACTAAGGACAACCTTAGCTCCTTCGTTGGTCAAATGTTCAACCAAAGCCTCACCGACATTACCGATCCCCTGAACAAACACACGCTTGTCTTCTAGCATTTCTGAACCGTATCGGTATTTGGCGGCCGCCTTCATCCCCATAAATACACCATAAGCGGTAATTGGAGATGGGTTACCGGCTCCTCCTTTTACTTCGGAGATTCCGGTGACATAAGGAGTCACGGTGCGTACCAGATCCATATCTGAAGTAGCCATACCTACATCTTCTGCAGTAATGTATTTACCTCCTAAAGAGTGCACAAATTCACCAAAGCGCAACATAAGCTCTGGAGTCTTTTGTGTTTTGGCGTCACCTATGATAACCGCCTTACCACCACCTAGATTAAGGCCGGTAATCGCTGACTTATAGGTCATACCTCTTGAAAGACGCAATACGTCATTGAGCGCTTCCCATTCCGATTTATAAGACCACATTCGAGTACCTCCCAAAGCCGGTCCCATGACCGTATTGTGGATACCGATTATTGCTTTTAAACCTGTATCTTTGTCATTGCAAAAGACCACCTGTTCGTGGTTATCGAAAGAAAACTGACCAAAAACGGGGTCCATTTTTTTGAGGTCTTCAGTAGGTATGATTTCTGCCATCATAGAATATATAGGTTATGAATCCTTTAAAAAGGACGGGCAAAAGTAACGGTTAATTGAAATATTAACAACTAAATAGCGGCAGAAATAAGAATAATTTATTAACCATCCTTAAAAAAGGAATGAAGGAACTCAAGTATCTCAACAAGTTTTTTATCAAATATCGCGGCCGTTTAGCCCTTGGGCTTCTCATTACGGTAATTGCAAGAATCTTTTCCCTTTTCATTCCGATCTTTATCGGTAACATAATAGACACTGTGGATTCATTCGCATCTGCTTCTGAAGCCCAGATGGATTCGCTTTTGTCCGATATAAACACCAACATACTTGTAATACTAGGGGCTGCTTTATTGGCCGGGTTCTTCACCTTTATCATGCGACAGACCATTATTGTGGTTTCGCGCTTTATAGAATTCGACCTTAAAAATGAAGTTTTCCAGCAATACGAACGCTTGTCGCTAGCCTTTTACAAACAGAACCGCACCGGAGATTTGATGAGCCGAATCAGCGAAGATGTCTCTAAGGTGCGCATGTATGTGGGGCCTGCCCTTATGTACAGTGCCACCACGGTAACCACCTTTGTGGTGACCATCAGTTATATGATCTATACCGCGCCACTACTAACCTTGTACGCGGTAACGCCTTTGCCTATCTTATCGGTAGCTATCTACAAATTGAGCCGCGCTATTCACAAGCGCAGTACAGTTGTACAGGAGTATTTGGCCAAATTGACCACTTTTACCCAAGAATCCTTTAGCGGGATCTCGGTAATTAAAGCTTATGGCATTGAACCCCCAACCAACAGCAGTTTTGTGGAACTTGCAGAAGGGAGTAAAGACAAGAATATCGACTTGGTAAAGGTGCAAGCCTTGTTCTTTCCACTTATGATACTACTTATTGGGATAAGCAACACCCTGGTCATATATATAGGAGGGAAACAATACATAGACGGGCAGATCGATCTGGGAACCATAGTCGAGTTCTTGGTTTATGTGAATATGCTGACCTGGCCAGTGGCCATTGTGGGCTGGGTAACCTCTATGGTACAACAAGCAGAGGCCTCTCAGAAGCGTATTAACGAATTCCTTGGGCAAGAACCAGAGATCGTAAATCCAAGTGTTGAAGCAGTTAATCTTCAGGGAGCGATCCGTTTTGAAAATGTACACTTTACTTATCCAGACACCAATATCAAGGCCTTAAAAGGAATTAGTTTTCAGTTAGCGCCAGGTGAAAAACTCGCTATTCTTGGAAACACGGGCTCGGGGAAATCGACTGTACTTGAGTTGCTGGGCCGCCTTTACGATGTGGAAAAAGGTAGTATTACTGCGGATGGAATAGACCTGCGCGAGATCAATCTGGAAGCATTCAGACAACAAATGGGGTATGTCCCGCAAGACGCTTTCCTTTTTAGCGACACCTTGGCCAACAACATCAAATTTGGTAAGGAAGATGCCACCCAAGAAGAAATTGAACAGGCTGCTAAGATGGCTGTGGTTCACGACAATATTATCGATTTTAGCAAAGGCTATCAAACCATACTAGGAGAACGCGGTATTACCCTATCCGGAGGTCAAAAACAGCGCGTTTCTATTGCCCGAGCCTTGATCAAATCGCCTAAGTTGCTGCTTTTAGACGATTGCCTCTCCGCAGTAGACACCGAGACCGAAGAAGCCATTTTGAGCAATTTAGAGATCGCTACTCAAGATTGCACCACCCTTATTGTGAGCCATAGGGTCTCCTCCGCAAAGACTGCAGATCAGATCATAGTGTTAGATGACGGGCAGATTCTACAGCAGGGAACACATCAAGAATTACTCGCTCAAGAAGGCTATTACAAGGAGCTTTACCAAAAGCAATTGGCAGAAAAAGAAATATAGTTGCCGCGTTTGTTTGCTACGTTTTTTTTTTAGAGATTTGGCTAACGCAAAAACTAAACAAGACATGAGTGATCACATGCTGGAGAAAGAAGAAATTTACTCCAAGGTCTTAAGAGCTGGCCGCCGGACGTACTTCTTCGATGTTAGATCTACTAAAGCAGGAGACTATTACCTTACCATCACAGAGAGTAAAAAATTCACGAACGAAGACGGTTCTTTCCACTATAAAAAACACAAGATCTATCTCTATAAAGAAGATTTTGCCAGTTTTAGAGAGCACGTCAATGATATGATAGATTTCATCATCGCAGAGAAAGGTGAGGAAGTGATCAGCGAGCGTCATCAGAAAGATTATAAAAAGGAATTTCAGAACGGGCAACCAGAAACGGTAGCCGTAAGTTCAGAATCCAGTACGCAATCGTTCACAGACATCGATTTTGACGATATTTAAATCATAAAATTTCCCTAAATGAAAAACCGCTTGCACCCTTTGCCAGCGGTTTTTTTTATCTTTAAAGCTTAATGATTGACTTAAAGAATCAACCACAACACACCAACCAACCATGTTAAAATTCGCTTTAAGCCTCGCCGTATTTTTTTCAGTATCGGCCGGGATTGCACAAGATTACCACGTAGACCTGAATTATTACCTCCCTGGAAATGTTAGCTATAACCCAGATATTCCTACTCCTGAAAGTGTTATAGGACACCAGGTTGGCGATTGGCACATTACCCATGACAAGCTAGCCATGTATATGCAAGCTTTGGCTGCAGCCAGTGACCGCATGACCATCGAGTCGCGCGGCACCACGTTTGAAGGTCGCCCGATCTTACTGCTTACCGTAACTGCTCCAGAGAATCACGCACGTATCGATCAGATTCGCGCGGAGCATATGGCCCTAACAGACAACGGCAGCGGAGACACTTCGCAAATGCCGGTGATCTTGTATCAAGGCTTCTCCATTCACGGGAACGAACCTAGTGGATCTAACGCCTCTTTACTCTACGCTTACTATTTGGCTGCCGCTCAAGGACCAGCCTTAGAAGAAAAGCTCAAGAATACGGTGATCTTATTAGACCCTTCATTCAACCCAGACGGTTTACAACGTTTCGCTTATTGGGCTAATGTGCACAAAAGCATTAACATCAATCCGGATCCGAATGATCGCGAATACAGCGAAGTTTGGCCAGGAGGACGTACCAATCACTACTGGTTTGACATGAATCGCGACTGGTTGCCGGTACAATTGCCGGAATCTAGAGCACGCATTGCCAGCTTTCACAAATGGTATCCGAATGTACTGACAGACCACCACGAGATGGGAACCAACGCTACTTTTTTCTTCCAGCCAGGTATTCCGTCGCGTACGCACCCATTAACGCCACAGCGCAATCAAGACCTAACGGGAGAGATTGCGACCTATCATGTGAAAGCGCTAGATCAGATAGGGAGTTTGTATTATACCCAAGAGAGTTTTGATGATTTTTATTACGGTAAAGGATCGACCTTTCCAGATATTAATGGTGGAATCGGAATCTTGTTTGAACAGGCCTCTTCTCGTGGACATGCGCAAGAAAGTGTAAACGGTATTCTAACTTTCCCATTTACCATTAGAAACCAATTAACCGCTGCCTTGAGTACCCTAGAAGCCTCAGCTACTATGCGTACCAAACTCTTGGATTACCAAAAGCAGTTCTTTAGCGACGCCCGCTCTGAGGCTGCTAAAGGCGGAGCTTATATAGTTGGAGATGCCAAAGATGCCGCTCGTGTGTATCACTTTGCCGAGATCTTGGAACGTCATAAGATCGATTTCCACGAACTCAAAAGCGATGTGAATGTCGCTGGAAAATCGTACAAGAAAGGATACAGTTATATCATTCCTAAGAATCAAAAGAACCACAGACTCCTAAAAGCAATGTTCGATGTGCGAACCACTTTTAAAGACTCTTTGTTTTACGATATTTCTGCCTGGACCTTCCCGATGGCCTTCAACCTCAACTATAGCGACAAAGCCTCTTTAAGCGCTGCAGGGCCAAAAGTTGAAGACCTAAAACCCAAAGAGACCATTTTGACCAATACTGGGGGCTATGCCTATTTAATGGAATGGCATGAGTACTATGCTCCCAAGGCGCTGAATATGATCTTAGAAAAGGGTTTACGTGCCAAAGTAGGCATGAAGCCGTTCAGTCTAAACGGTAAGCAATACGACTACGGAACCATTATGATCCCAGCGCAGAATCAAAAACTAGACGCACGCGATCTGGCCAAGTTCCTCAACGATGTTGCCAGAGAGAGCCATATCGAGATCACTGGAGTTACCACAGGATACACAGAAGGGATCGATTTGGGGAGCAATCAGTTTAGAGCGATAGAGAAACAAGAGGTAGCCATCATTATTGGCGATGGGATGAACCCTTACGATGCAGGAGAGATCTGGCATTTATTCGACACGCGTTACGCCATGAAACTCACCAAAATAGATTCTAGAGATTTTGGCCGAGCTGATCTGAGCCGTTATACAGACATAATCGTTCCTAATTCTTGGGGCTCTGCCTTAGACAAATCCGACGCAGAAAAACTAGACAGTTGGATCCGCAGTGGTGGAACCCTAATTGCCTACAAGAATATGGGACGTTGGTTGGACAGAAACGAACTGATGAAGATAAAATTCAAATCGGCTCAAGACACTGCCACCAATATTAGCTTTGAACAACGCGGCGACTACTTTGGCGCACAGGTTATAGGAGGAGCGATCTTTGAGACCAAATTAGACCTCACCCACCCTATTGCTTTTGGATACACCAAAACCAGTATGCCGACCTTTAGAAACAGCACCTTGTTCATGGAGGCAGATCCGCAGAGCTACAACAACCCAGTACAATACACCGACAACCCGCTTTTAAGTGGATATATCTCGGAAGAGAACCTGGAGCAATTAGGCGGAACTTCTATGGTGAAGATACAGGGTAAGGGCCGCGGACAGATCATCTATTTTACCGACAACACCAATTTTAGAGCTTTTTGGTATGGCACCAATAAGTTGCTAATGAACGCTGTGTTCTTTGGAGATGAGATGTAAAAAAGCTTTAGCAAATCGTTTAAAAAGGGAAGTAGCAATACTTCCCTTTTTTTTATTTAAGCAATACGCAAACCGTTAGGCACTTCTTTGTTTGGTGACAAGAGTGTGACCGCCTTGCCGTCTACAGCTCCTAGCACTAAACATTGGCTCATGAATGGGCCAATTTGTTTTTCAGGGAAGTTCACCACAGCAACCACTTGCGCACCGAGTAGTTCCTCTTTATTATACTTGACAGTAATTTGGGCAGAACTTTTAAGGGTTCCTAGGGCACCAAAATCTATCCAGAGTTTATAGGCTGGGTTTCTAGCTTCCGGAAAGTTTTCGACTTTTACAACGGTTCCCACACGCATGTCTACTTTGGTAAAATCGTTCCAACTGAGGTCCATATGCTGTTGTATTTAAAGCACTAAAAATAGGCAATCTTACCGTATCTTTGTTGTAACGATGACTGCGGAGTCACGACAGATATCGTACACCAAAACTTTGAACTGCATGGCAAGAACTGAATCTAAAATGATCCCTTTGGGCACGGTAGCCCCTGACTTTTTTCTGGACGATGTAATGAGCACAGGTTTTAAAAGCTTGGACCAAGTAAAAGGTGATAAAGGAACGGTCATTATGTTCATATGCAACCACTGCCCTTTTGTAAAACACGTCAACGAAGAGTTGGTGCGTATTGCTAACGATTATACCGTACCTGGCTTTGGCTTTGCGGCTATTAGCAGTAACGATGTTGAAACCTATCCGCAAGACGGACCAGAAGAAATGTACGATACCGGACGCAGACACAAATACCCCTTCCCCTATCTTTACGACAAGACCCAAGAGGTGGCTATCGCCTACGGTGCAACTTGCACCCCCGATTTCTTTGTTTTCGATGCCGACCTAAAATTGGTGTACCGCGGACAATTAGACGATTCTCGCCCATCCAACGGTATTCCTGTAAACGGCCGTGATCTGCGCGAAGCTTTAGACAATATTCTAAATAATCATCCACAGCGCAAAGATCAAAAGCCGAGCATAGGCTGTAATATCAAATGGAAACCAGATTCTAAAGATCCCTTGGAGTTTTAGACCCATCCTTTCCGAGTTAACCTAATGATGTATATTTGCGGCTTTTTAGCAGAGAGCCCATGAAAACCTTATTACGCAACTTTACCCAAAACCCAAAGAACGACATACTATCTGGACTTACCGTGGCTTTAGCCTTGGTGCCAGAAGCGGTAGCTTTTGCCTTTGTTGCAGGTGTTGACCCCTTGGTTGGTCTCTACGGAGCCTTTATGATGGGACTCATCACTGCACTTTTTGGAGGGCGCCCGGGGATGATCTCTGGCGCAACTGGAGCCATGGCCGTGGTAATGGTACATTTGGTGAGCAAAGGGAATGAAGTAGGGCTAAGCTTAGACCAACCTGTAGAGCAACTAGGCCTACAATGGCTCTTTATCACCTTATTACTCGTGGGGCTGATCCAAATGAGTGCAGGATTCTTTCGATTGGGAAAATTTGTGCGCCTTATTCCACATCCGGTAATGCTAGGCTTTGTAAATGGCTTGGCCATTGTGATCTTCCTATCGCAGTTGGGGCTTTTTAAAACCAAGGTAAACGGCGAATTCCAGTGGCTCAGCGGAGGTCCATTATACCTCATGTTGGGCTTGGTAGCCCTAACCATGGGAATCATGTGGGGCTTGCCCAAACTCACTAAAAAAGTACCTGCTGCCCTGTTGGCAATTATTGTGGTTGCGGCCATAGCGATCTTTGGAGGTCTAGAAGTGAGCACGGTAGGATCCTTTATTCGTGAAGGAGGCGGCTCCGGATTAAAAGGCGGCTTGCCTACGTTCCAGTGGCAGCTCTTTGATATGTTCGCTACCCTAGACGGACATTGGCTCAGCACCATTGTTCCCACAGCTTTTATACTGGCAGCTATTGGCCTTATTGAATCTTTAATGACCCTAAACCTCATCGACGAACTGACAGAGACCAGAGGAAGCGGAAACCGCGAATGTGTGGCCCAAGGTGGGGCGAACTTCATTAACGGCTTATTTGGTGGTATGGGCGGTTGTGCTATGATCGGGCAGTCTATAATTAATATCAACTCTGGCGGACGCGGGCGCCTTTCCGGTATCATTGCAGCCGTAGCACTGCTTTGTTTTATCCTCTTCGGATCTGGCCTTATTGAACAGATTCCTATTGCAGCTTTAGTCGGTGTAATGTTTATGGTAGTTATCGGAACTTTTGCTTGGAGTAGCTTTAGAATATTACACAAGATACCGCTAGCAGATACTGTGGTCCTAATTGCTGTTTCTGCTATCACAGTTTGGAAAGATCTCGCTATTGCAGTGCTGTCTGGAGTAATTATCTCCGCGCTGGTATTTGCCTGGAAAAACGCCACCATGATCCGTGCGCGGAAACAGATCAAAGAAGACGGCACTAAGGTCTATGAGATCTGGGGACCTTTGTTCTTCGGATCGGTTCAGAACTTTAACGGCAAGTTCGATGTAAAGAACGACCCCACTCAAGTAGAGATCGATTTTATGGAATCTAAAGTAAGTGATCATTCGGGCATTGAAGCCTTAAGAGGAATAGCCAACCGCTATATACAACAAGGCAAGCAGGTAAAGCTCACTCATTTGAGCCCGGATTGTATTGCTTTACTGCTCAAAGCCAATCCGCGTTTTGAGACCATCATAGAGCGTTCTATAGACGATCCGCGTTATTACGTTGTCACCGATACGGTTGACCAAGAGATATAAAAAAAGCGGCCTTTTGCGCCGCTTTTCTTTTTATTTAACTTCCATGAGTTCTACATCGAAGACCAAGGTGGCATTCGGAGGAATCACACCTCCAGCGCCTCGGCTTCCATAGCCTAATTCAGAAGGGATGACCAAACGGGCTTTGTCTCCAACTTTTAAAAGTTGGATACCTTCGTCCCAACCTGGAATAACCTGTCCCATGCCTAATGGGAATTCGATCGGTGTTCCGCGGTTGTAAGAAGAATCGAAGACCATACCGTCTGCCAACATACCTTTGTAATGTACAGCGACTGTCTTACCCGCCTCAGCCTTGGCACCACTGCCCTCTTGAATGAGTTTGTAATACAACCCACTGTCTGTCTTATCGAAACCAGCCGTTAGATCTTTCATGGCTTGCTCGGCAGCGGCTTTGGCTGCAGCTTCGCGTTCTGCCTTTGCGCCGTTGAACAAACGGAAAGCTTCTACCGCATTCCAGCTCTTTGCGTCATCACCAACACGAACAATCTCGACTTTTTCCATAACATCGCCTTGAGCAATAGTGTCTACTACCTCTTGTCCTTCGGTTACTTTTCCAAAAACAGTGTGTTTGTTGTCTAACCAAGGAGTCTCCACATGGGTAATAAAGAATTGGCTCCCGTTAGTTCCTGGCCCAGCATTGGCCATAGAAAGAACTCCAGGCCCGTCGTGCTTAAGCTCTGGGTGGAATTCATCGTCAAAGTTATAACCAGGACCTCCGGAACCAGTTCCGTTAGGGTCACCACCTTGGATCATAAAGTCGTTGATCACACGGTGGAACTTTAGCCCATCGTAATACGGCTGACCTTGTGGCTTGGCGCCATTTTCTAGGTTTCCTTCTGCCAAGGCAACAAAGTTACCGACAGTACCCGGGGTTTTATCGTAAGTGAGTTGAACTAGGATTTCACCTTTAGTAGTGGTGAATTTAGCATAGATTCCGTCTTGCATATCTTAAAGTTTAAGGCTGCAAAGATAAGGCTTTAAATCTGCTTCTAAAGGGAGTTGGGTTACAAACTAGTTGGCCACTTCGCTGATGAACTTAATGCGGTACAAACGCAGTTCCTCGTCGTCGTAATCGCCGTCGAACTCTTCTATGGCAACGTCGATCTTATCTGTTTCGGCCTCTAAGAAATAGTCGTGGATCTCTTCCTGCTGATCCTCGTCCAAAATGTCTTCCAAGTAATAATCGATATTGAGTTTGGTACCACTAAAGACAATGGCTTCCATCTCTTTGATGAATTCTGGCATCTCTAAACCTTTGGCAGAAGCAATATCGTCCAGCGGAAGTTTGCGGTCTATACTTTGAATGATGTAGAGTTTTAAGGCGGAGTTGGTCCCGGTGGATTTCACTACAAAATCATCTGGACGTTCTATCTCGTTCTCTTCCACATAGCGCGCAATAAGTTGCACAAACGGGTCTCCGTACTTTTTCGCTTTGCCCTCTCCTACGCCATGTACATTAGAGAGTTCACTAATGGTTATGGGATACTTGAGCGCCATATCTTCTAAAGAAGGGTCTTGGAAGATCACAAAAGGTGGCAAGCCCAGTTTGGTTGCAACTTTTTTACGCTCGTCTTTTAGGAGTTTGAACAGATTCTTGTCACTGCCTTCTCCGTTGGATTTCTTGGCAACGGTAATGGAGCTATCGTCTTCATGATCGAACTTGTGATCTTCTGTCATCATGAAAGATTCTGGCTGCGCTATGAAAGCGGCTCCTTTTTCTGTAAGCTTAAGCACTCCGTAGGTCTCAATGTCCTTTCTGATATACCCAGCTACCAAAGATTGGCGTATTAGTGCCATCCAATAGGACTTGTCGTGCCCTTTACCTGAGCCGAAAAAGTCTTGCTGATCTGTTCTGTGTGACTTGATCAAGGCATTGACATCGCCAATCAGGACTTTGACCAGTTCTTTGGCCTTATACTGCTGATTGGTCTTATTCAGCACATCTAATAAACGGTGCAACTGCTCTTTAGCCTCGTGTTTCTTTTTAGGGTTGCGCACATTGTCGTCCATGTCGCCACCTTCTCCGGTAGCCACATCGAATTCTTCTCCGAAGTAATGCAACAAGAACTTGCGTCTAGACATACTGGTCTCTGCAAAGGCAACCATTTCTTGAAGCAAGGCATGACCTATTTCCTGTTCGGCCACAGGTTTGCCGCTCATGAATTTCTCAAGCTTCTCAATGTCTTTATACGAATAGAACGCCAAACAATGGCCTTCTCCACCATCGCGACCTGCACGACCAGTCTCCTGATAATAACTTTCTATACTTTTAGGAATGTCATTGTGGATCACAAAACGCACGTCGGGTTTGTCGATTCCCATTCCAAAGGCAATGGTAGCGACCACCACATCTGCATCTTCCATAAGGAACATATCCTGATGCTTTACCCGCGTCTTTGGGTCTAGACCTGCGTGATAGGGCACGGCGGCTATCCCGTTAACTTGCAGCGCCTGGGCCAGTTCTTCTACCCGTTTTCTGCTCAAGCAGTAAATAATACCGCTCTTGCCTTGATTTTGCTTTACAAAGCGAATAATATCCGCGTCTACATTCTTGGTCTTTGGACGCACTTCATAGAACAGATTAGGTCTGTTAAAGGAGGCCTTAAAGGTATTGGCTTGTTGGATCCCGAGATTCTTTAAGATATCTTCTTGCACCTTAGGAGTCGCAGTAGCGGTTAGGCCAATGATCGGTATGGAATCGCCTAGACGATTAATAATGTTGCGCAAATTGCGATACTCTGGTCTAAAGTCGTGTCCCCACTCACTGATACAATGCGCTTCGTCTATAGCCACAAAACTCACCGTTACCGAGCGGAGGAACTCAATGTTGTCTTCTTTTGCAAGCGATTCTGGGGCGACGTACAAGAGTTTGGTCACGCCATCGACTATGTCTTGCTTTACTTGTTTTACTTCGGATTTGTTAAGGGAGGAGTTCAGTACATGGGCAATGCCTTTGTTTTCAGAAATAGCCCGTAGCGCATCCACCTGATTTTTCATCAAGGCAATTAGGGGCGAGACCACAATTGCGGTTCCGTCTTTCATCAATGCTGGGAGCTGATAGCAAAGGGATTTACCACCACCCGTCGGCATGATCACAAAGGTGTTGTGGTCTGTTACCACACTTTTGATCACTTTTTCTTGAAGCCCCTTAAATTGGTTAAAACCAAAATACTTCTTGAGTGCAGCGTATAACTCAGAATCGTTCACTCTTTTCGCGTTTAATAAAATCTGCTTGTCGTTCAATACCGTCAGTCTGTTAAAATGTCGATACCAATCAGAAGAAAAATACATGAAACTCTCCTGCCGTTAACTCCCCAGAGGCATGAAAAATTATGTACTTTTGTATTTACAATATACTAATTTCTTTAGACCTCAGCAAGAGAATAATTCCCGAGTTTTAATGAATCGAGAGCAGATCATTGCCATTGCCAAACAAACCATAGATACAGAGAGTAAAGCCATAGCGCATCTGTCTAGTTTGGTAGACGATACCTTTGCCGCCGCCGTAGAATACATTTACAATTCGAACGGCCGCGTTGTGGTTACCGGAATAGGTAAAAGCGCCAATATTGCCACAAAAATAGTCGCAACCTTAAATTCTACTGGGACGCCGGCTATTTTTATGCATGCTGCAGACGCCATTCACGGCGATCTGGGAACCATTCAGCAAGAGGACACGGTGATCTGTATCTCCAAGAGCGGAAACACGCCGGAGATCAAAGTCTTGGTTCCGCTTATCAAAGCCTTAGGCAATAAGCTTATGGCTATTACTTCTAACAAGGAATCCTTTTTAGGTCAACAAGCGGATTATGTACTACACGCCTATGTGGAAAAAGAAGCTTGCCCAAATAATTTAGCACCGACAACCAGCACCACTGCCCAATTGGTCATAGGTGACGCTTTGGCGGTTTGCTTGTTGGAAATGCGTGGTTTTAAGGCTTCGGATTTTGCACGTTTTCATCCGGGGGGCTCTTTAGGGAAGCAACTCTATTTGCGCGTTCGCGACCTCACGGCTTTGAATGCCAAGCCACAAGTAAGCCCTCATACTCCAGTAAAGGAAGTTATCATAGAGATCTCTAAGAACATGCTTGGCGCTACTGCCGTAGTAAAGGACAATAAGATCGTGGGCATTATAACCGATGGAGATCTGCGTAGAATGCTTACCAAGGTAGACAACATCTCTGGTTTGGTTGCTTCGGATATTATGACTGCAGACCCTAAGACCATAGACCAAGACGATATGGCGGTGGCTGCCTACAGAAAATTAGACAAGCACGGAATCACTCAATTACTGGTAGAAGAAGCCGGTGAATACAGCGGTGTGGTTCATATTCACAATCTAACAAAAGAAGGAATCATTTAATGGCAGCAAGCGCAAACCCAGGGAAGGAAATGTCGTTTTTAGGCCATTTGGAAGAACTCCGTTGGCATTTGATACGTTGTACTATCGCTATAGTAGCAATGGGGATGATTGCCTTTTTGGCCAAATCCTTTGTATTTGACACCCTATTACTCGGCCCAAAAAGTGCCGACTTCCCTACCTATAGAATCCTTTGCCGCGTGGCAACATTTTTAGGCTTTGAAGACAGTTTTTGCTTTACGGAACTACCCTTTAGAATACAGAGTCGCAAGGTGGCCGGTCAATTCTCGGCCCACATCTGGACTTCTATCACAGCAGGTTTCATTGTAGCCTTCCCGTATGTGATCTACGAATTCTGGCGTTTTATAAGTCCAGGACTCCGCCCTAACGAGCGCAGAACTTCTCGTGGTTTTATTGTAATAGCATCGCTATTGTTCTTTACAGGTGTACTGTTCGGATACTATGTGGTAACTCCATTATCGATCAACTTTCTTGGGTCTTATCAGGTGAGTGAGCAGGTCTTTAACGATTTTGACCTTGACAGTTATATCGCCTTGGTCCGATCTGCCACTGTGGCAAGCGGACTGATCTTTGAGCTGCCGATAATCATTTACTTCTTAACCAAGATCGGCTTGGTAACGCCGGAGTTCTTAAGGAAGTACAGAAAATATTCGCTGGTATTGGTACTTATCTTATCAGCAATAATTACTCCACCAGATATTGCCAGTCAGATCGTAGTGGCTGTGCCAATCCTGGTACTTTATGAAATCAGTATTTATATCTCTAAAGCCGTAGTGAAAAAACAGGCCAAAAAGGCCAAAGCTGCCCATGGATAATATTGTAGACTCTTTTAACGACTATCGCGCCAAAATGAACGACAAGATCTTGGCCGATAACAATAAGATCGTAAAACGCATCTTTAATTTAGACACCAACGCCTTTCAAGAAGGCGCCTTGTCTAAAAAGACCAAAGAACTTTTAGGACTAGGAAACTCCTTAGTGCTCCGCTGTGACGACTGTGTGCGTTACCATTTGGAAGCCTGTTACGACCTAGGTCTTTCTAAAGAAGAGGTCGTAGAGGCCATGAGTGTTTCCTTGCTCATAGGTGGGACTATTGTGATCCCACACTTGCGTCGCGCCTATGAATATTGGGAGGCCCTCGAAGTTAAGAATAGTTAAACCCTTTGCCTCTCCGTAGATAATTAGCATATTTGTCCTTATGAAGCTCCGAGCAGAAAATCTGATGAAATCTTATAAAGGCCGCCAGGTCGTAAAAGGGATCACCGTAGAGGTGAACCAAGGAGAGATCGTTGGATTGCTGGGACCTAACGGAGCAGGAAAGACCACTTCATTTTACATGATCGTTGGGCTTGTAAAACCCAACAGCGGCAATATCTATTTAGAAGGGACAGAGATAACCAAGTTCCCCATGTACAAACGTGCACAGAACGGAATAGGTTATCTGGCGCAGGAAGAATCTGTTTTTAGAAAGCTCAGCATAGAAGACAATATCTTGAGTGTACTTCAGCTAACCAAGCTCTCCAAAAAAGAGCAACGCGCTAAAATGGAATCGCTAATCGAGGAATTTGGCTTAGGACACATTCGCAAGAACCGTGGCGACCTACTCTCTGGTGGTGAGCGCCGTAGAACGGAGATCGCCAGAGCTTTGGCAACAGATCCGCACTTTATTCTACTCGACGAGCCATTCGCAGGGGTTGATCCTGTGGCGGTGGAGGACATTCAACGTATTGTGGCCCGCTTGAAAGACAAGAATATTGGTATCCTAATAACCGACCACAACGTACAAGAGACCTTAGCTATTACGGACCGCACCTATTTGATGTTCGAAGGAAGTATCTTAAAACACGGTATTCCAGAGGAACTCGCTGCAGATGAGATGGTGCGTAAGGTATACTTAGGTCAGAACTTTGAACTCCGTAAAAAGAAGCTGAATTTCTAAGCTTCTTCTTCTCGTTTTCTTGCTTCGGATTCTTTAATGGCTATTAGTTTCTTCTGATAGCGACTCTGTACAATATCTACCACCACCAAAACCACAATTACAAAATAGAAGGTGGTCTTTGACATGGGCGTAATAGGGTTATCAAACAGGGTGAGGTGCGCAATATGTCCGCCTTCTGTGAGTAGCATGATCCCAACGATAAACAAGATAAAGAGTCCCAGTACTTCGTACATGCGATTGCGTTCTAAGAATTGAGCCACTCTATCGGCCAACCAGATCATTAATAGTCCCCCCATAACAATGGCAGTTGCCATAACCCAGAAGACATCGGTAAGCGCCATGGCACTCAGAATAGAATCGAAGGAGAATACCAGATTCATCACAATAATGGCGGCTATAACTTTGGCTACAGATTTCTTTTTAGCGCCCTCTACTTGTTGCTCCACGTGAGGCACTCCCACCATATGCCAGATCTCTTTCATGGCCGTGTAGATAATGAACACGCCTCCGGCAAGAACGATAAGACTGTGTAAATTAAAGCTGCCTGTAGCCACACCCTCGAACGGTAATTCAAACCAAGGTTTTTGGAAATAATCGATCACAGAGATCAAAAAGAACAAGAGTCCAATACGCAATACGATAGCCATTAGTATACCGACCTTGCGGACATAGGCTTGTTTCTCTTTGGGAGCGTTCTTAGATTCTAAAGAGATACAGTAAGTTGTCGAAACCGAGAACGATCTGCAGCATCAATAGCATAAACAGCGTAATGATATTCTCTGCCATGATATTTAGTTAGTTGTTAGATTTTTAAGGATAGACACTAGGATGTATCCTATGATAATAAAGGGAATCGCAATAAGCTTAAATACCAGCAAGCCAACGAGACTCGCTAATAAAAAAGCATAGATATGCCCATTTTCTTTAATCCCAAAGGACTTAAACTTAAGTGCGAACAGCCGTATTTCTGC
The DNA here is from genome assembly GCF_002163875.1 of Gilvibacter sp. SZ-19. Taxonomy (GTDB): domain Bacteria; phylum Bacteroidota; class Bacteroidia; order Flavobacteriales; family Flavobacteriaceae; genus Gilvibacter. The sequence goes on along the minus strand of NZ_CP019333.1, from coordinate 2,335,387 downwards.
ATGCATTAGCAGGCTGAAAACCACAGTGATTCCAACAAGAACCCATGAATTGGTCAACAATTCATAGGCCCAGGCTGGGCTAAAATCTTCGGTGATCAATAAAAGGCTTGCAATAAAAATGGCATTGGCCGGTGTTGGCAAGCCAATAAAGCCGGAGGTTTGTCTGTCGTCTACGTTAAACTTAGCCAAGCGGTAGGCAGCAGAGATCACAATAAGTAATCCAATTACGGGTAACCAACTTGGAAATAAAGCCTCTGGTATCAAGGGGTTTTTCTCCACCATTAAGGCATCTAAATAAGTACCTATGGTTCCATCCCACTCCGCATTGATCAATAGATGAACCATTATAAGGCTAGGAACCAACCCACTTGTAATGACATCTGCTAAAGAATCCAGCTGAACTCCCACCTCACTAGTGACTTTAAGTGCACGAGCTGCAAGGCCGTCGAAAAAGTCGAAAAAGATCCCTAGAAACATAAAGAAAACTGCTCCTAAAGGCTGCCCAATAATTATGAACACGGCTGCGATACATCCGCAACATAAATTCAAAGAAGTAAAAAGGTGTGGGATGTATTTCCGCATGAGTAATTGACAATTGATTGTAAAAATAATAAAGTATTTTTGTCTGCAGACGGACCCAAAACAATAACACGGGCTTTTTGCAGTTTTAATAGGCAAAACGGCGTCGGATCCAGACCGAAAAAAATTACGCTTGAAAAAGAAGTTATTACTCGTACTGCTGGCAGTTAGCCTTGGGTTGCACGCCCAAACGACCAGAAAGTATTCCAATGAATTTATGAATATTGGCGTAGATGCCGCAGCTTTTGGTATGGCCAATGCAGTAACTGCATCCACGGCCAACGTAAATTCGGGTTATTGGAATCCGGCTGGGTTAGTACAATTAGAGGACAATCAGCTCGCGTTGATGCACGCCTCTTACTTTGCCAATATTGCCAATTACGACTACGCCGGTTTTGCCATGCCTTTGGACAAACAATCTGCCGTTGCACTTTCTGTTATTCGATTTGGAGTAGATGATATTTTGAACACCACCCAACTTATAGACGAGCAAGGCAATATCGATTACAACAGGATATCGCTGTTTTCTACTGCGGATTATGGAATTACCTTCTCCTATGCTAGGGCTCTGCCCTTGGACGGTCTTAACATTGGTGTCAATGCTAAGGTGATCCGGAGGGTGATCGGAGATTTTGCCAATTCCTGGGGTTTTGGACTAGATGCAGGAATTCAATTTGAATCCAAATCCAACTGGAAGTTCGGAGTCATGGCTCGAGACATCACCACGACCTTTAATGCTTGGACCATAGACGAAGATCAATTCGCCACCATTCGCGATGCGGTAGAAGGGCAAAATCAGGAATTGCCAGAAACCACAGAACTTACCTTGCCAAAGCTCAATATTGGTGTAGCGAAGAAGTTTATTTTCAATTACGATTATTCGCTTTTGGCAGCTGTAGATCTCAACATGCGATTTGCCGAAACCAACGATATCATTTCTAGCTCATTTGCGAGTATAACTCCAGCGGTAGGATTAGAATTTGGATATATAGACCTGATCTTTGTTAGAGCCGGAGCAGGTAATTTCCAGAACATTCAGCAGCTAGACGGAAGCGATAATGTAGGATTTCAACCCAATATTGGTGTTGGCTTCAAATACAAGGGTATTCAATTGGATTATGCCCTGACCGATATTGGCGACCAAAGTGCTGCCCTTTACTCGAACGTATTTTCGTTAACCATAGATTGGAGTTTATTCAGATAGCCTATGCGGAAACTTCTACTTCTTTTTATTCTGATCTTTTGCAAACCTAGTTTCGCGCAGCAAATACCACTTTCTGATGCTGCGGAGATCTCTGTACTGACCATGGGTCCGGGCAAGGACCTTTACGATTCCTTTGGACATACCGCCATTCGATTAGAAGATAAAGTTCGAGGTATAGACGTTACCTACAACTATGGGGTTTACGATTTTAACGACCCTAATTTCTACGCCAAATTTGCTAAAGGACAGATGCGCTATGTGCTAGATCGGCGTAGAACGGAAGGGTTCTTAAGAAATTATATCGAAGCCAACCGCTGGATAAAAGAGCAGGTCTTGGCCTTGACTCCACAGGAAAAACAAGCGATGTTCAACTTTTTGGAGAACAATCTAAAACCGGAGAATCGCGCTTATAATTACGATTTCTTTTACGATAACTGCGCTACAAAGATCCCGCAGATACTTCAAGATATCGTCCCTGAAATGACCATTGATTCGAGTTTCGTAGACGCACCAAAGACCTTTAGAACACTAATTCAGCAGAATGTTCATTGGAACACTTGGGGAAGCTTTGGTATGGATCTGGGCATAGGTTCTGTGGTAGATCGAGTAGCTCCTGTTAAGGATCATATGTTCTTACCGGAATACGTCTTTAAGGCCTTAGAAGTTAGCAGCCGTGATGGAGCCCCTATGGTCGCAGAAACAAAGACCTTGTTCGAGAATGAGCCAGAGGAGTCAAAACGCAATTTCTTTAGCAGCCCGCTGTTCGCCTTTCTGATTCTAGGACTTCTTATTTTATGGATTACCTATCGCGATTCCAAGAATGAAAGCCGCAGCCGCATCTTTGATGCCGTTCTGCAAGTATTTCTCGGTTTGGTAGGAGTTATCTTTTTACTCCTATGGTTTGCTACAGACCACTACACTACCGCTTACAATTATAACCTGCTTTGGGCATTTCCACTGAATATACTCTTGGCGTTTCAGCTGGGCAAAAAGCATCCTAAGCGTTGGGTGAAAGGCTATTTGAAATTTTTACTGCTGATGTTGGTGCTGATGTGTATGCACTGGTTGGTCGGGGTTCAAGTATTTCCAAAAGCTTTGATACCTTTCTTGATCGCTTTGGCCTTGCGTTATTTGTATCTCACAAAAGCTGTAGAACGCGACCTATTGCCCGCGGTAGAAGATGATGGTGCTTAGCGTCTTGATGACAATACTGATATCTAAGAACAGGCTTCTGCGTTTTATATAATACAGGTCATATTGTAGTTTTTCCAAAGCATCTGCATGCGATGCCCCGTACTTTGCATTTACCTGAGCCCAGCCGGTAACTCCGGGTTTAACTATGTGGCGAATCTCGTAAAACGGAATGATCTCTGAGAGTTCCTCGACAAACACTGGTCGCTCCGGCCTCGGACCTATTACACTCATATCGCCTTTGATCACGTTTAAAAACTGTGGGATCTCATCAAAACGTGTCTTGCGCAAGAAATTTCCAAAGCGCGTTATGCGAGCATCTTTAGCCGTAGCGTATTGAGCGCCGTGTTTTTCGGCATCGACTACCATGGTGCGGAGTTTAATGATCCTGAAAGGTTTTCCGTTTCTTCCGACCCGCTCTTGCGAATAGAAGAATGGTCCACGATTCCCAATGAGATTCCCGATAATGATAAGCGGTGAGATCAATACCCCAAAGAGTAAGCCAATGGTAGAGAAAAGCAGATCTAATACACGGTGAAAGAACAAGTATAATTTGTTCTGGTTACTTCTGCTAAATGGAAAATATCTGTAAAAATCCTTGTCTACATGCTGTACCGGAACTCGTTTAGAAAGCTCTTCGTAAACTTGGGTGTACTCTCGGATAGGGAAACCGCTTTCTAGGAGCTCTATAAGTTCGTTATAAATACCTCTTTTGATCCCTTTAGCTTGCGGAGTACAAACCACGATCTCTGAGATGAAATGATCGGTAACGGCTTGTTTTAGATCTTTTCCCTGAAACTCCTCCAAACTACCAATTTCTAGTGGTTTGTAAGCCTTAGTGTCTGTATTGACAAAACCGATCACCTTGTAATTCGGATCTACTTTATGTAGCACAGAAGCTACCACTTCTACCTCCGAAGCATCGCTAACAAGTAGCACGCGCTTAAAAAACCGAGGCGTAGCAATCAAGGAGATATAGGCATAACGCCAAAGGAACAAAGCAATGTTGATAGCCAAATAAAAATAAACGATCTGGATACGATTCTCTGGCAGCTCCGGAGAAAAGAAAGGCGTTAATAAATAGAACAAAACCGTGACCGAAGAGGTCAGAATTATATTCTTGACCACCACCTCGAAATTACTGGCTTTCTGAAGGTCGTACAATTCAAAGATGGTCGCAAAAACAGTAAGATAGATTGCCAAGACTATAGACCAAAACCAATGCTCCGAATTGATGATAAAATAGTCGAAGTCGAAGACCAGTCCAACCCCGTAGAGCAAAGCCAAAACACAGAGTATATCAAGAATACGCAAGAGAACCTTACGTTCGGAAATATCAAAGTGAATGTTGGATTTTTTGGTCATGTTAGGGGGTCAATGCGCGATAAAAATAAGAATCTAATTTAAAACGGACTTCCAGGCCGCAACTATAATTGGCCAATCATTAGTTGCTGCCCTTGCCATAGCATTATTTCTTAGTCGCTGCCCAAGTGCATCAGAAGCGAGAATTTTCTTTATCGCTGCAGCCATTGCTTGGCTGTCATTTGAAGGCACTAATAATCCGTCTTCGCCCTCGGTGACCATGTACCGCATCCCTCCCACCTCAGTAGATACCACCGCTAAGCCCATGGCTTGAGCTTCTAGAACAGAAAGTGGTTGATTATCTGCAGTACTGGTATTGAGAAAGATTCCTGCTTGAGTTCCGATTGCTCGCCATTGCTCCTGGTCGATGCGGTCATAAAAAGTCACGTCAACACCTAATTCCTCGGCCAGCCTCTTGCAAGAATTTCGTGTGGCGTTATCTCCAGGGCCTGCCATAATGAGCTCAGCCTCAGGAAACTCTTTGACAAGTTCGGCAAAGGCTTTAATGGCCATTTGCGGGTTATACAAGGGTAAAAATGCACGTAGCCAAACCATACGAGCACTATTCCGATTTGCTGCGGAGTTACTGTAGGCCGAAATATCAATGGCATTGGGAATGACTTTTACATTTTCAATTCCTGCTGCTCTGAACTGCTCTGCTAAATAGGTCGAAGGACAGATCACAAGCTTGGCCCCTTGACAGTAGCGCGCAATGGTCTTGGGGTTGTTCTGCAAGCGCTTGGGAAGGTTTCCGCCGTGCATAATAGGAATATACGAAAGCCCTAAGCGTCTTGCCCACCAGCCAATAATAATTGCATAGTAAAAATTTAAAGTGCTGTAAGTGTCGATAAGGACATAATCGACCTGCTTGCTACGCTTTAGCAAGGTAGTCCACATGTCCAAGAAGCGCAGGAATTTGTTGTTTTTAGAGGAACTCGCCCACACCTTATACCCCTCTTGTTCCAGACGGTCTATTAGCCGGAGAGAATAAGTAGGATTCTTATCCGAGCTGCGCAGGTGATTGCCTATGTAGACGAGGTTTCTTTTTTTCATTCAATACAAATAATAGCGACAAGCCATATATAAAGGCAGGTGCCGCGAGTCTCATGGACGAGTGGTTTATGGTTAGAAACCAAAAGATAAATAAGGCTATCAGGTAAGGATTATGCCGTTGCCTGAACCAATAGAACAATGGAGTTAGAAAAAGAAGCATAAGTGCTGCCAGACCCAATACGCCGTGTTCCGAAAGCAGTCGACTCACCTCGTTGTGAGTAGCCGCTAGAGTTCCCGATTGTTCAAAGCGATATTCCTTGATCTTTCCCACACCAATACCCGTGAGGGGTTTCTCGTAAAATGCTTCTAGTTCACTACTGATAAGATCTGATCGCCCTGTTGTGATGTCTCGTTTTAATCGCCCGGCCGCATCGCGATTGGTATATCGGTAATCGATCAACCCTGTAGTTTGAATGGATGTAAATAGCCATGTCAGCATCAATCCAAATACAATGATTCCAACCTTTGGTAATAATCGCGCTCTATTCCTTGAGTTTGATGTCACGTACAGAAAAATCAAAAAGAATACTGCACAGGCTCCGGCCGTTATTACTCCTCCTCTAGAAAAGGTAACAATAGCCCTGTAACTCATAAAAAAGAGGATGACCAAATCAATAATATTTACCAATCGATCTCGGATGGTAAAAAGTCGTGTAATGAGAATGAACATCCCTAAACCAAGAATGGTCGCCACCTGATTTGGACCAAATCCACCGGAGGTCTGAAAATTGGACTCCGTTCCATTGAGCGCATCTCTAATATTTGGCGTATACAAAAACAAATAAACCATAGTCGTAACTATGGGCAGCAGCATGACCAAGAATATTCGTCTTAGCTCTTCTGCGCTCACTCTTCTGTAATACATATATATAGCAGCAATCCCCAAACAAAAAGGCCCGCTTAAATTGAATATAATGGCCGTTCTAAAATTGGACTCATAATTCAAATTAATGGCGGAGAACAAAATACCTGGAACTAAAATGAAGAGGTACACCCAATAAGGAATTGACCTCAGCGAAGTGCCGCGATAAAACATACCCACCAACAAAAAAAAGATAACAGCGTACTTTCCGGTTTCGTAGAACAAGGCTCCTCCTGTCATACGAAAAAACACTTCTGCTCCGGTAAAATAAGCAGCAGCATAAAGGACTTCATTATTTCTATTGCCCTTTGCCAATATGTAGATCATAAAAATTGCAAAGCTACCAAGCAGGTAAATCACAGAACTCGGCCGAATTAAATATACCAGCAGCGCCAGACCTATATGAAGACCCAACAGTTGCACATAAGTAAACTTGCGGATATTTTTAGCGTACTGACTCATAATACTGCACCAATTTAGGTATAATTGCTCGTATCGAGTATTCGGATATTACCCTTTCGTGAAACGCCGCTGCCATATTCGCATTGTCCTCCTTAAGAGCCTTGATCAAAGCTTCTGCTAGGGCCGTTGGATTTTCTGGAGGAACCAAGTAACCATCATTTCCCAATACACTTGGGCATTGCCCAACAGCAGTACTAACTACTATCATGCCCATACCTCCATATTCCAAAAGCGCCATGGGTAATCCTTCTGCTTTTGAGGACAGTAAACCAAGTCTGCATGCACGCATGAATCCGTTCACATTCTGTTTTGATCCGTGCAGAAAAACAGCAGCTGCCAATTCGTATTTCTCAATTCGAGCATTTACCTCCTTTAAAATACTGAGATCGGTATGCCTTCCGATTAAATGCAGGGTGGCTTCTGGAATTGCACGCTTAACTTTGCTAAATGCCTCAATTGCATTGAGATGATCTTTCTCTTCTCGGAAGTTGGCCATCAATAAAATGCGCAAGTTAGGGTCTCCTTCTAAATCAACAGGAATGACCTTATCGTTGTCTAGAATAGGTACGCCATTTTTAAAATAAGCTACGACCGAACATCTTAAATAAGACTCAGACCATGTTTTAAGTTGTTCATTCACCGTCAATATCGCAGAGAAATAGCGAGAACACCAACGAAGCACTCCCAAATACAATCGTCCCATTGCTTGAATGTTCCCATAATGGTTGTGCCAGACCACTTTAGTACTTCCGAGAAAAAAATGTGCCAACACAGCTGTCAAAAATGATGAGCCGTGGGCATGAATAATGTTTATTTGATTGTTTTTGCAATACCGCACTAATCGGACTACAGCTAGAATATCAAGAGCAGATCGCTTTTTTAAAAACAGATAACCGACTCCTTCGTTCAATTGCTCTTTTAAGTCACCTTCTTCTCTTGTAGTACAGAGGTGAGACGCCAAAATTTCAGGCTTCAAGGCATTGGCATAACTCACTGCCACACGTTCGGCACCACCGGCATGTAAGGAATCAATAAGTTGGATCGCCTTGATCATTTCAAAAGCATTTCTATTTCTGATTCGAATTTATCTAAGGTGTATTGTCTTGACCAGGCCGCTGCAGCCGCAGACATGTTTCGAAGTCGTTTGGGTCGCGATAACATTGCCTGGATCGTTTCTGCATCGGTCTTAAAATCCAACAGCAGCCCTCGATTACCATAATCCAGCATCCACGGCACACAAGACACAGCACTTGCCAATGGAATTGCTCCCCAAAACATGGCCTCCGCAACAGCTTTAGGCCAACCTTCTGATTTAGAAGGTAGGATCGCAAAATCTGCTTTCTTTAAAGCCGAAGTGACCACTTCTTTGGGCTGATTCCCATGAAACACAACCTCATGCTCTAAAGCGCATTTGACCGCAAGCTCCTTCAGCTTGGCTTGTTCTGCTCCTGCTCCAAAAACATCAAACTTAATTGAGATCCCTCGGTTTTTTAATTCCGCCGTTAACTCAATCGCATAATCGACTCTTTTGTTTGCGCTTAAGGTTCCTAAATAGACCATTTGTATGGTTTCAGTATAGGAGCGTTCATGTAGCGCCTCTTTATCTTTTTCCCAATAGGTCGCAGTAAAGAAGGGTTTTATGTTTTTAGATTGATTTGGCCAATCTCCGTACACCAAGACCTGCATATTTCTTGTTAGAAAGGAATTGCTGAGCAGATACTTCTGTAAACGATAGGTCCACGGTTGGGGGGATTCCGGATCCCAATTACCTGCGTATTTGGCGGTCTTAATTTTTCTTGGAAATAAGAGCTGCATCCAACTAGAAATTAAACCGATATTTCCCGGACAACGCAAATGTATATGATCTGCCTTAGCCATCGCTATCAACATCTTGACCTTAATTATGGGCAAAGCCCATAGCATCCTAAAAATTCCTCCAAACGAATTCATATCGAATGCCGGAATAGAGACCACCTTAATATCTTGACGCGCTAAAGGTTTAGTAAGCAAAGGCTTGTCATAAGACGTTGGAGCCATTACCGTGACATGATCTACTTTATCAAACCACAGATCCATTTCCATAACCAAAGGAGAATAGGCTACCCAGCCATCTGGTGTAGCAATAAAAGGCGCAGCTCCAACGACTAATAATTTCATAAAATATAATCTGAAGAGTCCTTATCACTTATTTGAACCGCAGGAACACCCAGTACTGTCGTGGATGCTGGTACATCATTAATAACTAATGAACAGGCCCCCAAAACGGCATCGTTTCCGACCTCTATGCGTCCAGCCACCACTGTGTTTGCGCCAATATAAACGCGATCTCCTATACGTGGCACTCCTCTATTCGATCCACGACCACTAACTCCAATAGTTACTCCTTGAGACAGGTTACAATCTGCTCCTATCTCGGCATTGGCATTGACAATTATTCCTCCAAAATGACCGATATAACATCCAGGACCGATACTAGCCGAATAAGGCAATGAGATTCCAGCTATCATCTCAATCCACTTCTGCCATAGCAGTCCGAAACCGAGTAAAATACGCTTAAAGATCCCTGGTATCTTGGAACGATATATCCTATTGTTTATACGATAAACACATAGCGCCCAAAGTCCTTGTTGAGTAAGCAAAAGGACAAGTGCGCTCTTGTTGGAGTAGCGTTTATACTTGGCGATATCTGCTTTAAATCTGGTCATTATTTATCCAATAAGGTTCTGTAAAAATTTAAGTTGGCCTCTGTGATCTTTTCCAGTTCATAATTCGTTAGAACCTGCTTTCGCGCCGCCTTACCCATAGCTTCCGCCTCCGCAGGATGATCCAACACCCAGTTTATTTGTGCGGCAATATCATCTGGTTCGTAGACGTCTGCCAGCAATCCAGTTTCTCTGTGAATTATGGTCTCTGGTCCAGGTCCATACTTTGAAAAAACCACCGGTCTTTCCAAAAGCATGGCTTCTAAAGATACTAATCCTTGTGTTTCCATATGAGACGGGAATACACAGACTGCAGCACTTGCATAAGCTTTATCGAGCTCGGGGCGCGACACGGGCCCCATAAATCGCACATGCTCAAAGTGGTCTTTAGATAATTCTGATCGAAGCGATTGCTCAAATGATCTGCCATCGGGGTAGAACCACTCTCTTCCGTAAAGTTCCAAGATCAAACTTGGTCGTTTTTCTCTTGCTAGTTTAAAGGCCTGAATAAGTTGCCGTACCCCCTTTTTCTCGCAAATGGTTCCCGCAAACAAGATTAAATTCTGATCGACTTCAACTTTAGGAATAGCAACATCGGTCTGTATCGGATTAGGGATAACAGAAACGGCTGCGGTGTGATAACTGAGATATTTTCCAGTATGGTTTAAAACGTATTTGGTGCCCGCTATAAAAGCATCTGCCTTTTTAAAAGAACGTTTTTCCAACGCGCCACGTCGCCAATTGATTCCCCGGTTCTCAGCCTCCGCAAAAAAGTGATGACCACCGTGAAGTCGAATAACCTTTTTGGCTGCCAAGCGAGAATTGATAAAGGCCAAGCCAAGTTCTGAAGCCTCAACTATGGCAATAGGATCTTTTTGGTCTAATTCCCTGAGCTTTTTATTTATTGCAAAGGCATTATAAATAAAATTTGGCCCAGGTAAGGGATTCTTCTTCAAACGAAAAAGCACAACACCTTGATCGTTCAATACTTCCTCTTGAGACTTTACTCCCGGCCCAACAATACTAACCTTGTGTCCCTTGGTGACAAGGGAGCGTCCTAAGGTCTGCAAAAAAGTGCCTATGCCACCAGATGACCAAAGCGGATATTCGTGAGAAAGAAATACTATATGCATCACAAGAGTAGTTTTCTTATTTTTTCTGAGGCCTGATTGGGGTCTTTAACCACTTCCTGAAACCAATCGTTTATAGTGGTCTTTTCGCCCAATAGAACCTTTTTCAACAGGGAATTGACCTCATTTTTATTGCTCAACCACAAAACAGCACTGGAATTGGGCATGCTTCTAAAGTGTTGGTATTGGTAAACTGTATTCACAGACCAAGAGCTGGCTTCTGGAACATCGTAATTAATGAAAATACAAGGCTTGCCGAACATCCCAAAATCGAAAGCCATGGTAGAACCTACATTGACTACCACATCAGCATAAAAAGCAGTACTAACAAGTAAATCAATGTCTTCTGAAGCTGGGTATATGGTGGTCCATACTTTGCTATTGAAATTCCATATCGGCGGGGCTTCTTTGATAAGTTCCGGAAAACGCTTCACAACGGCCTGGAAACGCCCCGATACATCAACAGGGCAACGTCTAAAGAGAATTTGAAATTCGTCTTTATAAGGGCCATCTAAGATCTCTTGGGCAATATCATTCAAATATTGAGGGTCATACGGAGAGGTGCGAACATCGTCTCCGGAGAAACATAGGATACGCTTTTTAGGGTCTAGATCATACTTGGCATAAAACTCATCCTTTGGAATTAGATGTTTCTCGTGCTCATAGAACTCAAATTGCGGCGTGCCCGTTACCACAAGTTTTTCTGAGTCGATCTCCGGATAGAAAAGCTGCATTTCTGCAAACATATGGTCCGACCAAAGCAAATATTGATCTGCTCGCAAGGCTAGTCGCGCCTTGGGTAAATTATCCCAAGAATAGATCACGGTTACGGTTCGAATACCCAGATCACGGGCAGCCATAAAGATTCCTGGAGCACTCAAAGCTCGCTGATGGGTACAAAAAAGTATGTCCGGGCGATGTTGTTCTAAAAGTGACCTGCACTCACCGTAAAAAGGGTTCTTTCTCAGGGCTTTATCATATCTAGATTCCAATCGCAAAATAGCCTTGTAATTGGTGTAGAAGCGAGCTGTAAAAATAACGGCTGCATAAAACACTTTGAGTTTTAACGACTTTGGTCGTTTACCCCAAAATTTTAAAATGGTAGGATTCGAGCTGATCTTGGCGTTGTGAATTAAACGAGCTCTATGGATCAGTTCTCGCAGAAACTTCTCCCTAAAACTTTCTTTGTACTTGGGAATTTGTTGCTGGTACTCCGCCGGAAAATGTTTAGATATTTCGGTTAAGGTTTCTTTGTCAAAACTATGCAAGAGACCTCGTTTAATACCCTCGCCCTTAAACAATCTTGTGTAGAGATAGTTTTTTATTCCTGTGCCGTCAGGCACTAAAACAAGTATGTTCTTTTTATGCTCCAATCCAAGCCAATTTAATAAACATATTATAGCTACCGTAAACGCAAAGTAGCACGATTAATCCTTGATTGAGTTGCTTCCAGAAGGAAGGTATATTCCCTTTCATCAACTGACGTTCAAAGTAGAATAAGGAACCAATTGCCAAGGGGGCGAGCCAACGCAACTCCACAAAAGAAATGATGATCAAGGCAAAAACTGAGATGGTTCCCAGTAATGCCAAAGGTATATAATTGACAGCAGCGAGACTGCGCTTCTTCCATAACTCAATAAGAGCAAACCCTAAGATCAAAAAGTAGATCAGACCAACAGAGCGGGTTGTATATTGAAAGACATAAATAAAGTCTTTTACAAATTCCTTAATGGTAAATGCGGGGTCCTGGAGCATGGCTTCTGACACAGTCCTAGGGAGCGCATTTTCACCATATTTTCCCAAATAAGCATCTGTCTGTTCCCAAGACGGATGGTTATAGTTGGACAAGGCTCCTTGATTTACCATAAGCTGCGCTAGATACTGACGTTGTGGCCAGCTAGCAACAGTTCCTGTAGGCGGTAACTTCTGATCGTAAGCCAGCTTTCCGTTCTCTTTTAAGGACGGGTAATTCAAAGCCAATAGTAAGACTACTAAAGCCACAGCCCAGTACAATTTCTTTTTGTGCCTCAGCAAAGAATCTCGGACATACCATAAGGCCAGAAGACAGGCTGGCAAATAGACAAGGATCAACTCCCGCGTAAATACGGCGCTAATCATAGCGATCAATAAAAGAAGAGGACTTGCGTTTGCCTCGGCATCCTTGATTCGGGAGGTCTCAACAAAAACAACAGCTAAACAACAGGTGAAAAACGCGTCATTAGTACCTAAATAGAAGTACCCATAACTGCTGATGTAAAACAAGAGCAATCCAAAAAAATTTGAACTCAGCAGGACTCGCCTTCGATAGAAATAGTAAGCTAGAGCAAACAACATTACAAGATTGGTCACTCGCAGTGCAAGTCCTGTAGATAAGATCGAGTTAAAGGGATAGCTCAAGATCATATAGGGAATAGAAACTCCTTTTGCGACAGCGCTGTAATAGCCTTGCTCTTCTAAAAGCTGCAAATCCGCAATGAACTGAGACTCATCGCCCAGGCCAAATGGCTTGCTTAGAAAGTAAAAGGCGGCCAATAGTCCGTAAATTAGGACAGACCCGCGAAAAGTATATTCAATAAGTTTATTGTATTCCATCAAACTGTTTGACTTGCTGGATGATGTAATCCACATCTAAACCATAATACAATGGAAGGCGTAACAAACACGCCGTATATAAATCAGAATTTTCAAGAGGTTCTCCATGATAAAGATCCTTGAAAAAAGCGCTCCTATGTAAGCTTTGGTAATGAAAAACAGCCAAAATATCTCTATTCTTTAAGTGACTAATCAATGCTGCTCTCTGTTCTTGGTTCTGGCAGACCAAATAAAACATGTGAGCATTGTTGACTGCGTAATCTGGTAGCTTGGGCAATTTTATTCCTAAAGCATCTGCCCAAGACTGCAGCTGATCGTGATAGGCTCTCCAAATGCGTTTGCGTTCTTGTTGAATCTTATCTAGTTGCTCGAGCTGTGCCCACAAATAGGCCGCATTCAATTCGCTTGGTAAAAAGGAAGAGCCTACATCTACCCAACCATACTTGTCTACCTCTCCTCTAAAAAAAGCACTTCTGTTGGTACCCTTTTCCCAAATGATCTCCGAGCGTTTGAGAAACCGGTCATCATTGATCGTCAACAAACCACCTTCTCCACACTGCAAATTCTTGGTCTCGTGAAAGGAAAAGGCTCCTAAATGGCCAATTCCCCCTAAATATCTACCCTTATAGGTACTAGCAATAGCCTGAGCCGCGTCTTCGACTACAAAAATTCCATGGGCATCTGCCAATTCCATAATGGGGTCCATATCACAAGCGACTCCAGCGTAGTGAACCACCACAATGGCTTTTGTCTTAGGGGTAATGAGTCCTTTGATCTTAGCCGCGTCTATATTTGGATGCTCTGACTGACTATCTGCAAATACAACCTCAGCCCCATGCAATACAAATGCATTGGCTGTTGAAACAAAAGTAAAAGAAGGAACGATTACTTGGTCTCCTGGCTGAATATCCAATAAAATCGCTGCCATCTCTAGCGCGTCGGTGCAGCTAGTGGTCAACAAGGTCTTTTTAAACCCATATTGAGACTCAAAATAGGATTGACACTTTTTCGTATAATGACCATTTCCGGAGATCTTCCCTTTAGAGACAGCATCTTCGATATAATGCAGTTCCTTACCAGATAAATAGGGTTTGTTGAAAGGATACTTCATTATTTGAATCTGCAGCGAAATTTATTGCCTAACGAAAAATCATCGCCCTGCTCGGTTTTTAATACTTCTAGGAGTAATAGACCTTCTCCACAGACAACTACTGGCTTATCTTCTTGCTTAAAAATTAATTTACCAGGAGTTCTATTGGCAATGGAAACATCGGGGAGCGCTCTAACTGAATCTACTCGCAATTGCTGCTGACCCAATCTGCACTTTGCCCCATTATAAGGTTTGCCCACGGCATTGACATGCCTCTCGATCTGTTCGGCTGTTTGCGTCCAGTCTATAAAATAATCTTCATCATCGCGCCAAAGACTGTAGGTGGCTTTGGTTTCATCTTGATTTTGAGGTGTCAATGCTCCCTGTTTTATTTTATAGCATAGTGCCGCAACGATCTCCTTGTAGCAAGCTGCTATCTTTATAATAGCATCGGCTATTTTTAAAGGGTATTGAACCCCAATGGCTTGTTGCAGTACTATTGGTCCTTGATCGTAGGAATCTGTGCCTAACAAGGCGGTTACTCCTATTTCTTCATCACCATTAATCAAGGCAGTCACCAAAGGGTTAAACCCGCGATATTTAGGAAGCAACGAGTCGTGTAATACGATCAAGGTCTGATTGGCTGTGGGGTAAAGTAAAAAGCGCCAACCCGCGGCAATTAGATAAGAGGAATTACTAATGGTGTCTTTATCTAAAGTGTAGGTGTAGCCCTTTGCCTCACAATAATTTATTATTTCCTCAGAATGATCTGCTGTTATATGGGTATCTCGTCCAATAACCACTAGGTCAAGGCCGGCTGATTCTTGCTCCATACCTTGCAATGCAGCGAGTCCTTTTTGTCCTGAGATATATAGCGTAAATGTCATATTTCCTCTTTAACGATATAGGTCGGGCGGTCTTTCACGTTTTCGAATATCTTTCCAATATAAAGTCCAGAAACACCTAGAACAAGTATTAAGATTCCCGACAAGAACCAGATACTTAACAACAGTGAAGTGTATCCTTCTACTACAATATCTCCTTTAATCCATCGAATCAAAATCCAAATTGCAAACGCCGATGACAGAATTACCATCAAAACACCTAGTTTAATGGCCAATCGCAAGGGTTTGTCAGAATATGACAATATAATATCCAAGGCTAAGTTTGTTCGTTTCTTCCAATTATAAGCCGAACTCCCCGATTCACGACTTGCATGATTTACAGCGATCGAGGTCGAATGAAACCCAACCCACTTAACCATAGAAGGGAAATATCTATTCTTCTCTGGTAAGTCCACTATGGCAGCGACAACCTTTCTATTGTATATCCCATAGTTCGCGACACTTCCGTCGTATTTAGCTCCGGACAAATAAGAAAGCAGTTTATAGAACCAAAGTGAAAATCTTTTTTTGAGCCACGAGTCTTTTCTTTTCTGACGTTGAGCCAACACAATGTCATAACCTCTTAAAGCCTCCTTATAAAGCTTTGTGATTTCTTCTGGCACATCTTGTAGATCGGCATCCATAACGACAACCCAGTCGCCATTGGAATGCGCTAGACCTGCAGAGATCGCGTAATGCTGACCAAAATTCTTACTCAGATTCAACCCTCGGACCTCCGGGTGTTTGGCCGCGAGTGATTTGATTATTTCCCAAGAATTGTCTGGACTGGCGTCGTTCACAAAAATCAATTCCGGCTGGGCATTCAATTGCTTCATGACTTCGAGCAAACGCTGACAGAGCTCTTCCAACATAGCCTCATTGCGATATACCGGTAATACTACACTTATCTTTATGTCTTGATTCATGCCTCGCTTGCTTTTAACCATTGCTCTGCCCTTTCCCAATCTTCCAGGGTATCTAAATTAATTGCAGATTCCGAAGGGTGGACAACATAAGAAAGTGCTTCTCCGTAAAAGGAGTTCGAATCTTGCAAAACAGTGTTTGCAGTTATATAAATGGCGCCATCTCTAACATAGCAAGGAGGTAATTCTTGTCTTCGTTTGATAATCTTGCTATCACCAGTTGCTATGCGGAGTCCCTTTTCTGTGGGCATAAATACCCAATGGGGATTGTATTGATGCGGAACTTCTATAACAGAAATTAAAGAATCTGCTCCATCATCAATGTACTTTTTTACTGCTGAGTCTATCTGTGTAGAGGTCCTAAAGGGTGTGGTGAGTTGCAACAGACAAACAGCGTCGTAATGGTAACCCTGCGAAGCTAGCGTATCTAATGCGTGATTCACTACTTCTAAAGATCCAGACTGATCTGTAGCCAACTCGATTGGACGTTTAAATGGAACCCACAATCCTAAGCCCTTGGCCATATCCATGAGCTGCTCATCTTCCGAGCTAAAAACAACATCGGTGAGCATTTGAGCCTCTTGCGCTGCTGCTGCGGTATAGGCCATAAGCGGCTTATCGCCCAGCATTTTGCTGTTCTTTGCTGGTATTCCCTTTGAACCTCCTCGCGCCGGTATGAGACCTAGGATCCGCATTAATAGGTTATTGTTTTGTGAAAACGCAGCGGTAAGGTGGCCAATATTTCGGCAATTCGCTGCCCGCTTTGGCCATCACCATAAACCTTACTTTGACTATTCTTTGGGTTCTCTAACTGATCAGAAATAGCCTTTTGAATTTCTGCTGCTTTATAGGAAACATCGATAACATTTTCGCCACGAAGCCTTCTGTTTTGGCGTGTTCCTATATTTACTACCGGCACTCCTAAAAAGGCACATTCGCGAATCCCTACACTACTATTACCTATCAAGCATTTACTGTTGACCAATAACTTCAGAAAATCATTGGGTTCCATATTCTTAAAAAAGCGAATATGATCTGGATTGTGTTTTTCCCGATACGATCGAATACCTCTAGAGGTTCCGTCAGCTCCCGAATCTACATTGGGCCAAAACCAAAAGGTAGGCACTTTTAACTGGTCTATGACCTCTAAAGTAGTAGTGATATCTTGTTTCGCTTGCTGATATTCCGTGGTCACCGGATGCTGCATGACAACGATATAATCCGAATTGTGATCTATCTGCCCGCCGACTCCTCCGTATCGCGCTATAGGGTTGAAATCCAAAGCTGGAGTTTCGAGTACATTTTTAGCAATGTCAATTGAAGGACAACCTGTATTGAAAACATAGTCTGGATCCTCGCCCATTTTAATCACGCGGTTTCGCGCATCTTCTGAGGTCACAAAGTGAATGTCTGCCAGTTTGGTATTGGCATGTCGCACTTTTTCATCTATGTTACCAGTTACCTCCCCTCCTTGTAAATGAATCAAGGGTATGTTTTGGTATGCTGCCGCAATAGAGGTCGCTATAGTTTCAAAACGATCGGCAATAGTTAATACAGCGTCTGGTTGCAGATTGTAAAAAACATTGGCCAATTCCATGACACCGAGCCCTGTGGTCTTGGCCATTGCAGTCTTATTTTCACCTTCCAAGACCATAAAGACCTTTTCATCGATTGAGAAACCGTCTTTTTCAATGAAATTGACAGCATTTCCATAGCGATCTAACAAAGCAGAACCTGCTACAACTAATTGCAAGGTCAAATCAGGATGTGCTTTTACCGCCTGCAAAACTGTCTTGACCCGACTGTAAGATGGTCGAGCTGTGATTACCGCACAAATCTTTCGTGGTGCTGAACTCATAGGGAAATGTCGTTTTCGGTTAAAAAGTCCCAAGCTTTAAGGTCCTTTTTTAGGGCTTTGCCCAATACAGACTCAAAATCAGCAGCATCAATACCAAAATTCTTAGGTTTTTTAGCCTCCAAGTCGTTAAAGGTCAGTACATGCCCTGCTGCCAGATC
Source organism: Gilvibacter sp. SZ-19 (assembly GCF_002163875.1). Lineage (GTDB taxonomy): Bacteria > Bacteroidota > Bacteroidia > Flavobacteriales > Flavobacteriaceae > Gilvibacter. The sequence continues at coordinate 2,317,337 of NZ_CP019333.1, read as the reverse complement.
CTTATTTACGGCAAGCGATTTTTCAAATATCGATTTCAACGATCCGAAAGCACTATTATCGCTTTTATTTACAGGTTGCTTTAAAGCTGCATGTACGCTATTTACCCCTGTAACCAGATCTTTTACCTCGTTTATGGTTAAAGAGGAACTGCTATCGGGGCCAAATTGAGCCCTATCAAAAACCACATGAAACTCCAAGATTTCTGCACCTAGAGCTGCAGCTGCTATTCCAGTAGATACTTTTGCTGAGTGATCAGAGAACCCAACAGGCACTCCATAGCGATCCTTAAGCTCTTGAATTACGTTAAATCCATATTGCTCAGGGGCTGTAGGATAACTGGTAGTACATTGTAATACAGAAAACTGAACCTCTCTTTCTTTTAAAAATGCCACTGTTTTATCCAGTTCTGAATAATTACTCATTCCACTAGAGATGATCACTGGTTTTCCGGTCTGCGCTATCTTTTCTAACAAGAGAAAATTATTAACCTCGCCACTTCCGACTTTGTAAACATCCACCTTAGCCTCTTCTAATACAGCTACAGCCGCATTGCTAAAGGGACTGCTTATAAATTGCAAGCCAAGCTCTCGACAATGATCACCAATAGCTTGCCATTGTTCTGGTGTAAACTCCATGCGCTTCCAATAGTCGTAGCGCGTTTTATCTTGGCTGCTGAATTTAATCCGAAACGGCTCGTGGATAGAACTTTCTGCGTGTGCAATATGCGTTTGGAACTTAACTGCAGTGACTCCTGTTTGAGCCAATGCGTCGATATAGGCATGAACTGCACCAAGACTTCCATCGTGGGCTTGTCCTATTTCGGCAATAGTAGTGATCAAGGCAGTTGTTTAGTTTGAGTTGTACTCAAATTTAACCATAAATTACCAACTGAACCCTATTGATTTCTTTTTCTGTCAACAAGGAAATCAACTATTTCTACAAGAGATGATTAATCTCTTCTATTAGATCTTTTAATCGAAAATTGACGAGCTATTGCTAAAGTCTTTGGTGAACAAATGACGGTGTTGCTCGAGCTTTTCGGCATCAAAATCCCACCATGCCAATTCTTGTATCTCTGCGATGATCTGATCGGAAAATCGTTGCCCGATCTGCCTTGCAGGCACACCACCAACAATAGTAAAAGGCGCGACGTCTTTGGTAACCACTGCTCCACTGGCAATTATAGCACCATTGCCAATATTTACATTGCCAACAATCAGTGCATTGTGACCCACCCAAACATCATGACCAATTCGGATTTTTTTGATCTCTTTAAGATCTTTCAAGTCTCCGTCAAAAAGGTTTTCATTGATGTAGGTAGTTAAATGGCTAGTTGGATGATTTGTGCTGTGAATAGCTACATCTGCACCCAATTGACAATAATTGCCAATTTCGATATCACCGTGGAGAAAATTGTTATAACCTAGTGTAGTGGCATAACCCAATTTAACACGACCTGAGAAATTACAACGGTCTGGAACTTTGTTCTTTCCTTTGAATTCAACATTTTGAAGACCTCTGGAATATCCGCTCAACACTACCTTATCAGAAGCCTCGACAGTGTTGAGAAAATAGTATAGAACGCGTCTGACAAATAATCTAAATGGCTTCAAAAGGCATGGCTTTACACTTTCAAACTTATGGATTTTCGTGCAGCATTAATAATAATTTCTGTGGAAAGAGGGTCTTAGTATCGGTTTGCTCCTTCTTTTAAACCCAAAAATCGAAACCAAGTTGCTCTGAAGTATTTGCTAAGCAAAAGGCGAATGACCAACTTTTTAAGTCCAAAGGGAATCAAAGACCAACGACGTATAGGCAGCGGAGCTATGGCATCTACCTTAGCTGGCTTTATACCGTCCAATTCAGATTCCATCCACTCCAGCGGGGTGTTTCCCATATGATAAGCAAAATTCTGTGTGGTTGCCAAACGCCACAATTTTGACCTTTCTACAGGAATATCTAGATAATCTCTATCTGCCTCTGGTGCATAAGCTAAGCGACTCCAGGTATTAGGACTGTTTTTAAAGACCTCATTGCGATAGGTGGCCACAAAGTGACCACAACCCACAACAGCCGTGCAATCTTTAGCTTTAACCGTCATCTGATATTTTAATCGCAACTCGTTCTTATACATGGATTCCGATTGCCCTATGCTCTCAGCGAATTTTAGCATCGCCTCCGGATTGGCAGCACTTCTAAAACCTAGTTTTCTTTGGAAAAAGGCGTCAAAAAGGGTATTCACTGTATGATTGGCGAAAGTTGTACCATGCGGAACTGGAGAAACCATACCGGCCTGTGGGATTTTCGCAAAAACGGTCTCCACAGCTTGCATCCATCCACCTAGAAACAACACATCGCTATCTGTAATGGTAATCAGAGGCTCCTGACAGCTCTTAGCTATAGGCACAACTGCGTCTATCTTGCCCAAATTCGTGCTGTGGTGCACGAGTTGATCGATCACACCAGCGACAAACTGTTGTTGCAAATAATCGGTTACAACTGAGCAACTTCCGTTATTGACAACAGTGAGCAAAGCACGGTCATGCCGTGTTTTTGATAAAGAGTCGAGCGACATTTTAAGCACTTCAAGACTCTGCTTAAAATAAGGGTCATCTAGGTCTGGAATAAATACGGCTGTGATGATCCTATGCAAGGCTGAACTAGCCAGCTCTTTCTTATTGTATGGGTTTCTGCCTACGCGCATGAATCACGAAGTTACTGTTTTAAACAAGTAATTGGAAAAAGCAGGCGTTTCCATTTAGAAAACATGGGTTTGCTATTAGGATAAACTTCCGCATAAAGTCGTTGCTCCATACGAACTAATTTACTTGCAATGCGTCTCAAGTGCATAGGGTTAGAAATACCCAGGGCTTTTAGGTTTGCATACATGGTTTTACTCAGACCTAAATACTTTTCTTTTTGCTTAGAAAGTCGCTTACCACTTTCATGTTCCCTGTAATACGCAAGGGATTCGTCCAGGTATTTTATCTTATTGAAATAAAAGAAACGCTGATAGAAATCTGCGTCTTCGCCCGCTTGTAGGTTCTCATCAAAACGCAGATCGCCAACAGCTTCTCGTCGCATTAAAACGGTCGGAGCTTTTGGCAGCCAGGTACCCAAGGCATTCCAAAATACGTAACCACTTCGGAGGTGCGCTTTATCGGCGCTAGCCCCCAATACTTTACCCGTGGTTTTGCCCTCTGAATCAATTACCTCTGCCGCGGTATGCACCAAGCCAATATCAGGATAAGTTTTAAAGACTTGAAGTTGAACTTCTATTCGATGTGGTTTGAACTTATCGTCATCGTCCAAAAAGGCAATGAACGCGCCTTTGGCTTTGGCCAGACCAAAATTACGAGCTGATGAGATTCCACCATTTTCTTTTCGGTAATAATTCACCGCAGTAAAAGAAGCACACAGTTTTTGAATGGCATCGGACTCAGAACCGTCATCAACAACAAGGATCTCGATATTAGAATACGACTGATTTAGCACACTATCAATGGCCTGCTTTAAATACTCGGTCCTATTAAAAGCGGTAATTATAACACTAACCAAAGGCAGCTTTTTCATAGGTCGCGTAGTCTCTTTTTGAGTCTCTTCAAAATTCCCTTTACGGAATATTTTGGCACCCGCGATTCTAGTAATTCCTGCTCTATTTCCGCTTTCATTTCGTGGTACATACTACCATAGCAGTGTTTTAGCAGTCTTTCATCCTCGCTTAGCTTTCTACTTTTCCAGTCCGGGTCGTTACTGATTCCCGAAAGATCGAAATGCGTTAAAAAAACAGGAACATGAGCGAATTTTATATTGTCAGCTAAGTAGGCCTTGATGTAAAAGGCCCTATCCGCTCCCATAGGAAATTGTAAGTCATAACTTCCTAGTTTATCAAAAACACTGGCTTTGAACAGTGTACTTTGATGGGGTAAGGAGGTTTTCATGAAATAGGCCGGATACAACTCATCGGGATACTTTTTACTGCCTTCTGCGAATAGATAATCTCCGTAAATTATATCTCCTGTAAAACTTTGGTGACCAATAAAACGGCTTAAAGCTGTTGTGTCTGCAAGAAAATCTCCACTGTTCAAAAACAACAAATACTCACCTTCTGCCTTAGCGATACCCTTATTCATCGCGTGATAAATTCCCTCGTCCGGTTCACTTACCCAATGAGAAAGACTTGTGGCATTTGCTTCAATAATTTCCTTGCTGCCGTCTGTTGATCCGCCATCGATGATCAAATATTCCCAATTCTTAAAATCTTGGTCCAAAACAGACTGCACGGTTTTCTTTAAACCCACTGCATTGTTAAAGTTCACAGTGATAATAGAAAGAAATACCCGCTCGCTCATGTCAGTATATTATCGGTTCAAATACCACTGATACATTTTCTGAATACCCCCCGGCAGATCCACTTCGTGTTTCCAGCCCATGGTATTGATCTTACTTACATCGGTCAATTTCTTCATGGTCCCATCTGGCTTATCGCTGTTGAAATAAAAACTTCCAGAAAAACCAACAACAGACCTAATAAGTTCGGCTAAATCGGCAATAGAAATGTCTACCCCGGTACCCACATTAATATGGGTATTTCGGACTTCTGTCAAATGTGCTGTCTCTTTTTTAAACTCGTAGGTATCCATCAAAAACACACAAGCCGCTGCCATATCTTCGACCCAAAGAAATTCTCGCATGGGTTTACCACTACCCCATATCTCTACCCGAACCTCATTGGCATCTTGTTTCACACCAAAATCGTTGAGTTTCGCAAGAATATTTGCTTCAGATGCTTCACCGCTAACTCCTTCTATTGGTAAGTTATTTAGGTCTGTTCGGATCTGCTCCCAATTGTTTTCCTCTAGCGCTTTTGCTAGGTGGATCTTTCTGAGTAAGGCCGGTAATACATGTGCCTTTTCCAAGTCAAAATTGTCGTGTGGCCCATACAAATTGGTGGGCATTGCAGAGATATAATTCGTGCCGTATTGCAAATTGTAACTTTCGCAGAGCTTAATACCTGCGATCTTTGCAATAGCGTAAGGCTCGTTGGTGTATTCTAATGGATTGGTAAGGAGTTCGTCTTCTCGAATGGGCTGCTTGGCCTCTTTTGGATAAATACAAGTACTTCCTAAGAACAACAACTTCTTAACACCGTTCAAATAACTTTGATGCACCACATTGTTCTGGATCATCAAGTTATCATAGATGAATTCGGCTCTATAGGTATTGTTAGCAGCAATTCCTCCCACCTTTGCAGCTGCCAAGAATACATACTCTGGTTTGTGTGCAGCAAAGAAATCTGCAACAGCAACCGGATCTCTAAGATCCAATTCCGAAGAGCTTCTGAGCACAAAGTTGGTATATCCTTGATCTAAAAGTGTACGATGAATGGCACTCCCTACCAAGCCTCGATGACCTGCGATATAGATTTTGGAATCCTTATTCATCGCTATTCGTAATAGTTCATAGTATTGTATCCGCCGTCTCGAAGATAGCGTTCTTTACCCATCAGTTTCAAATCGCTGCCCACCATCTCTTTGACCAGATCATTAAGTTGGTAATTAGGAGTCCAACCCAAAACTTCTTTAGCTTTAGTGGCATCTCCAACCAAGAGGTCAACTTCTGTAGGTCTGAAGTAATTCGGATCGATCTGTAGCACTTGTTGGCCAACTTTAAGATCGTACTCCTCGTTACTAACAGCGCTTACAAAGGCCTTTTCGTTAACACCCTCTCCTTCGAATCTTAGACTTACTCCAACTTCGCTAAAAGCCATCTTTACAAAATCTCGCACGGATGTTGTCTTTCCCGTAGCTATTACCCAATCTTCCGGCTTATCGTGCTGTAAGATCATCCACATCATGCGCACATAATCCTTGGCATGCCCCCAATCGCGTTTAGCATCGAGGTTCCCTATATAGAGCATGTCTTGCATACCCAGGGCAATGCGAGCCACGGCGCGAGTAATTTTACGAGTCACGAAGGTCTCTCCACGTATTGGAGATTCGTGGTTGAACAAGATCCCATTACAGGCAAAAATATTGTAGGCCTCTCTGTAATTGACAGTAGCCCAATAGGCATAGAGCTTTGCGACGCCATAAGGAGAGCGCGGGTAGAATGGCGTTTGCTCTGTCTGAGGCACCTCTTGCACCTTTCCGTATAATTCTGAGGTAGATGCCTGATACACCCTAGTTTTATTCTCTAAACCTAAAAATCGAACCGCTTCTAAAATTCTCAATGCTCCAATACCATCTGCATTGGCCGTGTATTCGGGTACTTGGAAAGATACCCCAACATGACTCATAGCCGCCAGGTTATAGATCTCATCGGGCTGAATATCGTTGATCAAACGAATCAAGTTAGAACTGTCTGTCATGTCCCCATAATGCAAAATGAACTTGCGATTATCGGTATGCGGGTCCTGATAGAGGTGATCTATCCTATCAGTATTGAACAATGAAGAACGGCGTTTGAGGCCGTGTACGGTATATCCTTTTTTCAATAGGAATTCACTTAAATAAGCTCCATCCTGACCGGTTACACCGGTAATAAAGGCAGTTTTCATCTATTTAAAAATTTTTATTATCGTATTAATCAAGCAAATAAAAATTATTTGCATAAATCAACCGCTTCGCTTTCGCATAAAAAATTTAATTATTGCAGTGGATACGCTTCTAATTAAATTTGTTCATGCTCATTTCATGGGGTTATTGTTTTATACACTTCCAGGTATTTTAGGGCCTGAGTTTTTGCTTCGAATTGCAATTTAGCATCTTCCCGGATAGCATTTCGGTTGTAATGGTGTTTTTCTTTAAAGAACTTATTAAGAGTTTGCCCTAATGCCTCCGCAGAAATACTGTCAGCCATAAGGCCGTTGAATTCATCCCGAAGGGTCTCTTTCATACCTCCTACCCTAAAGGAAACTATAGGGGTCCCAACGCGCAAAGCTTCTACCATAGTATTGGGAAGATTATCTTCTATACTCGGCAATATCAGTACATCTGCCGCTTCATAATAGGCCGAGATCTGATCGAAATCTCGAACTACACCAAGAGATTCAACCTTGATGTTCGGATTGTCAAAATCGATATTGCCCTTTCCTAAAACAAAGAGTGTCAATGGAAAGTCTACCGCCGCTAGGGCATCTTTAAGCAGTTGCATTCCCTTGCGCTCCACCAGCAGATTTTGAGCAATTACGATAGCTGTATTAGCTGCGGATGTAGGTTGGGTTGCACTATTGTTGGCCTTTGCAAAACTAATAGGGTTGGCAATATGATAAAAATCCGCCTGTGGAAAAACTGCGCTTGCTTGCGCCTCTTCTAGCAACCACTTAGAAGGTGTAACCACAGCCAATCGATCTAAATGCGTGTAAGCCTGAGCCTTTAATTCTAGTATTTGCCTGTCTAAGGCTTGGGCGCTACTATTGACCTTTTGCTTATCTGTGCTGTAGTGAAAAATACCCATAAAGGCATTCATATCGTGTAAGGTCCAAACTATGGGTTTATCTATGGTCCGAAAAAAACTCAAATCTACCATATCGTTGATCCAATGTAAGTGGATCACATCGGCTTCTTTTACCAAAGGGTGATCCTCTAATTTGAATCTGGAATAAGGCCCACTGAGAATCTCATAAGGTCCTTGATTGACCAAAGTCTTAAGGGTACGAAGTAATCGGGTGTAAGTATCTGGGAAGAATCGTTGCTGAAGTTTTAACTTCAAGCTGCGCAACCCCTTGGGTTTTGAATAGCTCAGAAGCGGATCACTTTCCCATTGTTCACCATTAAAACCCAGCGTTTTACTCTTAGAAATATATGCCGATTGAACCTGGGGTGATAAATTGTTTAAAGCATCATGGAGTCGCTTTGCAGCTATGCCTGCACCTCCGAAAGCAGAATTGGTTATGTGGACAACTTTTAAGCCGATGACTTTCCGATTAGTTTGTGATAGATCCTTCTGGCAAATCCTTTTCGATACCGTCTCAAATACGCTTTAGGATATTTGTAAAAATAATAATCCTGATGGACCTTCAGAAATTGTATGAGCAACCACCACAAGCTTTCTTTTTTGTCTGGATTCCAAGAATGATCCCAAAGGTGAATCCCATAGGTTTTTGGAAGTACGAATTGCTGCGGATCTTCGTCTCTTTGCTCATAGGGCATCGGATAGCAAAATTCCGGAGGAAAAAGCAGCTCTCCCTCTTGCAAATTATCGTCTTGAATTTGCGCTTTAAAAGTATGGGTGATCACCGGCAGCGAGTAGCGATTAAAGTAATTCTTATCGTAAAAATCTGCCATCAGATTAAAAAAGCGATGCTGTTTCTGGCCTCCAAAAAATCCATAGGCTACACGCCCAGGCACCTCATAGGCAGAAAAGAACTTATACTTTCTCAGTTCGTCTATTGGCTTAACCAACAGCATGTCTGTATCGAGATAAAACCCGCCGTATTCTTGCAAGGCCTTTACCCGAACGCAGTCTGCTACAAAGGCATACTGCTTCTCTCGCAGGGCTTGCTCACAAAAAGTATTGAAGTATTTGCTGCTGTTTGATTCATCCCACAGGATGATCTCGTAGTCCGGACAGTACTGGCGCCAACTGGACAAACACTGCTGGGCCAGCGGCGGAAGCGGTTTTTTACCAAACCAACAATAATGAATAATTTTGGGAGTCAACATGCGGTATCCTTTTAACGTCTAAAAGACGTAGAGACATCCTTGCTCATTTATACACCCCAACATCTGCTCTTTCATTCCTTGTGTTAGCTGCTGATCTAAAGTATATTCAGCTCCAAAAGTATTAGACGGTTTCATATTGGCTTTCTCACGTGCTAAGTATTCTTCTATGGTGCAAATGAACTTAGCCGGATTTCCTGCAACAACTGAATTTGACGGCACATTTTTAGTTAGTACAGAACCGGCACCAACAATGACATTATCGCCTATGTTTACCCCGGGAAGCACAATACTATTAGCGCCTATAAATACATAATTTCCAATAACGACATTTTTTACCTTTGTGTGGTCTAAATGCATTTTGGTACTCGCGTCATGCGCTAATATCATTACTCTTGGAGCCAGAGTAACAGAATTCCCAATTTTTATGTGCCAACAATGTGAGAAATCTATGACGCATTCCGGCAGCATATTAAAACTTTCTCCTATGGTGAGTCCGTTATCTAGCAGTTTATTAAGATAAGTTTCATGACTAGTTATTGGGGCCTTTTGACTCCCTAAGATCCTATTTTTCCAATATTTTAGAGTATGTCTCATTTTGGCTTTAGTATACTTTTTAGTTTAGAAAGCTTATTTGCTATTCTTTGATGTGTTTTGTAAATGATATACTTTCTAGGAAAGTGTTTTTGTAAGCATTCTCGACGCTCATTAGCTTGAAGCAGCTTGTATTTTGGATCCCAAGATATTCCTCCTGGTTCAAAATCACTAACGACCAGATCCAAATGTTGGTATGACGCATTATATTTACAAATCGCACAAATAAAAAATTCCCAGTCAGAAACAATATCTAAAGCTTCGTTGTAATAAAACACCTCATCAAATAAAGAACGTTTAATAAATGATGCAGGATGAGGCAATGAAGCCTTAAAAAAATACTTAAAGTCTAGAAATTCTGGGAAATGAGCTCTATGGGTATTACCTGCTTCCACATACTGAAGATCTCCATAATATATGTCGAGGCCTGTTTTTAAATAAGGGCTAGCACAATACAACACTTGTTCATTCAAAAGCACGTCACCGCTGTTCAAGAAAAGTAAATAAGTGCCTGTAGCTGCTTTTATCCCCTTATTCATTGCGTGGTAAATTCCGCGATCAGTTTCAGAAACCACGTAATCAATATTATGCTTAAATGCTTCTAAAACATCTTTACTCCCGTCTGTGCTATTGCCGTCTATTACTAAATATTCAAAACGAACTCTTTGCTGAGATATAACACTTTTTATGGTGGATTCAAGCCCTGCGCTGTTGTTATAATTTATTGTAATTATGGAAACCATCATTTACAATTTATCGCCGATTTTATTTAGTATACTTCCAATTTTCTTAAATATCCTAGCTAAAAGCGAACGCTTTACTATTTTGGCCTCATAGGGCATGCGAACTGGATATGCGATCGGAATCTTTCTAAAAGAGTCAAATTGCGATCGAACAAGTTCCTGTCGGTAACCGGTATACAATTCCCTAAGCAGCGGGAAATCGTTGAAATCGTAGCGATTGTATTCTCTGGAAATCGCATCCGAATCTTCGGCCAATTTGCTAAAATGATAAAAGACCAGATCCGAACCGTCATTCAATAAGACGCTGTCTTCACTGATAGAAACAATTTGCCTTTCATGCAGGTTCCACGGCGCCATATTGTAATTGAACGTACGTAGCACTGCAAAATCCTTGTAAAAGATTGGCGCTAAGGCCATCCAGAGCTGATCCACAAAATATCCTTTGTTAGGTCTGTCATAACCGTGATTCAAGGTTCTGTGCTCCCACCAATCTAAAAGTTGAGCTGTCGCTTCATGCTGCGGATTCAAACCTAGAAACCCAAGATTGTAGATCCCAAAACGCAAAAAGGTATTCTCATCCGGTTGTTTACCATCTCTTGGAATGGGATTCAAAATGTGTGGTGTTAGCACACCTGATCGCTGCTTTAATAGTGTATTGGTCTCTGTAAGGGCTCCGTAGAAATACAAATCCGGATCTAAATAATAGATACTCTCGGCATCAGGATTTTGGGCGATCAGATACTTAAAAGCCGAAGCCTTGACTGCGGTATTGAATTCAATGATATAATAACGAGCAATAAGGTCCTGAAGGTCTAAACCGGGAACTTCTGCCACTGGTATTACAGTAGCTGGCTCACATAAGCTATAGTCCGCTTCCGGATGAAGCTGGTCTACCAAAATAATGTAAAACCTAAAGTCTGGATTGTGTTTTAGCAAGGAGTTCTTAAGCGCTATGGCCTGACCCATATAATTGTTGGAGCAGATGGTAAACGCAAGGTGCTTGGCTGTATTCATTAGGATCTTAAACCGAGTTTCTTCACAATTTTGGCCATGAGGCGCCTGAATTGATACTGCAATTTATACTTTTCTCTTTGGATTGCTACCACTTGACTGTAATAGATGAAATCAGTCCGATTGACAGCTTGGTTAAAAGGAGAAATGCGGAAGTACTTTAAAACATTCTGAACAAAATCTGCTTCTAACTTAAAATCTGTACTGCTGGACGATAAGCCTCCAGCGGCAAAATCGGCAACCACTACATCCAAATATTCAAACTTCCCATTGGCCCAAGCTTTTAGGTTAAAGTCCCAGTCCGCACTTTTGGTGTAGTCCGTGTTGAAATCTCCAAGCTTTTGTTTAACAAAGTCCGATCTGTAAAACATGGCCTGATGGCAAATATTTTGATTCAACAACTTCTGTAGGTTAAAAGGCCCTGCATATCGTTCGCCATCTTTCGCCCAACCTGTATCGCCTAGTATTTGAACATCGCCATAGACAACATCCGCCTTAGATCGTTGTGTTTGCCCGAAAATATGCTGTAAGACCGTATTGGAATGGAATTTGTCGTCGCTACCCATAAAGAACATCCATGCACCTGTAACTTTGGTCATCGCCTTATTCATGGCATCGTAGATACCTTGGTCCTTTTCAACGTAAATACGCAATGCAGAGATGCGCGTAGCATAACGCTCGGCAACCACTACAGTGTCGTCTTGAGAATTACCATCTTGAATGATGACTTCCAGATCTTTGAAAGACTGCTCGGCTATGCTAGAAAGTGCCGCCTCTAAGGTTTGGCCGGAATTATAGGTCGGTATGATGATGCTAAAACTTGTCATACTAATCGATCCATTGGATGTTGGAATCACCTTTGGTCAAAGACATTTTAATGCTATCAAATAGGCTCAACTTAGCCTTATGCGTACGAACTGCTCTTTGCGCCTGTTGTAAATAAGTGGACTGGTCTGCACTTTGCTGCCCATCGCGCTTTCTGAAAGCGGCCAACTGCTGCCTGCTACAGTACAAGGTTTGGTGATTAAAAAACCGCATCCACAGTTCAAAATCCGCAGCAAGAGAATAAGACATATCTAAATGAGCTCCTGCTTGTTCCCACAAACTGCGTCTCCAAAAGGTAGACTCCTGTTGAATGAATTCGAAGGTGTCTAAAAATCTCATCTTATAGAAATATGCTCTTGTTGCAACGGGTGGACGCTGATAGAGCAAGGCTCCTTGCTCATCAATAACCGAGGGGTAACCTTGTAACCAATTTAGCTCAGACCTGCTTGCAAATAGCTCATTTACGTATCTCAATGCCCCAGGCCAAAGCACATCGTCACTGTTTATCCAGCACATAATATCACCTGTAGCCTTGGCAAAGCCTTTATTTATGGCATGGTACATCCCCTTATCCGGTTCAGAGACCCAATAGGACAATTGGTCCTGATAGGACCTGATCAAGTCCGCCGAACCGTCTGTACTCCCACCATCGATTACAATATATTCTAAATTGGGATAGTCTTGCTCTAAAACAGAACGCAAGGTAGATTCCAAGAAGTCTACTTGATTGTAATTAGGCGTAACAACAGATATTTTTAAGGGCTCTATTACAGACAAAAGCTAAGGGATCATTTGTATTTGTTATACTTGAAAACCGCATGGTCTTTGCGAATATAAAAGGTGTCCATTTGCCAAAAGGCTTGATCCTTCTCTCGCAACATAAAATCTACAAGTTCTATGGGAGCAAAACCTTGCTCTTCCATATATTTAGTCATTTCCCAATACCGCAGACTACTGTCTGTAAGCTTGAAATTATAGGTTTCAATAATGACCAACTCGGCTTGTTTAAGCAGTTCTTTAGCACCTTCTAATATGGGAATCTCATAACCATGTGTATCTAGCTTTAGCAAGAAAGGGCCTTTTAAAGACTTTCTATGAATTTCATTATCGAGACTTATCTGCGGAAGCTCGGTCGTATTTTCTGAGGTATCAATGGCAGTCTTGGCCTGTCCGCCAAATGGGTCACTATCGTCAAAAAATACCTTTCCATCCGAAGGGCCGGCAACTGCAATGACATAATCCACATTAGGATGCTCGGTCTTTAAAGCTTCCAGCCCAGTTGTATGTCTGCTTTGTGCCTCTACCAAGAGGTAATTGGCTTTGGGAAAAGCACGCATACAAGCTGCAGACCAACGCCCGTCTGAGGCGCCCACATCAATCACAGTGTGAACCTCGTTTATACGCCTTGCTGTGCGTGCCAAGTCGCGATCCATAGTGAACCAGTTCTTGGCCGGCTTGTTGTGATTGGCAATTAGGCTGTAGCCCGTTTTGTTGATTATCTTTTTAAGTAAGGACTTTATCATACGCTGCGGATTACTTAATACCTAGAAGACCAAAATATCGCCGCTTTAACCAAGACTTAAACCCAGCTGAAGCAGGCTCATGTTGCCCAGCACTAAAGAATTTATAGGCATTAAAATGGTTTGTTTTTTGGGCCGTTGAACTGAGCTGATAATTACCGTATTCCTCTAAAAAATCTGCACCGAGAAAATCCTCATACCCGTTCAGAAATTTAGTGGCCCAACTCGGTAATTCCCCTTTAGATGCTTTGGACTTGTTCTGATAGGGATCTCCAAAATACCCTTTAAACTTGGTATTGTTTGCTGTGTTCAAGACTGCATCGCAATAAGTTATTCCTGCCCAATCATATAGCTCCTTAACACAGCTAGCAGTTTGGTCTATTAGATCTTCGTAACGCAAACTATACACCTGGCTATTCGATTCATTTTGTTTTAAAAACGCCTGTATCTTCTTAGGCCCAAAAAGCAGGTCCCGAGAAAAACGCAACAGCTCCCCTACCGATTTCATATGATAGGTAGTGAGCATTGAACGAACCACGGCAGCAGGATCTCGTTTAAGCACAATGATCTTTGCTTCAGGGAACAAGTCTGCGATCTCCGGGAGAATTTCCCAATACCGAGGAGTCTTATCTATTACAAAGGAATAGCCCTTTGCCATAGGAGCGTAAATTGACAATATGTGATCACGAAGCCTTTCAGATAAAAACTCCTTCCCATAGCTATCGCCATAAGCCTCTAATGCGGCCACCGCAAACTTGTGATCGTAAGTACCTTGAACTAATTTTGGTTTTATTTGGGCTGCATAATTAAGTAAGACCCAGGGCTCACTACAGGTATTGACTTGCTCGTTATTAGACAGTAAATTTTGCAGGTAGGTGGAACCGCTTCTAGGTTGTGATACTATGAATATTAGTGCGTTGTCTTTCACCTTATTCTTATTCGTCTATTGATTTTCTTGTATAATATTGGAGTCATGTATACAATTAAGTACACGCTGCTGTAAAAGGTTCTATAAAAAGGTAATGGTCGAATTAAACTATTATACTTTAAAAGGTTAATATAAGCTTTGTAACAATCTGGCATGTTGATAATTATATCTCGATAAAAGCCTTTGACCACACTCCTAGTTTCTTTGTTGTATTTATATTTATAGTGGATATTTGCTCGATCCCAGATTTCGATATAATTTTGCAAGTGCTCTACTTTAAATCTTTTTTTACCAAGTTCCTTTAACCCTAAGTTTGAAAGTCGCTCGGAATTAGATTGCCTATATACTGCAAGATCTTTATCAAGAAAACCATAGTTTCCGTATTTACCCAATAAAAATGATAAAGACACATCCGCAAAAGCAACTTTTGTAAACCAATTTGGAAAGAAATTTTCAGAGACAACATTCCTAAACATCAAGGTTCTTGCTTTAAGACGCATTTGATTTTTAAAAATTTGTTCTACCGTAGATACGTGGTTGCTACAATAACCATAACCAGAGCCAGTCGGCGCATCTATCTCCACCCAGACACCGTCTTGCTCGATGGCATACTTTTGCCAGTGATGCACTGCCACTAAAGACTTGTTATCTCGTAACATTTTGACTTGTTGTTGGAGTTTATCGTTAGAAATCCAATAATCATCACCATCACACAAGGCAATGAATTCACCTCTAGAAGCATAAATATTAGACATATAGTTAAACCTACTGGTCTTTCTGCCCTTATAAAAAATCTTGTCTTTTTCGCTTCTTAGAAACAATCGAATTTTATCAGGATGCCGCTCTGCTAATGCTTTGCAAATGTCTCTTGTGGAGTCAGTACTATCGTCCTCACCAACAATTATTTCAAAAACAAAATCTGTATTTTGATTTAATATACTATTTAAGCATTTCTCAATATATTCCTCATTGTTATACACCTGAACACATACTGAAACCAAAGGAGTAATAGAATTTATTCTTTTATTTGTCCCTAAATATTCCAACGATTTACTCTAATAATCTGCACGATATAAAATCTGTCCCTCTAAAAAAGTTGATTTTTCTTCACCGGTATCATAATCAATATAATACTTTTTAACCTTGCTAAATCCGGCCCTTTTTAATAATTTATCCATCTCAAATGGATTGTGAATATAAACTTGTGAAGAAATATCAGTCCCAGCGTTTAAGCTATAGTAACCTGCATTTTGCTTACCCGTAAAATCCTTAAATATATTTTGGAATACAGCCTTTATTCCATAACTTTTTAAATTATAGCGGTTGTTTATGTCTAAAAAAAGAATTCCGCTTTCTGTAAGACTGTTATGTATCTTTTCTAAAAATAACAACTTTATCTCCTTTGATTCTAGGTGTCCAAAAACATTCCATAAACAGGTAATTAAATCGAATTTTGTCTCTATAGGTTGACTTAAATAATTACCAACCTTTACTTCAATAACCCCTAATTGAGAGGCGTTAATATTTTGAAGCATCTGATCGCTTTCATCCAATAAAACAACCTTTCTAGGCTTAAGTTGGTCTATAATACGCAAACTTCGTTTTCCATCTCCACAACCAATATCTAAATAACTATCAATGTTTTGAGATTTAGTGATGATAGCCTCAACAGCCATTAAATATTTTAAACGCTTACGGGCTAATTTCGAATAATTTTTAGCTATAGCATTGTAATATGACTTACTATTCATAACCATATTTTGTCAACCATTTATTGTTAATTGACTCAAAGTAATTTATTTCTGATAAGGTAAGTAACTGCTTGTACTTACCTATATTAGAAGTATCTAACTTAGAATTTAATTTTAGCTTCCAACTCATAAATTCATTAGGTTCATAACCATGCTTTCTGTTTTCTTCTGAAAAGTCCAACATAGATTGATCAAATTCAAGCATTAGGAACTCCATAATAACCATTAAAGTATTTACGGGGTCGATAATCAAATCTTCAAATCTTATTGTAAGTTTGTAAAGAGGGTTGACACCATCTAAAAAAGTGTTAATTGCCAGTAAATTAGTACGCCATCGTTCAGCGATCTCCGTAATTTCTGTGGGTAGAACTGGGGCATATATTGAATTTAATGACAATTCAACTAATGATCTAAAAGAGCATGCCACATCTCGACCATCTCTAACAATATGAATAAAGCGAGTATTAGGAAAATACTTTAATATTTTCGGCAGTTTCTGCTTCCAAAGTTTGTTTTTATCACCCCAATACTTCAGGTTTACCTTATTGTGATTTTGGCCATAGAGCATGTAGATATTTTTAATGATTTCTGAATAAGAGATGTAATTAACATTTAATAATGATAAAACCGACTCCTTGTCTATCTCCCATGTTTCAAACTTGGTAGCTTTGTACAGGTCTTCAATAAAATCTAATTTGTTTGTCTGAGTTATTCCATGACAATATCTTTCCTCTAACCACAAAAAAAAATGTGATTCTGGAGGAATGATCACATCTGGATGACTGGTTAGCATCAATCGGAGTAATGACGTTCCAGATCTTGGGTTTCCGATAATAAAAACAGGCAATGTTGGCTTCAAAGTTTACAAGTTATTAATGATTTCTATAACCTTATACTGATCCTTCAACGCTAAATCATGGTAAAGAGGCAAACAAACCACAGTTTTTGCGATTCGCTCTGCCTGGGGCATGGCTTTGTAATCTACAAAGGGTAACATATTTAAACTTGGATAAAAATACCTGCGCAAATTAATACCTTCAGCTATTGCAATATCAATTAGCTGCTTAACCATTTCTTCGCTTTCTAAGATTAATGGGTAATAACTATAATTCCACTTTGTACTCGCTCTTATAGAAAGCCTCCGCCCTTTTTTTAATGCTTGATTATATACTTCGACGCGTTGTTTTCTCGCCCACACTAATTCACCTAAATAAGGCAAAACTGCAAGACCCAGTGCAGCTTGTAATTCACTCATTTTAGCATTAATCCCGATTCTACTGAATGTACCTGGCTTATCATGCCCAAAATTATGCCTATCAAAGATATTTTTCCTTAAATCTTTAGAACAAAACAATCCGCCACCTTCACCTGTATGAAACAATTTAGTTGCATGAAAACTACAGGTACTTATATCGCCATAATTAAAAATAGACTGACCTTTATATTCTACTCCAAAGCAGTGAGCAGCATCGTATATAACCTTAAGATTGTATTTTTTTGACAGTTTAGAAATGGACTCAACATGGCAAGGGTTACCGTATACATGCGTGGCCAAAATTGCGGTAGTTTTGGTTGTTATAGCGGCTTCAATTAAATTCTCATTAATAGTTAAATAATTGGGGTCAATATCAACAAAAACTGGACAACATCCTTCCCATAAAATACTAGATGTTGTAGCAATATAACTAAATGGGGTTGTAATAATTTCTCCTTTAAGATCTAAGGATTTAATGGCTATCTGCAATGGCAAAGTTCCGTTTGCCATAAGAACAAGCTCCCGACTGGTTAGTCTTTGCTGTAATACAGATTCTAGTTCCTGAACTAAAGGTCCTCTGTTAGTAATCCAGGCATTAGACCATACACGCTCTAAAATTGCAAAATACTCAGCTTGTGGCGGTAAAAATGTCTTGGTGACGTTGATCATTCTATAATTGATTTATGCCATTTAAAACTGGGTTTTAGAGGCCCTTTAGATTTCACCATCATGGAGCCTAAATGCTTAGTTTTTGGATTTACATTAAAGATTAAAATATCACTCCTTGAAAAAAGTGTTTGGTTTTGATTTTCAGCAACAATAACATTCACCGTGAACTCGCCTTCGTTAAAAAAATCTCCCGGGATTATCCCTTCTAGTTTAATAATTGCCCTAGAATTTTGATATAAAGTATCAACACTTTCCGCCCAATGGCTACTTGAAACAAATAATATCTTGCCATCAATATCTTTAAATTGAAAAATACAACTCACATCTCTAGAAGGATTATCAACCTCTAACAAACAACACATTAAAATCTGATGATCCATTGCTATGGGAGCATCATCTTTTTGTCCAAAAGAAGTTATTTTCGCCGATATCAAACGGACACCAGATATGGCTTTATCTTCATTCGCTTGAGGCAAATATACATTCTTTACTCCACTAAGGTTATTTTCACTTAAATAAAAAGCAATTCCCTGATCTACGTCACCCTTGAAGGAGATTACTCCATTAGATATAACAATTACACTATTACATAAGCTTTTAACACTCCCCATATTATGACTCACAAACAGCACAGTTCTTCCATCGCCGCTTGAGATCTCTTGCATTTTACCGATGGCCTTTTTCTGAAACTCGGCATCACCTACGGCCAGAACCTCATCGACCACCAAAATATCTGGTTCTAAATGAGCAGCAACTGCAAATGCCAAACGAACGGTCATTCCACTGCTGTAGCGCTTTACCGGTGTATCAATGTACATCTCACAACCAGAAAAACTAATGATCTGATCTATTTTAGAAGCAATTTCGGCTTTGGTCATTCCTAAAATAGCTCCGTTTAAATAAATATTTTCTCGCCCTGTTAACTCCGGATGAAATCCGGTTCCTACTTCTAGCAGTGAAGCGATACGCCCTCTACTTTTTATTGCCCCGGTAGTTGGCGAAGTTACGCGAGATAAGAGCTTTAATAAGGTGGACTTACCGGCTCCGTTCTGACCAATGATCCCCAGAACTTCTCCCTTCTTGACTTCGAAATTAATATCCCGCAGGGCCCAGACATAGTCTCCGGTAGCCGCGCTGCTTCTGTCGTTAACACTACCAATTTGCAAGTACGGGTCTTCTTTTCCACGTATGCGATGCCAGAATCGATTTAAATCGTGGACAAGCGAACCGGTACCGACCAAGCCGAGGCGGTATTGTTTAGACAGTTCTTCCACTTTTAAGATCGTTTCCTTCATTAGACCGTATCGATAAAATTCTTTTCTGTTCTGTTGAACAAGGCCAATCCCAATATAAAAAGTAAAAGGCCAACAACAGCAGTTATAAGTAGATTCGTCCAGCTGAATTCTAAGCCCTCCGCATTAAATAAAGCAAAACGAAACCCTTCTATAAGTTGTGCTAGCGGATTGTAATCCACTATCCAACTGTACTCAGGTACTTTTGCCTTTAGTTGACCTATCGGATAAGGAACTGCCGAAACATACATCAGCAGTTGAACAATAAAACTCAGCAGTATGGAAAGGTCTCGGTACTTGGTGGTCATGGTTGATAAGATCATACCCATACCCAAGCCGTAGATCGCCATTAAGGCTATATAAACGGGCAGCAACAACATATGAGCGTCTGGACTGAGTGCTCTGTCCTCTACCACAACGAAATAAACGTAAAAGCCTGCTAGTATAAACATTTGAATTAGCAGTTTCACTAGATTAGATAGGACCTTAGAAAGCGGAACAATAAACCTCGGGAAATATACCTTACCGAAAATAGCTGCGTTCTGCTTGAATGTATTACTTGTACCCGTAAGACACACTTTGAAATAATTCCACAAAGTGATTCCGGCTAAATTGAACAAGAATGCAGGGACTATGCCTGTATCTATAGCGGCAATATTATTGAAGATCAATGTAAAGATCACCGAGGTGAGCAAGGGCTGAATAAAATACCAAAGAGGTCCAAGAATGGTCTGTTTGTAAACGGTAACCAGATCGCGTTTAACAAAGAGCATCAGCAGGTCTCTATACCGCCAAATCTCTAAGAGATTCAACGACCAATTGCTACGTTTAGCACTTATGGTATAGAGCCACTTTTCTTCCATTAATTGCTATTAAAGAATTTCCAAGTCAAGGCAAGTCCTTGTTTTACAGAATACTGCGGATCATACCCTAACAGTCTTTTCGCTTTGCTAATATCTGCCAGAGAGTCTTTTACATCGCCGCGTCGGCTGAGTCCAAATTCTGGTTTAACAGCTGTTCCAGAGAGTTCAACCAAGTTATTCCACAAATCCAAAATGCTGATTCGTTCTCCAAAAGCAATATTGTATACTTCATTAACAGCGGTCTGCGGAGCGAAAAAGCTGCGAATATTCGCCTCTACGGCATTCTGAACAAAGGTGAAATCTCGCGTTTGACTGCCATCGCCGTGTATGGTAGGAGCTTCTCCTTGTTTAATGGCATTCATAAACAAAGGGATCACCGCCGCATAAGCCCCATTAGGGCTTTGATTGGGTCCAAAAACGTTAAAATAACGCAAGCCAATGGTCGCAGTGCCGTAGGTCTTATAAAATACATCAGCATAGATCTCATTGACCAATTTGGTCACCGCGTAAGGTGAAATAGGTTTCCCAATGCGATCCTCTACTTTGGGCAAGGCCTTGCTATCTCCGTAGGTAGAACTACTAGCAGCATAAACCAATCGCTTAACTGTTGGCGATTGATTCTGGGCCACTAAGATGTTCAAGAATCCGGACACATTTACGGAATTGCTGGTTATCGGATCGTTTATGGAACGAGGCACAGACCCCAGCGCTGCCTGGTGGGAGACATAATCGATACCTTCCATGGCGCGCTTACAAGTCTCTAGATCGCGAATGTCTCCTTCTATAAATTCGAAATTCGGCGCCTCTAAAAAAGGAGTGATATTTTCTTTATAGCCGTTAGATAGGTTATCTAAAACCCGTACCAGACCAGCCCCATTATCTAACAGATATTTCACCAGATTACTACCGATAAAACCGGCACCTCCCGTGATGAGAAATTTGTGATTTGCTAAGGATTCTTTGTGGTAGGTCATACTTTTTTATGGCTAGAGTCTTCCGTCAATTACAGTTTCTGGCAAGAAAGATTTTACATCGAAAACGACGCTCTTTTCACCTTTAAGTTTACTTATGTCGATCTGTTTAAAGGCATCATGAGCAACCGCTAAGATTATACAGTCGTATTGACTTGCCAATTCTGCTTCGTTATTTTTAACAGTGAGGCCGTATTCTGCCGTCACCTGCTCTTGTTTGGCCCAAGGATCAAAGACATCGACCTCTAAATGATACTCCTTAAGCGCAGCAATTACATCAACTACACGCGTATTTCTGGTGTCTGGGCAATTCTCTTTAAAAGTAATACCCATAACCAAGGCCTTTCCCCCCTTTATGGTGGCTTCTTTGGCTAGCATGAGCTTGATCACCTCTTGAGCAACATAATTCCCCATGCTGTCGTTCATGCGTCTGCCTGCTAAGATGATCTCCGGGTTGTAGCCCGACTCCATGGCTTTTTGCGCCAGATAATACGGATCTACACCTATACAGTGCCCGCCGACCAGTCCTGGAGTAAACTTTAAAAAATTCCACTTGGTTCCGGCAGCTTCTAAGACCGCCTGGGTATCGATATCTAGCAGTCTGAAAATTTTAGACAATTCGTTTACAAAGGCAATATTGATATCGCGCTGAGAATTCTCTATCACTTTAGCAGCTTCGGCCACCTTGATGCTCGGTGCTAAGTGCGTACCTGCATCTATAACGGAGCCGTAGACCTCATCGATGAGTTTGGCTACTTCTGGTGTGGAACCAGAGGTTACCTTTAATATTTGCGTTACCGTATGTTTTTTGTCTCCTGGATTGATACGCTCTGGCGAATAGCCGGCAAAGAAATCCTTGTTAAAGGTCAAGCCAGATTTTTGTTCCAAAATAGGAACGCAGACCTCTTCGGTAACTCCCGGATATACGGTGGATTCATAAACCACTATATCGCCTGACTTTAAGATAGCTCCCAAGGTCTCACTCGCTTTGATCAAAGGAGTTAGGTCTGGTTGATTGTTGTCGTCTATGGGGGTTGGTACCGTTACAATGTAAAAACCAACTGCTGCCAAATCTGAGGCCTTATCTGTCAGTACTAATCCTTTGGAGGTGTTTGGCGTTAAAGCAGTCTGCAAGTCCTGATCGGAAACTTCTAAAGTACTGTCGTGGCCTGCATTTAAATTCTTGATACGAGTGGCATTGATATCGAAACCAACAACCTTGTATTTCTTTGAAAACGCAACAGCCAATGGTAATCCGACATAACCAAGGCCAATAATACCAATTGTTGTAGGTTGCTTCATAAAAGATTTAAATTCTTCTGCAGTTTTTTACTTCTTCGCCTTGAACAGGGCACGTATTCGTTGCAGCAGGGATTTTTTCTCTGGGGATTCGTGATAGCCCTGACCATATCCGCCATAACCGTAGCCATAACCATAGCCATATCCGTAGCCGTAGCCATAACCATAGCCCGATTTCTGTTTGAAATAGTTTAGTACAAAACTGATGTTCTTAACCTCTCCGCTATTGTATTTCTCGTTGATAAAGGTCAACATACCTTTTTGCGTATAATTCTGGCGGATCACATAGATATTCGCATCTGAATACTTTACCAATTGAATGGCATCTGTTACCAATCCGAGCGGAGGCGAGTCCAAGATGATGTAGTCGTATTCTTCTTTAAGCCGTTCCATAAGTTCGTCCATTTGCTCATTCATAAGCAATTCAGAAGGGTTTGGCGGCACAGGTCCGGAAGTGATCACCTGCAGATTCGGAATAGAAGTATTTTGCACTACTTCTTCCAGCGTTGCGTCCTTGATCAAATAGTTTACTACTCCTATATCGTTCTTAATGTCAAAATCTCCAAAGATCTTGGGTTTGCGTAGGTCTAAGCCCAACAGGATGGTCTTCTTATTACTCAAGGCGAAGACAGAGGCTATATTGATAGAACAAAACGTCTTTCCTTCTCCACTGATAGAACTGGTGATAAGTACCGTTTTTGCTCCGCTAACGCCTTGCTTTTTATACATGAATTGCAAACTGGAGCGTACTGCTCTAAACGATTCAGCAATCGCTGATTTAGGACGTTCCAATACCGCTAGATTCCCACTAATGGAACTCTTCCCGATAACACCAAGAATAGGAATATTAGATAGTCTTTTTATATCCTGTCCGTGCTGTATTCTATTGTTCAATAAGAACCGAACGAAAACGAATAAGAAAGGAATGAAAAAGCCTAAGATAGCTGCGAGTATATAATTCAAACTGTTGTTTGGTCCTATCTGGCCCCCACCGGTATCCTTGGCAGGATCGATCATTAAAACGTCGCTAATATTAGCAGCCTTTACCAAGTTAGCTTCACTCTTCTTAGAGAGGAACAGGTTGTATGTACTTAAGGAAAGGTTGTATTCGCGCTGAATTTTTAGCAGTTCCTGTTGCTCCTTAGGTAATTTTCTAATAGAGGCTTCGCTGCGTGCTATTCTATTTCTCGCTACAGCAATATCGTCATTAACTCGCGCCTTACTGGATTTAATATTCTCAAGCAACACCGTTTTGGTTGCGTCTATATTACGGTCTAGCTCCGCAAAGATCGGCGTACCTTCTTTTAAGGAGTATTGATAGCGACTTCGAGTCTCAGATAGAGCGATGATCCGATTCACTCCGGCAGCTATGGCACCTTCTTGGATCCCGGCAACGGTTGGAGCTGGGACATCATCGTAATCATTTCTCGTAAGCAAGTATTCCTCTAGTTTGTTGTAATAATCCAATTGTCTTTGAAAACCTTCTACTTGTTCATCAAGGGTTCTTAACAATCGAGATAATTCGGCTCCTTCTTGATCTAGATCATAGATCGCGTTGGCATCCTTAAAATCATTGAGCTTGGTTTCGGCATCGCCAAGTGCATCGATCTGCGTTTTTAAGCTCTTATCAATGAATTCGATGGTTTTGGTCGCAAAGAGATTCTTTCGTTCTAAGAGGTTTTCTTGTAATATCAAAGACGATGCATTTAGATAATCGACCAGTCTGGCTTTATTCGGACCATTCAAACGCATGATCAAAATAGAAGAACCGTCAGACTCTGTAATTACACTAATACTCTTATATCGGTTTACAACACCATTGAAATTAGAAAAGCTCAAATAATACGGCGTGTTGAGTTGTCCTCTCCATTTCTTAAAGGTGAAACTACCATTCAGAAAGGGTAAAAGAACTGGTTTTCCAAACTTGAAATCACCACTAAAACTGGGCTTATCGGGCGTCCATCTGCGAGAAGTCTTTCTGCCATAATGGAAAAGTCGATAACTAGGTGCCTCAAAATCAACGGAAAGATTAAAAGTGGTAGAATCTTTAACCGTGATGGTCAAAGGCAAGTTGATAATCTGTAATTCAGAGGTGTCCGCCACAAACTCAAAGGGAGTTTGTTTGTAGGCGTCTTCTTTTTGATATTTTCCATCGCGCCAGTAATTCACGTAGAATTGCAAGCTGTCAACTACTTCTTCATTATGCGTTCTGGAACGCAACATGATCAAGGCGGTGTTGACTTTATCTGTTGTTCCTCCCCAGTTAAAAGTGAGGCTCGTGTTGGTAGTAAAAAATGGATTCTGATCGTCCTTAATGGAGATCATATTACTCATAGTGTAGACCGGTAATTTGCGGACATTGATATAATATGCAACTCCAAAGGCAATAGCCAAGCAAACTAAGAAAAGCTTCCAATTAGACAATAAGGAAACCAGCAGGCCCTTAAAGTCAAAATTATATTCGGGGGATTCTATTTCGAACTCTTTACTCATATTACAAACGGGTCGCTAATAGAATAATAGAGGTTAAGGCCGTAACTACCGAGATGATCGTTGTAAAGGATTGCAAGCCGGTGGTTCCAGTCCCGATGGACTTTTCTGGCAGCGGATTCACAAGTATCAGGTCATTCGGTTGTATGTAATAATAAGGCGAATTCACCGCATCTATGGTAGTTAGATCTATGTGGTGCACTTTTTGTCCCTGCGGATATTGTCTAACTATAACAATATTGGTTTTATCTCCAGTGACAGGGATATCTCCGTTAGTGGCTATTGCTTCCATGATAGAAACCCTATCTCGATAAATAACACTAGATCCGGGCCTGTTTATTTCGCCATTAATGACATAGCGAATTCCCGCCAATTTAACGGTTACGAAAATATTGGCATCCTCCTTAAAATATTCGGATAGCAAACGTTCCTCTATGGTAGTTCGAATCTCTTCTACAGTGTAACCCAGCACATTGACCTCTCCAAGAGTTGGCACTCTGATATTTCCGTGCTGATCTACCGTAAAACCATCGTAATAAAGTCGTTCTTCTCCTGTAGCGTTCAAATTACTTTCTCCTACCGGATTGAACATACCTACAAGTTCCTGATCTAATGCCTTGATCCGGATACTTATCATATCGTTTACCTGCACGCGATAAGGTGGAGTCACTTTGCGAACGGACATCAGAGAATCATTTGATCCTAAGTCCTCCTGCAAATAGGTCAGCCTTTTGGTTGGGATACAAGAAGAGAAGGAAAGAAGAACTGCCACTAGGGCGTATAAAACGGCGGACTTCATTAAGTGTTTAACTAGTTTAAAGCAAATATAACCTAACGCATCTAATAATAAAAAGAAATCCCGGGGATGCTGTATTTTCTGATTATTTTTGAGCCAAAGTTTCTGCATTGAATTTTGTCTCAGTTGAACATATTGCTAAGGCCTACGGGGAGCGCGTGCTGTTCGAAGATATTTCCTTTGGGATCAACCAAGGACAAAAAATTGGTTTTGTAGCCAAGAACGGAACAGGCAAGACGGCCATTTTGAATATTCTAGCCCAGGTAGAAGCTCCAGATAGTGGGCAAGTTGTGTTTAGAAAGGACCTAAAAGTTTCATACCTACCACAAGAACCACAACTGCAGGCCGATCTAACGGTCAAAGAGACGATCTACCACACAGATTCTCCTACCCTTAAGATCATAGACGAGTATCATTTAGCATTAAAGAATCCAGAAGATGCGGAAGCTATGCAAAAGGCCTTTGACGCTATGGAAGCCGCACAGGCTTGGGATTTTGAGAACCGCATAGAAACCGTGCTTTCTAAATTCCAGTTACACGACTTGGATCAAAAGGTGAGTAATCTTTCTGGCGGACAAAAGAAACGCCTGGCCTTGGCACATGCGCTTATCAATATACCGGACCTGCTCATTTTAGACGAGCCCACCAACCATTTGGATCTGCAAATGATCGAATGGTTAGAGGCCTTTTTTACACGTGAAAAAGTCAGTCTTTTCATGGTAACGCATGACCGCTATTTCTTAGATAGGGTTTGCAACGAGATCGTAGAACTCGATAATGGACAGTGGTATTCTTACAAAGGTAATTATGCCTATTATCTAGACAAGCGCCAAATGCGATTGGAGCAATTTGAAGTGGAGACTGACAAGGCTGTTCAGCTTTACAAAAAAGAGCTCGACTGGATGCGTAGACAGCCTAAGGCCCGCACCACCAAAAGTAAATCTCGTATAGACGACTTTCACGAGATCAAAGCACGAGCGCATCAAAGAAGAAAACAACATGAGCTACAACTGGAGCTCAATATGGAGCGCTTAGGCACTAAAATTGCCGAGTTCCACAAAGTGAGTAAAGCCTTTGGAGATAAGGTGATCACACAAAATTTCGAGTATCGATTTCAACGCGGAGAGCGTGTTGGGATCATTGGAAACAACGGCAGCGGTAAATCCAGTTTTTTAAATATGCTCACTGGAGTAAGCGACCCTGATGCTGGAAAGATCGTTATTGGAGAAACGGTCAAGTTCGGTTATTATTCTCAAGCTGGCATAGAAGTGAAGCCCGGACAAAAGGTCATTGATGTGATCCGCGAGTACGGCGATTATATTCCCCTTAAAAAAGGTCGACAACTTTCTGCCGGGCAGTTGCTAGAACGCTTTTTATTCGATCGAAAAAAGCAATACGACTATGTAGAAAAATTGAGCGGTGGCGAACGCAAGCGTCTCTATCTGTGTACTGTACTTATTGGGAATCCGAATTTCTTAATACTCGATGAGCCCACCAACGATCTGGACATTGTCACCTTAAATGTTTTAGAAAGTTTCCTGCTGGATTATCCGGGCTGTTTGATTGTTGTTTCGCACGACCGCTACTTTATGGACAAGGTGGTAGATCACCTTTTGGTTTTTAGAGGCGATGGAGTCATTGAGGACTTTCCAGGCAACTACAGCGACTTTAGGGCCTACGAAGACAGCAGCGATCCGACAGAAAAAACAACCAAAAAAGAAAAGACCGATTGGAAAGACCCTGGCGCTAAGGCCAAACTCAACTATAACGAGCAGAAAGAGTACAAGGCCTTAGAACGCGACATTGCCAAGTTTGAGCGCGAGAAAAAACAACTCGAAGCTGCTTTTGCCACTGCGGATTGGGACACGGACAAGATCAACGAAGAGTCTTTAAAATTGCAGCAGATCATTACCACCCTAGAAGAAAAGACCGAACGCTGGTTTGAGCTTTCCATGAAATTGGAGGATTAACGATGTATGAGTTTCTCAAATATTTGAGTTTTCTGTGGCGTTCCAAGAACGAGCATGCCGTGCACTCCCCTTTTGTATATAAACTAATTACCGAAGGCGTAAAAACTCGAATTCCACCTGAGTTAAAACAATTACTGCCAAAGCACTACAAATACTTAATTGGGCAACAGCTCAAAATAAAGGTGGAGGATTTTGGAGCAGGCTCACGTGTTTTCAAAAGTGAAGAGCGAGGGGTTGATCAGATTGCCAAAGTTGCTGGTATGTCTCAAAAGACTCAGGAACTTATGGCTAGTGTAACGGCCTATTTCAAGCCGAAAAACATGTTAGAACTGGGAACGTCTTTGGGCAAAGGAACGGTAGCCATGCACATTGGGCATCCAGAAGGAAATATCACTACCGTTGAACGTTGCCCCAACACCCTTGCTGAAGCGGTAAAAGGATTTAAGCGGTTTAATTTTGACAATATTACCCCTGTGAATGCCTTATTCACTGATTTTCTAAATGACGACGACCAATCTTGGGATCTGGTCTATCTAGATGGTGGCCACACTAAAGACTTCACCCTTTTTACCTTTAAGCAGTTGTTGCCTAAGCTTCACAATGATAGCCTGCTTATTCTAGACGATATATATTGGTCTGCAGCAATGACCGAGGCCTGGCAGCAAATAAAAGCTCACCCAGAGGTGACGGTCACCATAGACTCCTTCCATTGGGGATGGGTGTTTTTTCGCAAAGAACAACCCAAACAACATTTTGTGTTAAGATTGTAACAATGCCAGCCTGTCTACGTCTTATGTGCGTAGAATGAAGTATCTTGCATACTATAAACCATCGGTGTTTTTATGAGTACAGTTATTAAGATCCGCGGTATCAAAAGGGATTTCCCGTTAGGACAAGAAATTGTAAAGGTTTTAAAAGGAATTGACCTCGATATTGAGCAAGGCGAATACGTAGCCTTGATGGGGCCTTCCGGTTCTGGAAAATCGACCTTAATGAATCTTTTGGGTTGTTTAGACACCCCTACCGACGGAACTTACATACTCAACGGACAAGATGTGAGTAACCTCACCGACGATGAATTGGCCGACATTCGCAACAAAGAGATCGGGTTTGTCTTTCAAACCTTTAACCTTTTACCAAGAACTACTGCATTAGAAAATGTGGCTTTGCCGATGATCTACGCAGGAGCTTCTAAAAGTGCTCGTTCAAAGCGGGCGGAAGAGGTTTTGACCGATGTTGGTCTGGCCGATCGTATGGACCACAAACCCAACCAACTCTCTGGAGGGCAACGACAGCGTGTTGCTGTAGGGCGGGCATTGGTCAACAAGCCTTCTATCATTCTGGCTGATGAGCCTACCGGAAACTTGGATTCTAAAACCTCTTTGGAGATCATGAATTTATTCGATGAGATCCATGCGAGCGGAAATACGGTGATTCTGGTAACGCACGAAGAAGACATTGCGGCGCATGCGCATCGGGTAATTCGTCTTAAAGATGGTATGATCGAATCAGACACCCGAACCAAGTAAGCTTGTGGACGCCTATCTTGAAAATCCTTATTTCGTAGTTGGCGGCTTATTGCTGCTCTTGGTCCTGATTCTTTTCTGGAACAAACGCAACGCGCAAGTATCGCGCAGTCGCAAGAACAGGTCGTTCCGCAAGCGATACTATGAAAAACGAAAGGACAATGAAGATTTACACCAAGACCGGCGATAAAGGAACCACAGCACTTTTTGGAGGGACACGAGTTCCCAAACACCACATCCGCATAGAAAGTTACGGCACTGTTGACGAACTCAATTCACATATTGGACTTGTTCGCGATCAGGAGATAGCTGCCAATCACAAGCAGTTTATAGAGCAGATCCAAAACAAGCTCTTTACTGTTGGTGCCATCTTGGCTACCGATCCGGAAAAGGCCATCTTGAAAAGTGGCAAAGAACGCCTGAACATCCCCAAGATAAGCGCTGCAGATATTGAAGCCTTAGAGCACGAAATGGATCGTATGAACGAACTGCTCCCACCTATGACGCACTTTGTTTTGCCAGGAGGCCATCAGACGGTGTCATTCTGTCACATCGCGCGCTGTGTGTGCAGACGTAGTGAGCGTTTAGCAGCACAACTCAACGATTTTGAAGCTGTTGATGAGGCCGTATTGAAGTACCTAAACCGCCTTTCTGACTATCTTTTTGTGTTGGCACGGATGTTGACACAAGAACTGCAAGCCGAGGAAATCAAGTGGATCCCGGAGAAGTATTAAAACCGCTCCTAATTCCATCGGCAGCAATGAAAAATATTAATTAATTTTAACTAACTGAATATCAGCTTTTTAAATTGATATTCTTACGTTCTTTTTATTCACGGACAAATAATTTAGATTTTACTTGACTTTTTGATCTAAAAAATTATTTTTGCAAAAATTAAATGCAACAAGTGCTATGTACTGGACTTTAGAGCTAGCGTCATATTTGAGCGACGCACCTTGGCCTGCTACCAAAGACGAATTGATCGATTACGCTATTCGTACGGGAGCCCCTCTTGAAGTTGTTGAGAACCTTCAAGCCATTGAGGACGAAGGAGACTCTTACGATTCTATCGAAGAGATCTGGCCAGATTATCCCACTGACGAAGATTACCTTTGGAACGAGGATGAATATTAATCCACTATAAATAAAAAAGTCTCGCAGGAGGCTTTTTTTTTGCGTACTATTGAACTGCGGCTGAAGGAACTATCTTCGGATTCAATTCCTCTGATTTACAGCTGTTTGCATTTTTGCAGTCTGAATAAAAAGAAGCCTGAGTTATACCGCTAAAAAAGAAACACACAAGACATGGGTCTTTTAGATAACGTATTAAAAGTATTTGTTGGCGATAAAGCCAAAAAGGATCTGGGCGAAATTCAACCCTTGGTTGACCAGATTAAAGCCAAAGAAGGCGAAATGGCACAGCTCACCCTGGACCAACTTCGCGCTAAATCCGACACCTTTAGAGCCCAATTACGCGAGGCTCAAGCGGAAACCAAAAAACAGATCGAAGCGCTCTCTGAAGAGGCTGAGGCCGTGAGTGATATCCAACGCAAAGAAGATATCTATGCCGAGATCGATCAATTAAAAGATGCCCTGTACGAAATTGAAAAGCAGTTCCTGGACGAGATCTTGCCAGAAGCTTTTGCCGTTATTAAAGAAACTGCAAAGCGTTTTGCCGAAAACAGCACTTTAGAAGTGACTGCTACTGCCTTTGATCGTGAACTTTCTGGAACTAAGGCTTATGTCACTTTAGACGGAGACAAAGCGATCTGGTCTAACTCTTGGGACGCTGCCGGGAAAGAAGTGACCTGGGATATGGTCCACTACGACGTACAGTTGGTTGGTGGTATTGCCCTGCATCAAGGAAAGGTAGCAGAAATGCAAACGGGTGAAGGTAAGACCTTAGTAGCAACCCTACCGGTTTACCTGAACGCCCTTGCTGGCAACGGTGTGCACTTGGTAACCGTTAACGACTACCTGGCTAAACGTGATAGCGCTTGGATGGCTCCTATTTTCGAGTTCCACGGTATGAGTGTGGATTGTATTGACCATCACCGTCCGAACTCCGCAGAGCGCAGAGCTGCCTACAACGCAGATATCACCTACGGAACCAATAACGAATTCGGTTTTGATTACCTGCGCGATAATATGTCTCACGCTCCGGGAGATCTGGTACAACGTCCGCATCACTACGCCATTGTGGATGAGGTGGATTCGGTTTTGATCGATGACGCACGTACCCCACTTATCATCTCTGGGCCGGTGCCGCAAGGAGACCGTCATGAGTTCAATGAGCTTAAACCTAAGATCCAAGAGATCGTTAACGTACAGCGCAAATTGCTTACAGGAGTTTTGGCCGAGGCCAAGAAATTGATCGCCGAAGGTGACACCAAAGAAGGAGGCCTACAGTTGCTTCGCGTTTACCGCGGATTGCCAAAGAATAAGGCGCTTATCAAATACCTATCCGAAGAAGGAATAAAACAACTCTTGCAAAAGACAGAGAACTTCTACATGCAAGACAACAATCGCGAAATGCCTAAGGTAGATGCCGAATTGTATTTTGTGATCGAAGAAAAGAACAACCAGATCGAGCTTACAGACAAAGGAGTTGAGTTCCTTTCGGGTAAAGACGATCCGAATTTCTTTGTGATGCCAGAAATGGGGACTGAGATCGCCAAGATCGAAGCCCAAGAGCTTTCCAAAGAAGAAGAAGCCGAACTCAAGGAAGACCTTTTTAGAGACTTCTCTGTAAAGAGTGAGCGTATTCACACCTTGAATCAGCTTTTAAAAGCCTATACGCTCTTTGAGAAAGACACGCAGTATGTCGTAATGGACAACAAAGTGATGATCGTGGATGAGCAAACAGGTCGTATTATGGATGGACGTCGATACAGCGACGGACTCCACCAAGCGATAGAAGCCAAAGAGAATGTAAAGATCGAAGCGGCTACCCAAACCTTTGCTACCATTACCTTGCAGAACTACTTTAGAATGTATCGCAAGCTCTCTGGAATGACCGGTACTGCGATAACGGAAGCAGGAGAACTTTGGGAGATCTACGAGTTGGATGTAATGGAGATTCCTACCAACCGTCCTATTGCCAGAGACGATAGAGAAGACAAGATCTATAAGACCAAGCGCGAAAAATACAACGCAGTGATCGACGAGGTTACAGAACTTTCTGCTGCAGGAAGACCAGTACTTATCGGTACTACTTCTGTAGAGATCTCTGAGCTCTTGAGTCGTATGCTGAGTATTCGCAATGTACCGCACAATGTATTGAATGCGAAATTGCACAAAAAGGAAGCGGATATCGTTGCCGAAGCTGGAAAGCCTGGGCAGGTAACCATTGCAACCAACATGGCAGGTCGTGGTACGGATATTAAATTGACTGAAGAGATCAAAGCAGCCGGAGGTTTGGCCATTATTGGTACAGAGCGTCACGATTCCAGACGTGTAGACCGACAGTTACGCGGACGTGCCGGACGTCAAGGAGATCCGGGAAGTTCCCAATTCTATGTTTCGCTAGAAGACAACCTGATGCGTTTGTTTGGTAGCGAGCGTATTGCCAAGATGATGGACCGTTTAGGACTTAAAGAAGGCGAAGTGATTCAGCATTCCATGATCTCTAAGTCTATTGAACGCGCCCAGAAGAAAGTAGAAGAGAACAATTTCGGCGTGCGTAAACGCTTATTGGAATACGACGATGTGATGAACGCCCAACGCGAGGTGGTCTATAAGCGTCGTTACCACGCTTTATTTGGCGAACGTCTGCGTGTGGATATTGCCAATATGATCTACGACACCGTTGAAAATATCGTTGCAGCAAACAAACCGGTAAAAGATTTTAAGAATTTTGAATTCGATCTGATCCGTTATTTCTCAATGAGCTCTCCGGTAAGCGAAGAAGAATTCGACGCTAAAAGTGAGAACGAGATCATTGGTACAGTCTACACGGCGGCTTATGCTCACTATCAGGACAAGATGGAAAAGGCGGCCTCTCAGGCGTTCCCGGTGATCAAAAATGTATACGAGAACCAAGGCGATAAGTACAAGCGAATCCTAGTACCATTTACAGATGGCGTTAAGACGCTGAACGTTGCAACCGATTTGCAACAAGCCTATGAGACCGAAGGAAAACAACTGGTTCAAGATTTTGAGAAGAACATTACGCTAGCTATCATTGATGATAGTTGGAAGACCCACCTGCGTAAAATGGACGAGCTAAAGCAATCCGTTCAGTTGGCTGTACACGAGCAGAAAGATCCACTTCTGATCTATAAATTCGAAGCTTTCGAACTCTTTAAAGAGATGATCGACAAAGTGAATAAAGAAGTGTTGTCGTTCTTGTACAAAGGAGAATTGCCTCAGGAGAATCAGAACATTCAGGAGGCCCGTCAGGTAAAGTCTAACGACAAACTTACCACCCAAAAAGACGAGATCCCTAATATGGACGAGCGCGCTGCTCAAGCAAGAGCTGCCGGAAATACGCAGCCTCAGCAACAACAAGTGACAGAAACGATCACCAGAGAGCGCCCTAAGATCGGACGTAACGAAAAGGTGACCATAAAACACGTGATGAGCGGAGAATCCAAAACGGTAAAATACAAACAAGCCATTCCCCTACTCGACAAAGGCGAATGGGTATTGACCGAGGATTAAGCCTTAAGCTCATAAAAACAAAAACCGCTGTGCATTGCATCAGCGGTTTTTTTATGTATTGATTATTTGATCTGCGCTAGGTTTTTTGAGCGTCCAAAAGGCGTTTTAAAAACGGCAATTGCAATAAGAATAGCCCTAAAAACCCTACTGCATATAAGGTGGTATTGGAAACCTGAAGTTGTCCTAAAAATTCATTAAGGCTTCCTAATTGCGGAATATTGTTTAGATAAAACTTCTCTATCGGCACCCAGAACACACCCACTAAAAAGAGTACAAAGACGCCAATTATCGCAAACCAACCTTTTCGACTGATAAGCGGTTTATAGGCAATAGAATATGCATTTAGCGCTGTGATCTGATCCATGATGGCTGCATAGGTTCCTTCTGGAGCCTTGTCTATACCAGCCTCATTCAAATATTTTCTGGTCTGCGCGTCTTTTGGGTCTTTAAAGGTTTCCATAACCGTGTTGTATTTCTGGGAACTGCGCTTGTTGTAACAACTGAAACAACTTCTTGCGTCCTCGGTACAATTTAACTTTTATATTATCCGGAGTCAAGTCCGTGATCTTTTCTATTTCCTTTACAGAGAGCTCTTCGTAATAATAAAAACTGATCAAGGCCGCAGTTACTGGTTCTAACTGAGCAATGGCAGCCTTTATGGTAGCCGATCGCTCTTGAGCAACTAGTCGCTTAAGCCCGTGGGTTTCTGTGTCCTCATCCGCAGATAGAACCTGCTCCAACGCATCGAATTCAGCATAACGTTTATTCTTCTTAATGCGATCTAAGGTCTTTCTGTACGCAATGGTATATAGCCAAGATGAAAATTTAGAGTCTCCTCTAAAACTCGACAAAGAACCGTAGGCCTTGACAAATGTATCCTGAGTTATCTCTTGAGCCTCCTCCCTATGCTGTACCATTCTATTGACCACCGTGAACACATAATCTTGATAGCGCATGACCAACTGCCCAAAGGCCTGAGGGTCACCTGCCAGGGTCTGTGTTATAAAATGGTGGTCAGTGGTTTGATTCATTTAAAGGTAAGACGCCATTAGGGTCAGCGTGGTTACACAGCAAGCTAGAAAAATATTTTACCTTTTCTGTAACCGACTTAAAAATCGGAGCGTCTTAGAGACAAATGAGCAGATATCAGCATCATCAATTAAAAAATGAACTATAAACTTTAAAACTAAATACAATGGGATCAGAAGTAATTGTAATTCCTATCATTTTCGGTGTCTTGTTTGGCATCTACTATTTGTACATCAGTGCGCGTAACAAAGAGCGTCTTGCTTTGATTGAAAAAGGAGCAGACGCCTCCATCTTTTTTAGCAACAAGCGCGGATCACACAATGTGTCTAAGATCATTATTCTCAACTTGGCACTCCTCTCTATGGGGATTGGTGCTGGGATCTTCTTCGGAGGATTATTTCATGAAGTACTCGGATTAAGTGGAGAAATTGCGTTCCCAGGAACCATTTTCTTTATGGCAGGAGCCGGATTGCTTACCGGATTCTATATGACCAAAAAATTAGTGACCAAGGACTAAACCACTTCCTTGATTTTAGTTAGTTGACCGGCTACAGCAATGTGGCCGGTTATTTTATGGCCCTTTCTAAATGAGAAATGCCCTAAACGGGCAACAAACTTAACGCTGCAAACAGCGCGATGTAAAATAAAATGGAAAGCCTTAAGGCGGCGAGGCCCTAAGGCTATTAGTGTACTGTTATATTGCTATAGGCGGCTGTGATGTTGATGAGTCTATTAGAATTTGAATTCAGGTGATAGCCTTTTAGCATAGAATTTCCGTTCATACTGTTCGAACTAGAAGTCACATCCGAAGGCAATTTAATGCTGGACTTTTTTCCGTTAAAGAAAATATCCAATGCCACTTCTGGTAAAAAGATATTGGCATCTGTATTGTCTAAGTTCAACGCCACAGAAGAAAAATCGGCTCCGAAGTTATTGATCACCAAAGCGCCATAAGACCCATTGAGCATAGCGTCTTTACTGAGCACGCCAAAGGTCACGTTGCTAGAATTGGCCTCCATGGTAATATTATCTGCCTGATTGATCACACAAGTGTCTACATAATTGACCCCTAAGGCACCGTTTTTCCATTGCTTTACAAATACAGGCGCATAAGCAACGTTGATGGAGGTTTCCCCTCCATCAACTGTAGTTGCAATAAATGTACTGTAGTTCAGATCGGCCTTGATGTTGTTTACCGCTCCTAGTTTTACCTCTCCGTGACGCACATTGAGATCTAACTCGGCATCCTTAGGCATTTTGATCTTGATCACACGCTTAACACCTTTTAGATCGTAATCTTTACCATTCATGATAAACACTTTGCCGCCGTTCTTCTTTTCTAGTTCTTCTATCTCGGCTTCGAATTCTTCGGCCCACTTTTCCATGTCCTTTCCGAATTTTTCGCCCCATTTCTCCATGTCTTCACCGAAGCCTTCGGCCCACTTTTCCATGTCCTTGGCAAATTTTTCACCGAACTCTTCGCCCCAGTCTTCGAATTCTTTGGCCCATTTCTCGCCAAATTCTTCTCCCCAGGCTTCCCACTTTTCGGCATATTCCTCGCCCCAAGCTTCCATTTTCACTTCAAAGTCTTTTCCAAAGCGCTCCTCGAGTTGGGCTTCCCACTTTTTCATATAGCCTTCTTTGTCGGCTTCGTAAGCATCGTAATCGAATTCTAGTCCTTCTAGTCCTTCTAAGAAATCTGGAGGCAGTGGATTACTCGACATATTCGCCATCATTGGTCCTAATACATCCTTTAACATTGGCCCCAATTTTTCAAGGCCTTCGCCCAAGCCTTCTAGGTTGATCTCTAGATTCTCTAGTTCTTTTAAAGCTTCTAATGACTCCAGGCTTTCTAGCGCCTCTAGCGAATCGCTATCCCAGTTCAGGTTAAAATTGGTTCCGCTGTTTATGGTTATACGGTTGCTGTCTCCGGACACAGTGAAATCCCAGGCATCTAAAAGTTCCTTGGCTTCCTCTCTGGTTAGGTCTTCACCTACCAACTCCGCAGTAACCTCAACTTTATCTCTATTCCAGGTCTCAAAGACAAAGTCCACATAGGAACTGTTTACTTCGATGCGTACATCGCTATCGGTGTCAAAGGTCTTTTTCTCCTTTACTTGTCCGAAAAGAGTGGTTGCGCTTAAAAAGAGCAGCCCTACTATCCAATTAGACTTGATTGTTGTTCTCATTGTTTGCTGATTTAAGTTCTCGTAATTTGTTTTTCAGTTTGAGTAGCAATTCCAAACGCAATTTCAAATTATCGATCAGAGCGTTCACGGTCAGGTCATTAGGACCCACATTGACCAATTCCGCATTCAGTCTTTTATATTCTTTATCTAAGGTAGACAGGCGTTTCATATAGCCGTCTATCAGTTCTTGGTTCTCTGGGTTAACCTCTAAGGAGGCTATCCCCATAGTGATACTTCTGGTGTAATAGTCCTCCAGTTTTTTAAATTCCGGAGAAAAATCACTCAAGCCTTTGCTCGCTTTTTGATTTTCTTGATTGTCTGCAGGCAAGGTCTCCTCTACCGCCATTTGCTCCTGCGGTTCACCGCTGGTGTTGGTCATTAGTATATAACCGATCCCTAAAAGCAATATTCCAATGGCTGCTACCTTGAGCCATAAAAACATAGGTTTCTTTTCCTGTGGCAGTCGCTCGTCTAATAAACGAGCAAACTTATCTTGGTGGTTGGCAGATAGGTCCGCACGCTCCTTTTGGGCATCTCGCTGCAATAAATCTCTAATATCCTGTGCCATGGTCTAAGTGCTTTAGTTGTTTTTTGATCTGGCTTTTTCCGCGGAACAAACAGGTTCGCGAAGCAGCCTCGCTAATGTTCATGATAGAAGCGATCTCGCTATGGTCATACCCTTCTAGGTAGAACATTTGCGTTACCAGACGGTACTTCTCCGGTAGGTTGGCTATAGCCATCTTTACCTCGTTGACAGTAGTCCCGTCTGGGACAGTGTGGTCTTGGTCGTCTACCACACTCATCACCTCTTCATTAATACCTGTCCATACGGCCTTTTGTGCTTTTATGGTGTCTAGACAAGTATTGATCACAATTCGCTTGAGCCAGGCTCCAAAGGTGACGTCCCCTTTGAACTGCGCCAATTTCTGAAAGGCTTTGATAAAACCTTCTTGCATGGCATCCTCGGCTAAAGCCGTGTCTTTCATATACCTTTTTGCGATGATCAGCATGCCCTCACAGTATTTGTTATATACCGCCATTTGGGCCTTTCTGTCGTTTTGCTTGCATCGCTCTATAAGTAGCAGATCTGACACTTGATGGTTTTTTTGGATTGCTATTCGGTCTAAAGACGAGACAATTTTAATGGCGTTTCAAAAAATTTAAAAAAAGTTTCAAGCAGCCCTATAAAATTGCTTAGTGGTAAATTTACTACCTTTATTTCTTTAAGGCAGAAAGAGCTTATTTTATGAAGAATTCCAGCGGAATTTTAATGCGGATCTTAGGCGGCGCTCTCTTACTTATCGCGCTGTTCTATTTTGTTATCGGCCCTATTATGCGGTCACAGACCAAGAAACACAGTCCGGAGCAAACCATAACCTATACCCAGGGAAATTTACATGTAGATGTCTTTTATTGCAGCCCGGCTAAAAAAGGAAGAGAGATCTTTGGCAGCTTGGTTCCTTACGGGGAGGTATGGCGTACCGGAGCCAACGAGGCAACAACCATTGAAACCGATGAAGACCTCAAGATCGGAGGACAGACCTTACCGGCAGGCAAATACAGTTTATGGACCATCCCCAACGAAGACAAATGGACGGTGATCTTTAATTCAAAGATGTACGGCTGGGGTGTGAAATTCTTAAATGCTAAAGCTTCGCGCGATCCGAATTATGACGTAGTGGTCACTGAGGTTCCAATTTCTAAAAGCCTTACCGCCATGGAACAGTTCACCATTAGTTTTGCAGAAGACGGCCCGAATACTTTGGTCATGATCTTAGCTTGGGACAATGTGGTGGTTCCTGTAAAAATGAATCACTGATCCAATGAGCGCCAAAAAGAAAACGGATTCGGCTTTGAGCGAGACCCCGGGCATAGAGCGGCCGGAGAGTTTGAGCCAAGCTGCGGCGCAAAGTATCAAGAAACACCGACTTAAAAAGCAATCACAGCAAGCCTTGTTACAAGGTATTTTAGCTGGTCAAACCGCTGCCCTTTCTAAGGGCATTACCCTTATAGAATCCAAAGCAAAAAAACATCAGCAGCAAGCGCAAGAACTTATCACAGCCTGTTTACCACACACTGTAGACAGCATTCGGATCGGGATCACCGGGGTTCCTGGAGTGGGAAAAAGCACTTTTATAGAACAGTTTGGGCAGCTTTATTTGAGCAAGGGCCATAAAGTAGCGGTATTGGCAGTAGACCCATCTAGCAGTATTAGTCACGGAAGTATATTGGGCGATAAAACGCGCATGGAGTCTTTGGTAAAGGCAGAAAACGCTTTTATTAGACCATCGGCCTCTGGTGATTCCTTAGGCGGAGTTGCCCGTAAAACACGAGAAGCCATTGTGCTTTGCGAAGCTGCTGGTTATGATGTTATCTTGATAGAAACTGTAGGTGTAGGGCAAAGCGAGACCGCGGTGCACTCCATGACAGATTTCTTTTTACTGCTGAAGTTGGCGGGCGCCGGAGACGAATTACAAGGGATTAAACGCGGGATCATAGAAATGGCCGATGCCATTGTGATCAACAAAGCGGATGGTGCCAATGAGAAAGCGGCCCGTTTGGCCAAGACAGAATTCAATAGAGCGCTTCACCTCTATCCGCAGAAAGCAAACGGCTGGAGCCCAAAAACCATGACTTGTAGCGCCTTAGAGAATAAAGGAATTGACCAGATCTACGAGCTGATAGCTGATTACAAAAAGCAAACAAAGGAAAGTGCTGCCTTTGGTCAGAAAAGAAATGAACAAGAGCATTATTGGTTCAAGGAGACCATAAGCAATACGGTCTTAGATAATTTTTACAACAAACCTGAAGTATTGCAAGCCATTGCAACTCAAGAAGCGCTTTTAAACCAAAAAAAGACCACGCCATTCGAAGCTGCCTATGCGGTGCTTCGCCTTACTGTCTGATCAATTTCACAATGCGACGATCTCCGGAACGGTCCACCGTTTCGGCAAAATAAATTCCGGGAGCCAAGGAACTGATATCCGCAACAGTGATTCCCTCCATATCGGACAATTGCCAGACCACTTGCCCGAGCTGATTGAACAGCTGTAATTGCACAATAAGATCTGGACCACGCAGATTGACCACACCCATACTGGGGTTTGGAAATAAACGTACGGCATCGGTATTGCCCATAGGCCCTGCTTGGTCTTGAACAAAAGTAGTGGTGACCGTATTGGTG
The DNA here is from genome assembly GCF_002163875.1 of Gilvibacter sp. SZ-19. Classification (GTDB taxonomy): domain Bacteria; phylum Bacteroidota; class Bacteroidia; order Flavobacteriales; family Flavobacteriaceae; genus Gilvibacter. The sequence continues at coordinate 2,277,106 of NZ_CP019333.1, read as the reverse complement.
GTGATGGCCGGGTTGAAATCGAAAAAGATGTCTGCTACATTGGAGATTACATCCCCGAGTTCTACATCGGCCTTAGGCTTGATCCTGTAAGCAATATAACCGTTAGAGCCTGGTTCGTCTGCCTCCGCATAGGGAAGATTTATATTGTCGAATTCAAAGTGCAAAAGGTTGTCGTTCTCTATAGTAACGGCTCCGCTGTGACTCATTCCCATAAGTTTAAAGGTGGTCCAATCTAAATTCGGATCGATAGCATTTTCTACTGATACATCGATAGCCTCTGCGTTACCTAGATTTTGAAACCTAATGATATAGTTCAAATAGTCTCCAGCATTATCGATATGTACTTCCGGACCTTCTAATACCTGAATGTCGTTTGGGTCATAGGAATCTGTGGCCTCTTGGAAGAATTCAAAGGAATTGTTCTCTGGAGTGGCGTCGCTTTCTGTTCCGATCACATCCCCAGAAAACTCCAAAACATCACCCAATACAACTTCTGGCGGCTCTTCTGCCTGAAAACGCAGCCGAATGCTTACAGATTGAAACGGTAAAAGGGAGGGAAATTCAAACTCCAACATACCTGGCGTGTCTAGAGTAGGTGCGACAGAACTGCTTACTAAACTGAGATCGGCTGCAGCGTAGTTAAGGCTTACACTAGCATCCTGAGCTGTTGTCCCATTGTTGGAAACACGAAGTAAATAACTCGCCATACGTCCGGGACGCAGTCCGCTGGTAGGAATAAAATCTATAGAAAGGTCATCTAAGATCAAATCGGTCACTGCACAAAAATCTGCATTGACAAATTCGCCTCCGCCGAAAGTATAGCTATACTCATCTGGCGTAGCTGTCATAAACTCGGGCAAGCCACCCGCAATGGCGGTTGTGACATCCTCGCTGGGCACACTCATAATATATCCAAGATCACTACTAATCACCGTCTGAGAGCCACTGCTGTATTCGGATCGTATAAGCACATCTGGAATGTTCGGATCTCCGCTATCACAGCCGTCTGCATTATAGTCGAAAGCTACCTTACCTTGAATCTCGTTATAGTCGAAGCCGAAATACGAATATGTTCGAATGTTTTGATTCCTGTATAAAGCTGGGTCCTCGATAGAAGTGATTATGATCTCCGGAGGGCTAAATTCATCGATATTAGCTACAGTTACGTGCAATGGCCATAATTCCTCGGAATCCCCAGTTGCAATAGATTGGGCCAAAGAAAAACTAGAATCCCCTAAATTTTCATACCAAACCATGGCCCCAGATCGAATACTGACTATATCGTTAAGACCGTCTAAGTTGACATCAAGAATCTTTAAATAGCGCCTCCCTGTGTATCCTTGTGGTATTTCTTCCAAAGAGAAACCCTCGGTTGTACCGTCTGTATTTTGCAACCAATAAATGTTCTCCGTACTCCATTGACTGTACAAGATGTCTGTATTACCATCTCCGCTAAGATCGCCTACCTCGAGATGACGAATAAGGCCACCAATCGTTTCTGCAAGTATTTCTTGTGGTTCAAAACTACCATCGCCATTGTTTTTTATCCAAACTACTTGTTGTTCATGACCGAAGATCAAATCGTCAAAACCGTCGTTGTCCAAGTCTGCAAACTTCATTTCGTCCCCCTCGCAATTATCGCATACGAGTACAGGAGTAACAGGGCCGGTAAAGCTGTCGATATTTTCCACATAATACCAAACCGGGTCAACAGCTGTAGAACTGTGAACGTTATTGACAAATAGATCCACGTCACCGTCATTGTCCATATCGTGGATAAACAGATCGTAAACGTCATCTAACACTGCCGTTAGATCTAATTCTTGAGGTGTAGATAAGTTTAAATCCCCTAAATTTTGAATATAAGCTACTGTCGAATTCATGAAACCGTCGTCATCGTCTCTCAGGTAAAATATATCGATTAAGTCATCCCCGTTCAATGCGCCGTATAGCGGGGCTCGTACCGGCCTATTAAAATTGTAATCGGTAAGTATATTTCCGTATTCAGGAAAGTTTCCCAGACCGTCATTCTCGTAAATCACTACATAAGGGGTTGCAGCCGCTCTACTGGGCAACATGTCGAGGTCGCCATCATTATCCAAGTCAATGTATTGAACATCAATGTAATACCAATTGCCCAAGGGAATGTCAAAAAATCCATTGCCAACTAAATTCTCGCTAGCTAGGTCGTAATTATATATCTTATCAGTTGGGAAGGCTAGCAGATCTTGAAAGGAACCGGAGTCATTAGTGCGAACTAAAAAAACATATGCTGTCTGGTTATAGTAATCATCCCCGAACGGAATGCGACTGCTAAAGCCTCCCGAGGATTCTTCGTATCTGAACCACAATAGCGAATCCCCCAATCCACCGCTCATAAGAATGTCCATATAACCATCCTGATCAATGTCTTCTACAGTCATTGTCCGTAGACGTCTGTCGTTTAAAGAATCTATAGTTAAGTGAACACCCCAATCTGCTCCACTGAGGTTTCTGTGATAGAATAATTCGCGCTCAGAAGCGTTCACTCCATCAGCATATCCAATAAGATCCGGATAAGAATCTGCGTCGAAATCGCTTAGCTCAAAGGGTCCATAAAAATCACTCGGAGGAGCAATCTGAAAATAGGTCGAATAATAATCTGGCGCCCCAGTATTGTCTAAAAAGCCAATTCCTCCGCCTCTCAGTACACCAAACAGCTCGGAATCACCATCCAGATCATAATCTGCCATTTTAATATACAGCAAGAGCTCAGCACTCTCATAGAGTAAAACTGGAGCCTCAAAATCCGCTGCCCCATTGTTCCGCATCCAATACAGACCGTAAGTGCCTGCTGATCCTGAAGAATAAATGATGTCAACGAACCCATCGGCATCCAAATCGTGAAAAAGAATACCTCCTAGCTCCCCAACTGGGAGTTCCAAAAAAACAGGTTCATCATAGGAATTAGTGGTAGCATTGAATTTATGCAGATTAATTATGGGGAATTCATATTCCACTATACTACTCACTGCGTCGATATCGCCGTCCAGATCGATATCTGCCAAACTGTAGTCCAGGTTATAAAAGAGTTCTGTATAACGGCCCACGTCCTTGGGGTAATCATAGGCAGTTCCATTGCCCAGATAATAGACCATTCCTATTTGATTGGACGCAAAAATATCTTTGATTCCGTCGTTGTTTATATCGACCTCATCTGCATCTGTATACGGTGCGGAATACACGCTTTCTAAAATGGTGTTTTCCTCAAAAAGCGTTTGTGCAAAACTCGCGGCGCTGCAAAGCACGAAGCAGATCAATAGTACAATTCTCCCCATAATTGTATTGATTAGATATCAAGTTATATCTAAAAGACTAATAAAACAAAAAGGGTTGCGTATTTGAAAAGGGAATTAAGAAGAATAGCTAGATCGCACCCACTCCACCTGCTCCTGTAAGCCTTCTTTTAACGTGGTCTGCGGATTATAATCAAGTAATTGTCTCGCTTTGTCAATATTGGCCTTGGTTCTCGACTGATCACCGGGTCTTGGCGGATAGATCTCCATTTCGATCTTCTTCCCTAAAATGGTTTCGACTATAGCGATACCCTCGGCAGTGGTACTTTCTGTTGCCGTACCCAAGTTGATCACCTCCCCACTACAAACAGCTTCTCTGCCCATAACAGCCACTATACCGTCTACTATATCTTGAACATAGGTAAAACTTCTGAGGTGTTTCTCACTGCCTTCGAACAGCGGAAAGGGCTCCCCATTAAGACCACATAAAATAAGCTTGGTGTATAATTTATCTGGACGTTCTCTAGGACCATAGACCGAATAGAGTCGCAGGGAGCAACCCGATAGTAATCCGTCGCGATCGTAGGCCAAAACCAACTGCTCTGCTGCCAATTTTGTCACTCCGTAATAAGAAGCCGGCTTAGGTGCAGCATCTTCTGGATAGGTAGCCACAAGACCGTAAATAGACGAGGTCGCTATATTGACAAAGAATTTGAAATTCGGACACTGCTGCGCAAACTGCAAAACCCTTTGGGTAGCAATGATATTATTTGTCAGGTAATCGTCGAAAGTACTTTTACGCGAAATTCCCGGCTGGGCAGCGAAATGGAAAATATATTCAATATCTGTAGGTAAAACCTTTTCCAATCCGCCTTCTCGAAGATCAACGGCTTGCACCTGAATTCCTTGTTTAGCGAGCTCCGAAGCATTGCGCTCTTTAAGACTCACGTCGTAATAAGGCGAGAAATTATCTACGGCTACCACCTCGTGACCTAAGGCCAGGAGACGCTCCGCAGTATGGGAACCAATAAATCCGGCAGCACCGGTGACTAATACTTTCATTCGACCCAAAAATAACAAGAATAAACAGACCGCTCTCTAACCAATTTCAATTCTTTAAAAAAGAATACTTTTGTAGCAAACTAACAAAGATGTCTTACGCCCTTACTGTCGTAATCCCTGTATATAATGAAGAAGACAATTTGGCTCGAGTAGAGGCAGAAATGAGCGCTTTCTTTAAAGTGGCCAAAAGGCCTACTCGCGCTTTATTCGTTAACGATGGTTCCAAGGACAGTTCCCAACAAATGATAGAAGATATCTGCGCTAGAAATGAGGCCTTCAGTTATATCAATTTTGCGGAGAACAGAGGGCTTAGTGCGGCGATCAAAGCTGGCTTTGATCATACGGAAACACCTTTAGTGGGTTATATTGATTCGGATTTGCAAACGGCACCAGAAGATTTCAATTTATTGTTCGACCATATTGACGATAACGAACTGGTCACAGGGGTAAGAGCGAACCGCAAGGACAAGTTTGTAAAGCGCATGTCTTCTAAGATAGCCAACGGTATTCGTAGAGCGTTTACCAAAGACGGTATGGACGATACCGGTTGTCCCTTAAAGATCATTAAAACAGATTACGCCAAACGCATCCCAATGTTTAAAGGATTACACCGCTTTCTACCAGCTATGATCCTCTTGCAAGAAGGTCGTATAAAACAGATTCCGGTACAGCATTTTCCAAGAATCGCAGGAACGGCTAAGTACGGGGTCTGGAACAGACTCATAGGCCCGCTGATGGATTGCTTCGCCTATTTGTGGATGAAGAAAAAGTACATCAATTACCGCATTGCTTCTAAGGGATGAGCACCTGGCTGATCTATACCATAGGCTTTGTAGCCCAAATATTATTTTCGGCGCGCCTCTTATTACAGTGGTTCCTTTCTGAAAAGAACAAAAAGGTCATGACCCCGGCGCTGTTCTGGAAGCTCAGCTTATTAGCAAGTTTTCTGCTTTTTGTGTACGGATATCTCCGAGAGGACTTTGCCATTATGCTCGGGCAATCGTTGACCTACTTCATATACATTAGGAACTTGCACCTGCAAGGACATTGGCAAAAGGCGCATTGGGCCTTTAGAACCTTTCTTATAGCATTTCCAATAGGGATCGTATTGTATGCCTACAACAACGGTAAATATGATATAGACCTCTTATTGAACAACGAGGCCATACCGCAATGGTTACTTTGGCTAGGTATAGTCTCTCAGGTACTTTTTACCTTGAGATTTGTATACCAGTGGTTGTATTCCGAAAAGAAAAAGGAATCTCATTTACCCATGGGCTTTTGGCTTCTGAGTGTTATTGGAGCTTCTCTGATATTGCTTTACGCGGTATTTAGAGAAGACCCTGTTTTGTTGTTTGGGCACGGTGCGGGCTTATTGGTCTATTTGCGCAATATCATCATTTTAAGAAAACAAGATGCAGTGGCTTAAAGACAGACCCTTAACAGTGCTTCTGCTAAGTTGTATCCCTCTGTTTTTGGTACATCTTGGCGAACTTGCGGTAAATATCATGGAGGCGCGGAATTTCATTACCGCCCGAGAAATGCTAGTAGACGACAATTGGTTGCTCACCACAATAAACGGAGAACCGCGCTATCAGAAACCACCTTTACCCACTTGGCTCACTGCTTTCTCAGGAGCGCTTTTTGGGCTTAAAGTTTGGGCACTGCGTTTGCCTGCAGCCTTAAGCGCTATGCTGTTGCTGGTTTTTGGCTATAAGCTTCACGGAACACTTTTTAACAATCGGCGACAGAATTTTTGGGGAGGCTTGGTCTTGATCAGCTCCTTTTACATAATATTTGCCGGGCGCAACGGTCAGTGGGACATTTTTACGCACGCCTTTATGATGGTGGCAATTTATTACCTCCACAAATTGTTTTCTGAATCTAAAAGGCTGATCCTTTACGGTTTTTTAGCGGGATTGTTTCTAGCGGCCTCTTGGATGAGTAAAGGTCCTGTTTCACTTTATGCCCTACTACTTCCCTTTTTGATTGCCTATGGGATAGTTTATAAAATTCGCTGGCATAAAGGCCTTATACTTCCAATAGTCGTATTGCTCGCTGTAGCGGTGATTGGTTCTGGCTGGTGGTTTTGGTATACCTATACCTATGACGCAGCCACCTTAAAGGCCATTACCGAACGCGAGGCCAACAATTGGACCAGCTACAACATAAGACCTTTTTACTATTACTGGAGTTTCTTTACGCAAAGTGGCTTATGGACCTTACCGGCTTTTGTCGCCCTTTTGTTTCCGTATTTACGCAAACGGGTTAAGGACCCTAAAGCTTATTTATTTAGTTTTCTTTGGACCATGCTCAGTGTGGTGCTGCTCTCCCTCATACCGGAAAAGAAATCGCGCTATTTACTCCCTGTATTAATTCCTATGGCTTGGAACACCTCGTTCTACCTGGAGTATCTTTTGGACCACTTTAAGACATTGACCGATTGGAAAGAAAAAGTTGCGCCTTATTTGCATTTTGGCCTTTTAGGCACGGTAGGACTTGCATTTCCCGTGGGTGGATACATTTTGCTTAAAGACCACCTAAGCGGACAGTGGTTCTGGTTTATCGGGCTGAGCCTAAGTTTACTGACAATTGGTTTCTTTATCTGGCGTGCGCTATTTAAAAAACAGCTACGCGTGGCATTGATATGCAGTGTTGTTTTGGTTATGAGTGTGATTTGCTTCGGATTGCCTATGGCCGATTCGCTCAGTTACAACCCAGAGTATAAAGCCCTGAGTAAACTCCGCAGCTGGCAAAAGGAGCAGAACAACCTCCCGGTATATGAATACGATTATTTTACCCCGGAACTGATCTGGAGCTACCAAGGAACATTGCCTGTAATTAAAAATCAAGGAGCATTCTTTTGGCCAGAAGAAGATTCTTTTGGGGTACTAGTAGCAGAAGATCATCTGGAAGATTTTCTGGAAGACTTTGAAGACTACAACTACGCTCCGGCTGGCTTTTACGATATGAATCCGCAGAAAAAAGGAGAAAGCGGATACAAAACACGTTTGGCCCGTATGCTTTTCAAAGTATCTAAACGGTATTAAAACGCTGCTGCAGGTACTTTTCTAGCTGGTAGAACCCAAGCCCCGCCAAGGCTCCAACGATCATTCCCGTAAAGATATCTAGCGGATAATGCACGCCAACATAAACGCGAGAATAACTCACTAAGAAGGCCCAAAAAAGCATCATAAATGGTAGATAGCGGTAACGACTGCGCAATATCAAACTAATAAAGACCGCCCCAGCCATAGTACTGGTTGCATGTCCGGAAAAGAAACTGAATTTTCCGCAGCGCGGCGCCACATAGCGAATACTAGCTTGTAGGCTGTCTTCTTGACAGGGACGCGGCCGCTCAAAGAAATCCTTGGCCAAATTGGTCAACTGATCGGTAAAGGTGATCATCAGCGCCGTAGTGACCACCACAACGGCCGTATAACGCCATCCGAAGTTCTTTTGCACCAAATACAACAAGACCAAATAAATTGGAATAGAGGCAAACTTATTGGTGATAACCAGCCAAAGGGTGTCCCAAGTTGTAGAACCTAAACTGTTTAGATAGGTAAACAGTTGGGTGTCGTATTGCAATAACTGATCAATCATTTTGCTCGTATCGGGCTACTTCACGATCGTAAAAGGCAGTTGCCTCAGCGATCATGTTTTGGGTTTCGGTTTCAACTTCCTGTTGATCGTGTTGATCAAATTCCTCCATCCATTCTATCTCGTCCTTACTGAGGTCGATCACAAAACGAGGGAATTCTGTATGGATCACATAAATGTTGTCGGGATGATCGGTATTGTCACCCATTAAGAATTTTGGAAGTTCCATGGCTAAACGATTATGCGCAAAAATACTAATTATCTGCGGAGTCGCTTGCGGAATTTACCTGGAGCTGGTCATTTTGAGTTATAAGCTTGCGGCTCAAATAATTAAACCGAAGGTAGAGTAAGATCCCACTAACGGTGAGTCCAGCCAGAAGACCGATCCAAATCCCCGAACTTTTGTAGGGGGTGTGCAAGCCCAGATAGTAGGAAATAGGAAAGCCTACAACCCAATAAGCGATAAAGGTGAACAAGGTAGGTAGCTTCACATCTTGCATACCTCTTAGAGCACCAAGAACCACAACTTGAACCCCATCTGAGATCTGAAATACAGCAGCCACTAAGAGCAGGCGGGCTGCAATTTGAACTACTTCGAAATTATCGGCAAAGTTCTGAGCATCGTCAAAGTCCACATATAGCTTTGGCAATACTTGGTGAAAAACAAAGAACAAGACCGCAAAGCAACAAGCCAGCAATATGGCCAATAAGAAAATAGAGTGCGCTATGCGCCTAAGCTCCCTGTAGCGCTGTAAACCTTGTTGATTCCCCACGCGGATCATAGCAGCGACACTTAGTCCCATAGCCACCATAAAGGTCATAGAAGAGAGGTTCAATGCGATTTGATTGGCCGCCTGCGGATTTTTACCCAACAAGCCAGACATCCAAATTGCCGCGGTGAAGATCGCCACTTCAAAGAACATCTGTAGGGCGGACGGAAAGCCTAAACTCAGTATGCGTTTGATCATGCTGTTCTCTAGCACAAAGAGTTTGATCTTTAAGACGTATTCTTTGGATTTCAGATTGCGTTTCATGAGCAGCCATAAATAGCCAACCATGATAACACGAGACACCAAAGTACCAATCGCCGCGCCGACTATTCCCATTTGCGGGAATCCGAACTTCCCAAAGATGAGTAAGTAGTTCAGTACTATATTCACAACGTTGGCCAAGAGCGTAGCATACATAGGAGCTCGGGTCATGGAGAGCCCATCACTGCACTGCTTAAAGGCTTGAAAAATAATTAACGGAATGAGTGAAAACGCCACAAGGTCGAGATAGGGCTCTGCCAACACAACCACCTCTTGAGGTTGATCCATAAAGTACAAGAGCGGTTTGGCAAAATACACCCCCAAGAATAGGGTAATCCCCAAAACAGTGCACAGAAACAGTCCGTGCTTAAAGGCAGCCTTCCCGGCTTGAAAATTCCCCTCCGCATCCGCAGCAGCCACTAAAGGTGTTATAGCGGTAGAAAAGCCTATACCTAAGGACATTGCAATGAACATAAAACTGTTCCCCAAGGAAACTGCCGCGAGTTCTGCTGTGCCCAGCTGGCCTACCATGATATTGTCAACAAAACTCACAAAGGTATGCCCCAGCATGCCCAGAATAACAGGAGCCGCCAAGGACCAATTGTACTTGAATTCTTTGGTGTATTGGGTTAGTGTCATTGCGTTAGTACCGGATTCTTTGTGGTACGAATCAGATCTGTCTACATCAAATTTAAAATTTAATATCTTTAAACAAAGCCTTAAGCGATGAAAGTACAAGCCAACAGTATAGAAGAATATCTAGCCGCCATACCAGAAGAGCGCAAGCCTCATATGGAGCAACTACACCGAACCATTTTAGACAACCTGCCAGAGGGTTTTAAGCCGGCATTGAGTTATGGGATGATCGGATATGTGGTGCCTCATAGCCTCTACCCCGATGGCTATCATTGCGATCCGAAGTTGCCGCTGCCTTTTATGAGTATAGCATCTCAAAAGAATTTCATTGCGCTTTATCATATGGGAATCTACTCCGACCCAGAGCTATTGGAATGGTTTAAAGCCGAGTATCCAAAATATGTGAAGACCAAATTAGACATGGGCAAAAGCTGTATCCGATTTAAAAAACCCGAGACCATTCCCTATGAGCTAATCGCCCAATTATCGAGTAAAATGACCCCACAGCATTGGATAGACCGCTATGAATCAGTGGTCAAGTCCTAACCACTTTTATTTTATGCCGTATTTATCAAACAGGTAGACCAGGGAAGCCATGGCAGCTGCCCCGAGTTCTAATTCGCGTTTGTTAATGGCGTCAAAGGTGTCGTTAGGCGCGTGGTGGTAATCGAAATACCGCTGTGAATCCGGGCGCAGCCCAGCAAGGACAATTCCGTCTGTTTTTAAAGGGCCTATATCTGCTCCACTGCCACCTTTGGTAAAAGCGTGTACCATATAAGGTTCAAAGAGCGTTTTCCATGACATCACCTGCTGGTAGTTTACCGCGTCACTATCAAAGGAAAAACCTCTGGGAGAAAATCCACCAGCGTCACTCTCCAAAGCGAACACATGGGTTTCCTTATTCTTTTGAGCCATTTCTGCATAGGCTCTTCCGCCGCGCAGGCCATTTTCTTCGTTCATGAATAAAACTACACGTAGACTGTGTTTTGGCTTGTAATTGGCTTTCTGTAAAAGTCGCAGCACTTCCATAGATTGCACACAACCCGCACCATCGTCGTGAGAACCGTCTCCCGTATCCCATGAATCCAGGTGACCGCCAACCACAAAGTACTTATCAGGAAATTCCGATCCGGTAATCTGACCGATCACATTATAAGATTGCACGTCTGGAAAGGTCTGGCAATATTGGGTAAAGCTCAACTTTAAATTAGGATCCTTTTGTAGTGCCTTACTCAGGGCTTCCGCACCTAAGGTGCTTACAGCGGCGGCAGGAATGCGTTGATCGTCTTTAAGATCTCCATAAGACATAGACCCTGTGTGCGGATAATCATCTAAACGCAAATTCATGGAACGCACTATAACGCCTACTGCTCCGTATTTTCCGGCTTCCATTGCTCCGGCATAACGCTGATCTACGCAGCCTCCATAAGCGGCAAAGGTGTTGATCAGTTCTGCCTGCATCGGTCTATTGTAAAAAACGATCTTCCCGGCAATGGCCTCCTTGCCTAATGCTGCCAATGCATCAAGAGATTGCACTTCGATAACCTGAGCAGAAGTACCAGTTGCTGGTGTTGCTACAGAACCACCCAAGGCACAGATCTGTAATTCAGTCTTGTTTCCGGCCGTCTCGAAATAAGCGGTTTCTTTCGCTCCACGAACCCACTTAGGAACCATAACGGGTTGCAGCCACACGGAATCCAAGCCCAAAGCTTTGAGTTCCATCTCGGTGTATTTAACTGCGGCTTCGGCCTCTGCAGATCCAGATAAGCGACCTCCTATTTGATTAGACAAGTGCTCTAACCACTGATAGCTTTGCCCGTTGAGCAAGGCCAGGTCGTAAAGGTTTCTGAGCATTAATGAATCTTGGGATTGGGTTTGCCCATAAACCAATGTACTGAGGAGCAAACAAACAGCTGCGAAGCGCAATTTTAAATTCATAATTGACTATTCGTTATTTAGTTCTTCTAGATATTGTTTCAATTTAGCCTGAGTTTCGGTGTCCAATTCCGGCTCTTTAATGTTGGTATACTGTTGCATAGATTCCAAGAGGATATTGGCTACAATAACACGAGCGGCCCGTTTATTGTCTGCAGGGATCACAAACCAAGGCGCGTGCTCTTTAGACGTTCTGTTGATAGCATCCTGATAGCATTCCATATACTTATCCCAGAGTTTGCGTTCTTTGAGATCTCCGGAAGAGAATTTCCAGTTCTTTTCCTTTTTCTTAAGTCTGCGCAGCAAACGATTCTTTTGCTCGTCCTTAGAAAGATTCAGATAGAACTTGAAGATCAAAGTACCGTTCTCTGCCAAGTGTTTCTCGAAATTATTGATCTGCTCAAAACGAGCATCCCAAAAGGCATCGTCTATTTGATCTACCGTTTTTAGTTTCGGTAATTTCTCATTCAAAATATACTCCGGATGCACCCGGGTAACCAACACATTTTCGTAATGAGTTCTATTGTGTATCCCAAAGATACCTCGGCGAGGCAAAGCGATATAATGCCTCCATAGATAGTCGTGATCCAGTTCGAGCTCTGTGGGAACCTTAAAGCTGTGTACTTCTACGCCACGGGAATTGAAATCTTTGAAAACCTCTCGGATCAAACTGTCCTTACCAGCAGTGTCCATGCCTTGCAAACAGATCAAAACGGCGTATTTGTCATGCGCATACATGGTATCTTGTAGCTTCCCCAAACGCGAACGGGTTCGCTCTAGAACACCTTCGAGCGTTTCTCTATCGAGACTAAAGTCTTCGTAAGTTGGGTGATTCTTAAGATCCGTTTGACCGGCGACGCGGTATTTATTGATGTCGATCTTCATAAACTGATGCTTTATTTACTGGCAAAGAGACGCACGTCTTCCTCGCTGATGGTTTCTCCGCCTAAGATAATCAATCGTTCCACGACATTGCGCAGTTCGCGAATGTTACCTGTCCAGTCGTAGTCTTTTAACAGCTTTACAGCCTTGTCTTGGAACTTCTTTTGGGCTGTACCTTGTTCTTCGGATATCTTTTTGGTAAAGTAATCCAAGAGCAATGGAATATCGTCTCGGCGATCGTTCAGGGCCGGCACCTTAATTAGAATCACCGCAAGTCGGTGATACAAGTCTTCTCTAAAATTGCCCTCTGCAATTTCGTGTTTTAGGTCTTTGTTGGTTGCGGCTATGACGCGCACGTCAACCTTAATGTCTTTGTCATTACCCACGCGCTGGATCTTGTTCTCTTGCAAGGCGCGCAACACCTTGGCCTGAGCAGAAAGACTCATGTCTCCTACCTCATCCAGAAATATGGTTCCGCCGTTCGCAGCTTCGAACTTCCCTGCGCGGTCCTTGTTAGCAGAAGTAAATGCCCCTTTTACATGCCCGAACAACTCGCTTTCTATAAGTTCACTTGGGATAGCGGCACAGTTAACCTCTATCATAGGGCCTTTGGAGCGATCGCTCTTTTGATGCAGCCAATGCGCAACCAGTTCTTTTCCTGTTCCGTTGGGTCCTGTAATTAAAACACGAGCCTCTGTGGGAGCGACCTTTTCTATCATCTCTTTGATATGCAAAATAGGTTCCGATTCCCCGATCATCTCGTAGTTCTTACTCACCTTCTTTTTAAGTCGGGTGTTTTCTACAACGAGTTCTTTTCTGTCTAAGGCAATGCGAACGGTATTTAAAAGCCTATTCAGGTCTGGTGGTTTTGAGATATAATCAAAAGCTCCTAAACGCATTGTATTTACAGCTGTATCCAGATCTCCGTGCCCAGAGATCATCACTATGGGAGTTTCTGGTTTGAGCTTTTTGGCAGCTTCCAAGACTTCTACTCCATCCATTTTAGGCATCTTAATGTCACAAAGGACCAAGTCAAAGTCTTCCTTTTTAATCATCTCTATCCCGGACAAGCCATCTTCTGCCTCGCTAACTTTATAATCCGCACTTTCTTCGGTAAGTATCTTGGTCAATACTCTGCGGATAGCCGCCTCGTCTTCTATGATCAATATATCCGCCATATCAAATCTTGTATTTTACTCCGGTTCTGAAATAACCGGTATTATTTTCATTGAGATTGAAAACATTATCGCGGTTCTCATCTCTTAATCGTAATTCGTTGTACAAAGTATATGCCGCATAGGCATAGAAGTAAAAATTCTTTGCAAAATTGAATTCATAACCCAGTCCAGAGATTATTTGGGTCATGGAAATATTATCGGCCACAGCTGTGGTTCCGTCTGGGTTGGTCACCACTCTGTTGTTCTGAAGATTAGAAAAGAATCCGTCTAGAGAAATGTAGGCCTGCACACTGTGCTTGTCGTTAAAACTGTGTTTTAAGTTAGTCTTTGGTGTACCTATTGAATAGGACCACTGCGGATGGAACTGCCTGAAGTAATTGATAACCGGCAAGGGAAACGGTCGCCCCTGGTTGGTCGAATACTGTAAGCCGATAACCCAGCGATTGGGTTTTTCCACTTCTTCTGCGGAGCGGTCTCGGATCAGGTAAGCAGCACCGCTAAAACGAACATCGCGGCCTAAAAAATCGGCTCGCTCGAAGTTTGATGCTAATTCAACTCCCGCTCTTGCGCCAAAACGCCAGTCGTTCTTGAACTTAAAGGTATAAGCCATAGTTGCTCTAAACACTTGGAAGGTCTTAGCATCGTTGGCATCGTAAGGTACGGGATCGTCTATATCTAAAGTGATGTGGCGGTATTCAAATCCGGGGATCAAATAACTGCCTTCCCAAGACAAAGGGATAGGAAAATTAATAAAAGATCGGAATCTCGAAATGGAATTGTCACTGTCTACCTGTGGAATACGGGTCCATTCTACACGCATCAGATCTGTGGTCTGTCCCAGACAACATCCGCAGAAAATAAGGGTAAAGAAGAGCAGTATATTACGCATCGGCCTCCCCTCGAGTTTCCGGTTGTATCATGGTTCTTATATGCAGGTCGCGTTGCGGGAACGGGATACTTACGTTGTTATCTCTAAAGGCTTGATCGATCTTAAAACGCACATTACTCTTGGTAAGCGGATCTGCAAAACTGTCCGTAACATAGAACATTACCGTAAAGATCAAAGCCGAGTCACCAAAGTCCTGAAACAACACTCTAGGGATAGGTCGCTTCAAGATACCAGGTTCGCTCTTTACACATTCCAAAAGCAACTTCTCTACCAAGCGGGTGTCACTACCATAAGCAACCCCAACGGTAACACTTTCTCGTGTCATTTTGTGGTTCTGGGTGTAGTTGTAAACCGTGTCGCTTATAAACTTGTGGTTGGGGATAATGATGACCTTGTCGTCTCTGGTAATACATCGCGTGGTTCGCAAGCGAATCTCTAAAACCTTACCAACCTTGCCCTCTATTTCAATGATATCACCTACCAGCAAGGATTTGTCAACTATAATAAAGATTCCACCGATAATGTCTTGGAATAACTCTTGCAAGGCTAGACCTAAACCAACAAAAAGTGCTGCGGAAGCCGTTAGCAATACGGTGACATTTATTCCTGCTGCGTTCATGGTCAGCAATATGACCAGCAGATAAATCAAATACTTGAGAAACTTGAAGATACTTACGAACTTCAACCTGTTCTCTTCTTCCATGCGACGGGTGAGCCACTTTCTGATCAGATTGAGCACAAAGCCCGAGATCATTATAGCCACAACCAAAGTGAGCATCAGTCCAATGGTAAGGTGGATTTGTTTGTCACCTTCACCAAAATGAAAACCTCTATCCAGAAAATCCCGAATAGAGGTCCATATACTTTTACCGATCTCTGAGGCCTCTTCGGCCAAAGTTTCGTCTTGTATTAGCGCTAGTATTTTAACCATTTGAACAATTCCTTATAACTGGCCTTTTTACCGTACATCAAGATACCGACGCGGTATATTTTTGCGGCCACCCATACTGTGCCTATAAAAGTAGCAAATAAAATCACTACTGATAGTATTTGTTGCCAGATTGGGACTCCAAACGGAATACGCATCAGCATCACCACTGGAGAGGTTAAAGGAATGAATGAAAACACTTGAGAAACAGTCCCGTGCGGATTTTCGATCACAGTGAAAACCCCAACATAAACCGCCAAAATTAGTGGCATAAGAATAGGCAGCATGAATTGCTGGGTATCTGTCTCATTGTCTACAGCGGCACCAATAGCGGCATAGAGCGAAGCGTACATCAAATATCCGCCTAAAAAGAACAAGATAAACATGATCACCAAGTTCAGTAAAGGTAAGGAATTGATCTCGTTGACCAAGCCAACCATTTCGCTTTGTGCTTCTGGATTGTCTTGCATTTGTTGTACCATCTCTGTTTGGGCGGATTGCGCCTGAGCAGGATCAATGTCTAACATGGCCGATCCTACCGAAAGAAACACCCCGAGTAAGATCACCCAAACGGCAAATTGCGTAATACCAGCCAAAGAAGTCCCGAATATCTTTCCGAGCAACAACTGAATTGGTTTAACCGAAGAGATGATCACTTCTATGATACGGCTGGTCTTTTCTTCTATTACGGATCGCATGATCATATTCCCATAAATGATAATGAACATGAACAGCAGGTATCCGGCTATCCCTCCAAAGGCCAATTTTACTACAGAGCCCATTTTAGAGGTCTCCTCGCCTTTAAAAGTTTCTAAATTGGTCCGAACTCTAACCCTCAGATCTCTGATCTTCGCGGCGTCCATACCTGCTTCTGCCAAACGGGAGTCTGTAGCCAAACTACCAATACGGTCCTCGATCCTATCGATCAGTAAGAGCGAAGGAGAATCCGCAGAATAAAAGGTCACCTGATCGGCCATTTGCTCGTAAGAATCAACCTTGGGAATGTAAAGCAGTCCGTATTGCTCGGCGCGCTCTACCTTTACTTTAGCGGAGTCCAGACTTATCCCAGTGAGGATCTCGTATTTTGTGTTCTCCGTGTTCTCGAATTTGTCAATGAACAAGCCCGTTTCGTCCAAAATGGCGATGGTTTTGCTGCTCTCGTTATTGAGTTGCGACAAATAGGCCACAACAAAGATCAGCGCCACCATGATCAGCGGGCTTAAAAAGGTCATGACAATAAAGCTCTTGTTCTTTACCTTATTGAGGTATTCGCGTTTTATAATGAGTGGAAGATGGTTCATCTTAGCTGTTTTTTATCGTTTGAATAAAAATGTCGTTGGCACTAGGAACTACCTCCACAAAATGAGTTAGTTGTCCTTTTGTGCTCAGGTACTGGATAAGATCGTTGGCAGATCCGTTATCTCCCAGTTTGATGTTACACATCAGCTCGTCATTAATGCTCTTGAATTGGGCAGGAGAAACTGAAAACTTGCTCTCCAATTCCTTGAGCACTGCTTCTTCATTTGGCGTCATCAATCCCACCTCAAAGGTGTTGGTTTTGTTCGCTCTTTTAATGTCGATGAGTTTTCCGTCTAGGATCTTGTTGGACTGATGGATCAGTGCAATATGATCACACATCTCCTCTACGGATTCCATACGGTGCGTAGAAAAGATAATGGTCGCACCATTGTCGCGCAGACGCAGGATCTCATCTTTAATGAGGGTCGCATTGATCGGGTCAAAACCGCTAAAGGGTTCGTCAAAGATCAAGAGCTTAGGTTCGTGTAGCACTGTAACCACAAATTGGATCTTCTGCGCCATTCCCTTAGAGAGTTCTTGGATCTTTTTGTTCCACCAATCGCCTATCTCCAAGCGCTCAAACCACATGCGAAGTCGTTTCTTGGCTTCGGTTTTGTCCAAGCCTTTCAATTGGGCCAAATACAGCGCTTGCTCTCCCACTTTCATGGATTTGTAAAGCCCGCGTTCTTCGGGTAAATACCCGATGTCTTTAATGTGATCGGGGCGCAGCGGTTCTCCATCTAGCAATACGCTCCCGGTATCGGGCATAGTGATCTGATTAATGATTCGGATAAAGGTAGTTTTTCCGGCTCCGTTGGGTCCAAGTAGTCCAAAAACGCTGCCCGTGGGCACGCTGATAGACACCTGGTTGAGGGCAGTATATTCACCAAATTTCTTGGTTACACTGTCTGCAACTAGCAAATCATTCATAAGGTACGTTGAAGTTTTTTTAGTTATGTCCTAGCAGGCGGTTAGCTCGCATAGACAACAAAGTTAGTACAAATCAAATTGGATTTGTTACAATTCAAAATGGCCTAAAAAATAAAACCCACCCTTGACTGTGATCAAGGATGGGAAAAAAATTGCTATGAAAAAGAAAAATTATCACTAGAAAGGAATCTAGTAATAGTCAAATATATAAAAATAATTTTAATAAGCTCGGTTCCCCTAAGAGAACATGTCTTTCACCTTCTCGAAAAAGGATTTGTCTTCCTTTTCGGGCTTTGGCTGGAAGTGCTCATCGCTGCTCATACGCTCAAAGAAGTCCTTTTGCTCCTTAGAAAGCGTGCGCGGTGTCCACACATTCACATGCACCAAAAGATCGCCTTTTCCGTAGCCGTTTAGGTTAGGAATTCCCTTGCCTCTTAAACGCAAGATCTTTCCACTTTGCACTCCGGATTCGATCTTGATACGAACTTTTCCACTTACGGTTTCTATCTCTTTGGAAGTACCCAAAGCAGCCTCAGAAAAACTGATGTAGAGGTCGTAATGTAAATTATCACCTTCACGCTGCAAGAACTCATGTGGCTTCTCGGTAATGGCCACTAAAAGATCTCCTGGAATTCCGTTACCAGGCGCATCATTTCCTTTACCACTCACTTTGAGTTGCATGCCGTCTTCTACCCCAGCCGGTATCTTGATAGATACTGTTTCTTCTGTAGCTATCATTCCTTGAGCGTCTGCGTTGGCAGGCTTTTTATCGATAACCTGACCGCTACCTCCACAGGTGGAACAAGTGGTAGCCGTTTGCATACGGCCTAATATGGTATTTTGAATTCGGGTAACTTGACCTTGACCATTACAAGTACTACAGGTAGAAAAAGTAGTTCCTTGGGCCATTTTCTTACGCTTGACCTTGATCTTCTTCTCAACACCTGAGGCGATCTCCTCCAGGGTCAAGCTCACTCGAATGCGCAGGTCACTTCCTTTAAGTCTGCGACCACCTCCGCCAAATCCGCCGAAACCACCAAATCCGCCGCCGCCAAAAGCGCCGCCAAAAATGTCTCCGAACTGGCTGAAGATGTCATCCATATTCATACCACCGCCAGCACCTCCAAAACCTCCGCCTTGGAATGCTTGATGTCCGAACTGATCGTACTGCTGACGTTTCTGCGGATCGCTTAAAACCTCATAAGCCTCTGCAGCCTTTTTGAACATCTCCTCCGCCTTGGCATCGCCAGGATTCTTATCGGGGTGATATTCAATGGCTTTTTTGCGATAGGCCTTTTTGATCTCTGCTGCCGAAGCGCTTTTGTCTATGCCTAATATTTCGTAAAAATCTTCTTTCACTGTCTTAATTATTGCTGCCCAATGACCACTTTTGGATATCTGATGATCTTCTCACCCAAAGTATAGCCTTTTTCAATCACATCGATGATCTTGCCCTTCATGTCCTCTGTAGGTGCAGGGATCTGGGTAACAGCCTCATGCAGATCTGCATCGAAGGTAGTTCCCGCTTCGATCTCAATGGCTTGTAGGCCTTTGTTCTTAAGGGTCTCTTTCAGCTTGTTGTGGATCAGGGTCACACCTTCATAGAGTCCGTCGTCCTCTGCACGTTGAATCTCCTTCAAGGCGCGGTCAAAATCGTCCAAAACAGGCAATAAGGACTGCATTACCTCTTCGCCTGCTGTCTTAAAAAGCTCGATACGCTCTCGGCTCGTGCGCTTCTTAAAGTTTTCAAACTCCGCAAAGAGTCTTAAGAACTTGTCTTTTTCTTCTTGCAGTTCGCGCTGGGCTTGCTCCAATGCTGATTCTTTGGGAGCTTCTTGCTCCTCTTTCTGATCTACGGCAACCTCTTGATCGAGTAACTGATCTAGTTCGTCGCTGCTGTTGTTTTTATTCTTGTCTTTCTTGCTCATGGCAAAAACGCTTGTTTTTTAGGTCGATTTACAGCGTGCAAAAGTACTGCCATTGTTTTAAAAATGTCAAAATGTCACCAATAAATTGTCTGTCTACAGCAAATTTGACAAGGCCGTCGCAATATCTGAATATGCAAATGTATAGCCGGCCTTCTCAATTTTTTCAGAACTGACCTGCTGTCCTTCTAGAACCAAGTTGGCGCGCTCCCCCATAGCAATCTTTAAAACAAAACCGGGAACAGCTGGCAGGATGATCTTTTTGCCTAAGGATTCAGCGACCGCGTAGGTAAGTTCTTTGTTTGTGACAGGTTTGGGAGCAACCCCATTGTAGACCCCACTAAGGCCATACTGAATCAAGTGGAGATAAATCCCGCTAATGTCCTTTAAATGTATCCACGAAAACCATTGGTCTCCACTGCCAAGAGCGGCGCCTACGCCCAATTTAACAGGCTTCACTATTTGCGGTAATGCGCCTTGATCGGCATCTAAAACTACCGCAGTTCGAAGTTTAGCCACTTTTATTCCCAACGCCTCTAACCTATCCGCAGCAGCTTCCCACTTGACTACCACCTCTCCCAAGAAATTATCGGCAACAGCAGCATCGGACTCCTTATAATTGGCCGTTAAACTGTGTGGATATATACTTATACCAGAAGCGCTGATAAAATGATTCACCTTGTGCGGATTGTTCTTTAGGGTATCCTCTAATAGCCGCATGGTTTGAATTCGAGAATCCAAGATCTCTTGACGGTAAGCTTTTGTCCAGGGCTCAGAGATCGGAGCGCCGACCAAATGAACAATGGTGTCAACTCCTTCAATACATCCAGGATCTATTTCTTGTTTATCCGGATTCCAAAGAAAACCTCGGTGATTATCTTCTTGCTTTAAGGCTGCCGATCGGGTGGTAAGAAAATGAACTTTATGCCCTGCTTGGTGCAGATCTGCGGTGAGTTGCGTTCCAATTAGGCCCGTTGCCCCAGTGATTAAAACCGTCATGCTTTTTATTTACAAAAATACGCATAAGCGAGCTTTCTATTTCTGAAACTTATCTTAAGGCTTTGTGGCTCTGAGCATATGCCTTTTTCCAGGAGGACCATCGAGACGCTCTACGGTATAACCCAGAGCCTGCAGATCTCTCCGCACATCGCCCTTGGCACAATAACTGACCCAAACCCCACCTGGTTTCAGGGCCTCATAGGTCTTTGACAAGAGTTCGCGCTGCCAGAGTTCCGGTTGAACCCGCGGACCAAAGGCATCGAAGTAGATCAGGTCATACTCTTTAGATGCAGTCAATTGGTCAAAGGTGATCTGTCTTTTTAGGAGTGTAAACTTCGGATCGACCGCAAAAGGTTCTTCCCAAGGGCCTTGGTGCATGGCCTCGAAATCTGAAGGCGACATAGATAGCATCTCGGAATAATGCATGGCTTGCCACTCGGCTTGTTGCACCGGAAAAGCCTCTAGGCCGGTATATTCTATTTTGATCTGATGCTGGCGGGCATAACCCAAAGTCAAAAGTGCATTAAGGCCGGTTCCGAATCCAAACTCCAAAACGGATAAACTAGAAATGGACCCCGAGGCAAGCTTGTGCTGGAGTCCATTTTGTATGAATACGTGTTTTGCCTCTGCAATGGCCCCGTGCTTGGAATGATATTGTTCATCCCAATCGGGCAATTGTATGGTCCAGGAACCGTCGCCAGTTTGGATCAGTTCCCTTTTCACGAATTATTCCTGAGGATTAGAGTCTTTTGCTGTTGCCGCTTCTTGTTCTGGCAGTAAAACTCCGCTAGAAACAATGGCCAAAGACTTTTTAGGTTCGGTGATCGCAGCAATCTCTTCTGGAGATTTACCGTCGTCTTCTGCGTAGTGTTTAAGGTCTTCGACACTAACTTCCTCGATAAAAGCAACGCCTTCTATGATAGCTTCTTGACCTGCTATGTCTAAGGGCATAAAGAAACCGTAATCCTTGAAACGAACCATGGACTCTTCGCCAGCTATGTCAACCTTCATCCAGCAACCTTTCTTTTGGCAAACGGCGTTTACCTTAGAAGAGAATTTAACAGGGACAGTATCTCCCACTTTAAGAGACTTGGTGTACTCCGCTAAGGCTTCTGGTGTCATTACTTCGGAAACAGCCACTGGCGCTCCAAAAGTCTGAAAGCTTTGTTTTACCTCTTCTACGGCAATTGTGGCATCTTCTTTAGATACTTCTTGTTTACAACTAACTAGTGCGGTAGCTAGTGCGATTACAACAAACAGATTTCGCATTGTTTTTTGATTTAATGATAAGCAAATAATATACTGCAATTTTATGAATTATTTAGATTTTATGTGGTGGTTTTTTTGGCTAATTTTGCACTTTAAACGATCCTTACATGCAGCTTACACCTTCTAAATCGCTAGAAATTACCCAAGTTTCTGAGTCTAAAATCGATCAGGTTGATTTTCAAAACCTTGTATTTGGACGCGCATTCACAGATCATATGTTCGAATGTGATTTTATAGATGGAAGTTGGCAAAATCCTAAGATCAAACCTTACGGACCATTGAGTATAGAGCCAGCGGCCAAAGTGTTTCACTACGGGCAAGCGGTTTTTGAAGGAATGAAAGCGTACAAGGACGAAGCGGGTAAGGTATTTCTCTTTAGGCCAGAGGAGAACTTTAAGCGCATCAACAAATCGTCTAAGCGAATGGCGATCCCGGAATTTCCAAAAGAATTTTTTTTCGAAGGACTAGAGACCTTACTGCGTTTAGACAATGCATGGATCAAACCAGGATTAGGAAATTCTCTATACATAAGACCCTTTGTGATCGCTACTCAGAATGGAGTGTCCGCCTCTCCTTCTGATCAATATAAATTCATGATCATACTTTCACCTGCCCAAGCTTATTACTCTGGGTCGGTAAAAGTGGTCATAGCCGAACACTACAGCCGCGCCGCAGATGGCGGTGTAGGAGCAGCCAAAGCCGCAGGAAACTACGGAGCTCAGTTCTACCCTACCAACCTGGCCAAGGACTTAGGCTACCAACAAGTGATCTGGACAGATTCTAAAGAGCACAAATATTTAGAAGAAGCAGGAACCATGAACGTTTTCTTCCGAATAGGCGACAGCTTACTTACTGCACCAACCAACGATCGTATCTTAGATGGAGTTACTCGTAAAAGTGTGATCCAAATTGCAAAAGACGCTGGAGTTGACGTACAGGTCCGCCGTGTAGAAGTGGACGAACTGGTGGCAGCGGCCAAAGATGGAAGTTTGAGAGAGATCTTCGGAGCTGGAACTGCAGCAGTGATCAGTCCTGTAAGTGCCTTTAGCTATAAGGGAGAAGAATACGCGATCCCATCCGCAGAAGACAGCTACGCCAAACGCTTTAAAACTGCCTTAATGGAGATCCAGCACAATTTGGCCGAAGACCCATACGGTTGGCGCTACGCTGTTAACTAAGCCTTAAGAATTTCTGCTATATTGGGTTTAAAATAATTAGGCCCTTTAAGCACCTTTCCATCTTCGCGATAGATGGGTTTCCCGTCGGCGCCCAGTTTGCTCATATTACTGCGTTGTATCTCCGCAAAGACCTCTTCTATTTTGTGTTGTAAACCGTGCTCTATAATGGTTCCGCATAAGATGTAAAGCATGTCGCCCAAGGCATCGGCTACCTCAACGAGATCTCCGCTGTTTGCAGCTTCCAGATACTCTTCGTTCTCTTCGCGCATGAGTTTATAGCGCAACAAGTGTTTGTCTTCGCCCAAGTGGGCTTTGGGAGATTTAAGACTGTCTAAGCCAAAAGCATCGTGAAAAGCCTGAACGGCAGCAATTTTATCTTGCATAATGTGGGTTCTAAGTTGTAATTTTGCAGATATAAATCTACAAAGATGTTCACGACCGGGCGTATCGTTTTTATAAGTTTTTTTGTGCTTGCTTTTGTTGGGGCCATGATATGGGCTTATCGCAAAGACAAAAACCTTCACCTAAAACAGTACAAAGGGGCTAAGTGGATCTTGTTGGGATTCATCCTTTTCCTACTCGCCCTACTAGGGCTTAAACAGGTACTAAACCTGTAATATTAAGCCACTTCTATAACAAATATATTGAGGATTGCAAATTGGAATTTTAACATTTGCAGCCTAACTTTTGGAATTATACCCGGTATTGGGTATAGATTCACCCCCACGCTTTAACCATATTTGAAATATGCAATTAGCACAAACAAATCTGATTCTCTGCGCGTCTGAGACAAAAAGAATTTTTGTGCAAAAGCGACGCGGTTGATCGGAACAGCTAATTATTGTTTGCTCGATTGACGGCATTTAAAACTCTGAAGAGGATGAAACTATTAAACAATCCTGTAGTTAAAGAGGTAATACCGCATACCGTACTGTTCTTTGCGGGCATAGCTACCTTAATCTACTGCTACAAAGTGGCAGGCAAACTACCTGCAACACCACATGAAGAACAATTACACATCTTGCGCATTTTTGTTGCCTTTGGAGCGGCAGCAATTTCTATTGCGCTTCCTGGATTTATAGAAGTAGGCAACAACGCCCTGAAATCCGCAGAGGCGAAATCGACCATGAATTTAAACGTAAAAGCAGGCGGAGCCTTGGCCATTTTTGTATTGGTCTATTTTGCTGCGCCGGTTGGGGGATAAAGAAGATGTACTATATCCAAGATAAAAGCATTGCCGACGAAGTTTTAGACTTAAACTACCGTTACTTTTTCAGTTTAATTAAAGATACTGTGTATGTTGCTGTAGTTGCCAAAAATGATGATCCTAAAAGTAATTTATGGGGAATTGAGGTTGGATTTAAAAAAGGAAGAGGTATTGGTGTTGGCTTAATTCCTTTTGACTGGGATCAAAAGGGTAAATCTCCAAATAAAGGCAACTTAGTTGATTCTATCGTCAATGATATTTTTGATAGACTTAAGGACAGAGAAAACCCTGATAAAGGAATTAATTTTCGGGAGGTCGATCATTTCAAACTACATTGTTTTTTAAGCGATGATGATCAAGCTAGAATAACTCACAATGTTATTAGGCCTGCAGCATCTGGTTGTGCAATTGGACCGGGTAACATTTACAAAATGGGTACTTTAGGCGCCGTAGTACAATTAAAATTTAGAGTTCACAATAATAATCAAGATGCCAGTACAAGGCATTCACAAGAGGCATTCAATAAACAATATTTTATAATGTCGAATTATCATGTTTTGGTTAAGAACTATCGAAAACTTGGCAAATCAAATTTAATTCATCAACCAAAAGACCAATACCAGAAAAGAACTACGTTCAAGAATGTTTTAGGTGAAGTAGAATACGGCAAGTTCAACAACTTTGTTGATGTTGCTTTTGCTCGAGTCCACAATCCTGATGAAGTGGTTTTCGGAAATATTTGGAATAGTCAAAAAATAAATGGACATAGATCACCAATAATTGGTGAAGAAGTTTATTTCCACGGAAAAACCACATACCATCGTAGCGGGTCTATTAGATCAGATAATGCTTATGTAAATCATAAAAACCCGTATTCTGGTGAACCAATGTCGCTTCAAAAACAAATTCTTACCACTGCTGTAAGTGAAGATGGCGATTCTGGAAGTTTGTTAATCGCTAAGGAAGATAATGCTGCCGTTGGTCTTATAATTGGAGGAGACGATAAGCATTTCTCGATAGCAAATTCGATGAAAACTATCTTTAGTCCAAATACATATTTTGAGTCTCAGCGCCGTCATGATAGAATCTCTTTTGAATTGTTTAATATCTAACTCTATATACCATGTCACAACCTTGTCAACAGAGTCATGTTAAAGTAATTAACGGGACTCAAAGCACTTACAACATCGCGAAAGGTGATGGAACCATAATGCGATTTAATGTACGCGCCGAGTTTTCTAATTGGAAAACTCAAAATAATAAAGATTATGCCCGAAGCATTGAAGTTGAATTGTTTAATATTTCATTTGGTGATTTATACTATTTATCGAAAGTTCGATATTGTTCGGATTGTCATACATTTGAAATCCATGTCGAAAAAATAGCAAACCCGGCCAATGTGAAACTCACTTATGAGTATCGAGACGCAATAACTGAAGGGTTCGATCTCACAGGTGATAGTAATGGAAATTGTGGAGATGATCGGGATGTTAAAATCATCATTTACAACAATGACCCTTCCCATGAAGATAACTTTTACAACACTTGTTGCGAATATGATCCACCAATAGCATCAAATGAGCCGTTAAATTATCCATTTGATGAGAGTGTAAAAGATGGAAAAGGTGATTTTGAAAACTTAACTAGTGGATTTAATCCAGACACGGCAAACGGCAACATTCTTGTCGGTAAAAAACAATAAGTGGATTGAACAAACTGCTATCATACATCTTTGTCTTATGGAGCGCTGTTGGCTTATGCCAAGAACTCGATATTAATAAAGGACTTGAATATATGCGCGATGGGCTCTATGTAGAGGCCATTGCGCATTTTCAAACCTTGGACACTGTGACATCGTCTTTAGAACAACAAGCATTATGGTCTTTTTATTTAGCCGATGCCTACAATTCTGATGATAAACAAGATAAAGCTTATGAACTGATGCTACACGCCAAGGAGTTATTCAAAAAGCTAGATGCTCCCAAAGATGTCAACGATTGTAATCTGATGCTGCTTCGAATTAGAAGTCATCAAAACGATATTATTCTCGACAACTCACCCATTTTAGCCGAGATTCAAGAATATGTAGACACCTATCAGGATGCGGATCCTAAAATAAAGTTTAGCGTATTTCTCTCTATCGGATCTGGATATTCGGACGCGAAACTTTACGACAAAGCAATAGCTGTATTTGAAGAAAGTTTAACCCTGTCAACTCAATTAAATGATTCTGCACAAATGTCTTATGACAATATGAACATAGGTGCTATGTATCAATCCAAAGGCGAAAATGTCAATGCTTTAAAAAAGGCGAATATTGCTTTGCCATATTTATTAAAAATCAAGGACACCAATAGCATCGCCGCTAATTACAATAATCAGGCAAGAGCCTATGACAGTCTAGGAAACTACCCAGAAGCTATTAGACTATACTTAAAGGCAGACAGTATAAACTTAAGAGAGAACCCACGCAAAACCAAAGCGATCTTTTACGAGAACATTGGTAAGCTCTATCAAAAGATCAATAATTACGAAAAAGCCTTAGAGTATTTAAACAAATCTTACGAACTAACCGAAGAGACCGATGATCGCTTACAAAGCCTAAAGATAAGTGTGGCTGATACTCGCTCATTGTTGGCAGAAGAAAAAGCCGAACGCATCATCCAACAACAAAAATCCTCCCGCAACAAAAACATAGCCTTTGGGCTTGGAGGAACCTTGTTTTTGGGAAGCATCATCGCTTTTCTGGTGTATCGGAACACCAAGCGAAAGCAACGTATCGCCGAGCAAGAAAAAGAGATCGAGGTGCAAAAGACAGAGAAGATCCTCAAGGAACAAGAGCTCAATACCATAGACGCCATGATCGCGGGGCAAGAAAAAGAACGCCAACGCCTGGCAAGTGATCTGCACGACAGTGTAGGCGCTACCCTCTCCGCAGCAAAAATGCAATTCGAGCACTTAAAAAAACATCGAGGCAGCCTCAACAATGAAGATGAACTCTACGACAGAACCCAGCTGCTTTTGGAAGAAGCTTATACTGAGGTCAGAGCCATGGCACATGCAAAAAATAGTGGGGTGATCGCTAAGAACGGCCTCTTACCTGCCGTGAACAAACTGGCTCAAAACGCATCGGCAACCGGGAAAATCCAAATAGAAGTACAAGACTACGGCTTGGATCAGCGTTTGGAAGGATCCTTAGAGATAGCTGTTTTTAGAATAATACAAGAACTGGTAACTAACATCATTAAACATGCCGAGGCAACCGAGGCCAGTATCTCACTCACACAACACGAAGATGCTATAAACGTGGTGGTGGAAGACAACGGCAAAGGATTCAAAGCTGGCAAATTGAGCAACAACTCGGGCGGAATGGGCCTTGGAAGTATAGAAAAGCGTGTGGAACATATGGAAGGCCAAATGGAGGTAGACAGCACGCCAGGAAAAGGAACCAGTGTAATTATCGATATACCCTTATGATACGTGTAGCTATAGCAGAAGACCATCAGTCACTAATTGACGGCATTAATCTCTTACTCAAATACGAGCAAGACATAAGCATAATAGGCATGGTCAATGATGGCGAAGCCTTAGTGGATTTGGTTAAACTCAAAGAACCCCATGTGGTGCTTACCGATATTAAAATGCCCAAGATGGACGGCATAACCGCTTGTAAATACATCTTAAAGGAGAAACCCCATACTAAAGTGATTGCTTTTTCCATGTTCGATGATCAAGGTGCGGTACGAGATATGATCGCGGCGGGCGCCAAAGGTTATTTGCTTAAGAACTCGCCTTTAGAAGATGTACTCACTGCAATCAAAGAGGTGTATCAAGGTGCCACCTATTACGACAAGTCCATAGATGTGGAAGCGGTTAATAATCCGGATAATCACGCCCCTAAAAAGAGTGTATTATCAAAAAGTGAGCGCGAGATCTTGCGATTGATCGGCGAGGGCAAGTCCTCAAGTGAGATAGCGGAGATCCGCTTTAACTCGGTCTCTACCATAGAAAAGCACCGCAAGAATATGATACGTAAACTCGGGCTATCCGGCAAAGGAGAACTGCTGCGCTACGCCATTGAGACCAAATACAACTTCGATACCTAAATCATAGAATTTATACCCATCAAGGGGTATAAAACCAATTAATAGAATCCTTTAATATTGTAAAAATCAAATTCAAACATCATGTACAAACTAACACTCCTCACCCTTTTAGGATTTTTCCTTTTCACTGCAAACACCAACGCCCAAAGTCGAGACTTTGACGGAATTTGGTCCGGAACATTAACCACTTCAAATGGCGACGACAGCGAGCTAACGCTGTATATAGAAGATAATAATGTCTATTCGGTTTATATCGACGAAGACGGAGACCGCGCCAAATACAAAATGAACGAGGTGATCTGGTCTAAAGGTTACGGCGAGCAAATCAGTTTTGTTTGGATGAACAAAGGCGGGGTTTGGACAGAGACCCAGATGTATTCTATTGTATGGTTAGACAGCGATAGAATCTCTGTGTATCACCTGCGTCACGTAAGCAACGAAGACGAATACGACACCAATACCGATTGGGGTTATACGTCAAAAGGTATCCTCAGAAAAGAGTAACCACACTTTAAAACATAAAAAAACCTCCCGGCACCATAAAGTTCGGGAGGTTTTTTTATAGATTTCTCTTAGTCTACTTCAAGAAGCTATAACGCTTTGCATAGTCTACCATTTGCGAAACAAAACTCTCTGGCTGTACCACTTCAAAACCAGTGATCTCACCATTGTCGTCCATTACAGGAACGATCTCCGGATTCACAAAACCACCATATGGTGCTGCAGTAAACTTGCTGTTACGGTCTAGAACCTCTTTATGAAGGTCTTGATCTACTTTAACACCGTAGTCCTCTACCAAGGCTTTGGCAGCTTCATAATCTCCTTCTGAAGTAATGCGCTGCGTCTCACGAAGCAAACGCCCAAAGATCTCCCGTAGCTTTTGGTAATCGTTGATGTTGTAATAGGTTTTACCATCTTTTACAATCTTCTCGATCACATTGTCCGCTTGCCCTTGCTCATAAGCCCAGGCACTCACCCATTGGCGGTTACGCATATGCGCCTCTTCTACATCAGCTCCAAGCTCCAAGCGTACCAATTGGCTTACCAATCCGTTGCGGATATAGCCGTCATAAGCAGCCATTCCTGTTTTTTCCCAGTCTTCTACTAAGCCGAGCTCTTGCAGTTTAGGATCCATAAGGTAGTACAGTCCAAAAAGATCTGCACGACCTTCTTCTATGGTCGATTTGTAACTTTTCAAGGTTTCCTTTGGAGTTCCGACTCCTGGGTTGATCTGTCCAGAGGCGTGCCCCACTACTTCGTGCAGTGCTGTGTGCAACTTATCTGCCAACTGCCCATACTCGGTTTCCAATTCGATCTCCAAAGAGTCGTAAGCGAATTCCTTTAAGCGGCCAGTGCTTCCAGCGTTGGCATAAGAATTAATGATATTACCTAAAGACACCGACTTGCTTCCATGCTTCTGACGGATCCAGTTATTGTTCGGAAGGTTAACTCCAATTGGCGTAGATGGGGAAGCATCTCCAGCCTCTCCTGCCACGTTCACCGTCTTGTATGAAACTCCGGTCACGTTGTCCTTTTTGTGCTCGTCCATAAGTGGAGAATTGTCCTCGAACCATTGGGCTTCTTTAGAAAGCACAGCCATCTTCTTAGACATATCAAAGTCCTTGATCTCTACGATGGTCTCATAAGATCCCTTATATCCCTTCGGATCGTTATACACCTCGATGAATCCGTTGATCCAATCGATATTACCTTCGGTAGAGTTTACCCAAGCTACAGCATAATCATCCCAAGTGTCCAGACTTCCTGTTTTGTAGTACTCGATCAATAGGCCAAGGGCTTTGGCTTGATTTTCGTTTTCCGCAACTCCTTGAGCCAATTCCAACCACTTGATGATCTCGTCAATAGCTGCACCGTACATGCCACCACTTTTATAGACTTGCTCTACGAGTTTTCCGTTCTCTTTTACCAGACGCGTATTGAGTCCAACTTCAATGGGTTCGTCTGCATCTACCTCGATAGCACTGTAAAATGCTTCTACTTCTGCCTCGGTCACGTCAGGTCCGTAAAAGTTGATCGCACTTTCCAATACAATGTCTGCATCCTTACTCAGGTTGACCTTTTTAGCATCCGCATCATTAAAGATCACTTCGAAAGCTTCTGTTTCTAAAGAGGTATTGGTTGCAGCCATCAATTCTTCTAAGTAAGCAGCGTCAAAACCTGGCTGTAATTTATCGTTCGAATAATGGTGGTGGATCCCGTTGGAGAACCAAACTCGCTTTAAGTACACTTCAAAAGCCTTCCAATTGTCTGTGCTCTTATCTCCAGAATAGGTAGTATAAATGTTCTCTAGAGCAGCGCGAATGGCCAAGTTGTGACGGTAGTTCTGCGCCCACATGATATCACGTCCTGCCAAACCAGCTTGAGTTAAGTAGTAAACCAGCTTTTGCTCTTTCAAGGTCAAATCGTCCCAGCCGTCAATTTTATAGCGCAAGATCTTCAGATCTGCAAACTGATCTATCTGATATTGAAACTCCTGCTCTACTGCCTTTGTTGCTAGATCCTCGTTGGAATCACTGGCAGATTCCTGGCAAGACCAAAGAGTAAAACTCAAAAAGAATCCCGCCAAAAGGTATTTAATGTTCATAATTTAGTTTGTTTAGATATGCGCAAATGTAGCAAAATAATCCCTGTGAATTTGATATCTTAGGGGCTCATCAACAGCTATAAAGCATGAAGTTTTTAAAGTATTTGTTTTTGCTGATCCTGGTCGTCCTGGTAGCCGGAGCGGTTTACTTTGGTGCTCAAGATGGTAAGTTCGACGTAGCGGTAACCAAAGATCTTCAGGTTCCGCAAGCCTTGGCTTTCCAAACTGCCGACAACTACCAGACCTGGGCAGAATGGGGTCCTTGGATGGAAACCGACCCTAACATACAGATCAGTTATAGCGACACCATACAAGGTTTAGGCGCTGCCTATTCATGGACAAGCGATCACCCCGAAGTTGGCAACGGCAATATGCAAACTGTCGCTGTTGTGGAGCAGCAATCTATAGATCAAAAGATCACCTTTAACTCTCCTTTAGGAGCAAGTACGTCTGATGTGTATTGGCGTTTTGAACCGGGAGATAACAATACCACCAGCGTAACCTGGGGCATGAAGGGAGAACTTGGCCTAATGGAAAAGGTGTTTATGGCCTTTCAATCTGGATCTTTTGAAGACGCTACCAAGACCATGTACGAAAAAGGTCTGGAAAACATGGAGAACTATATTCAAACGCAGATGGCTAAGTTCTCTGTCAATTTCGACGGTATTGTGGAATATGGTGGGGGTTACTATATGTATGTGACCGAATCGGCAACCAAAGCAGGTCGCGCGCTTAAAATGGGCCCCATGCTCGGCGAAGTAATGGCTTATATGCAATCCAACAATATTCAACAAAGTGGTGCGCCTTTTACTATTTTTCATCAGATGAATGCTGAGGCTGGTACGGTGATCTTCTCTGCAGCCATTCCAGTTAAAGAGCGGATCAATACCGCATTAGACAGTAAAGTGCTCTGCGGCTATATGGAGCCACTAACGGCTGTGAAAACCACCCTAAAAGGCAATTACGACCATCTTGATGCCGCATATCAGGCGGCCTATACCTATATTGAAGAAAAAGCGCTGGTCTTAGATCCGGAGCAACCAGAATTTGAGGTATACACTTCTGATCCGGGGCTAGAACCCAATCCGGCCAATTGGCTCACCGAGATCTATGTTCCAATAATTACGCCTACACAAACCATCAATTAATGAAGGCAGTACTGTTGGTGTTTTTAGGCGGAGGATTAGGTAGCGCCTGCCGCTATTTGGTGGGTAAACTGATAGCAGACCAGAACTTGTCTAGCTTTTGGGGAACCTTTTCTGTAAATATGTTGGGCTGTTTGCTGATAGGCTTGCTTTTAGGAGCCAGCAATCGTTATGGCTGGATAGACCAGAACCAACTTTGGCTCTGGACAGTAGGATTTTGTGGCGGTTTCACCACTTTTTCCACCTACGCCTTAGAAGGACAACAATTCTTAAAGAACGGGCAGTTTGCAGCTTTTGTGGCCTATATGGCAGGTAGTTTACTTATTGGAGTCCTCGCTGTGGCTGTGGGAATCTGGCTGAGTCGCATCGGAATAAATTCTTAAGAGCCGTTTACCATTGAATTAAATATTGTAGCTTTACCTCAAATTAGAATCGAAATGATTTGTACCGCAGTCCAATATAAAAACGGGAACTGGTCTTATGACCAAACGGAGGCTGTGTATTAATGAGCGAAATTTAAACCTATTATAACGAGCGTCCAGTTGAATAACCTGGACGTTTTTTTTTGCCAAAAGTGAAAACACTGTATCAAAACTATCTCGAAAACTTCAGAGGACTCTCCAAAGAGATCTGGATGCTGTCTTTGGTGACCTTGATCAACAGAACAGGGGCCATGGTGATTCCCTTTTTGTCCTTGTATCTGATGAAAGAACTGAATTTTAGCTTTGCCCAAGTAGGTTGGATTATGACCTGCTACGGTTTAGGCTCCGTTTTGGGCACCTATGTCGGCGGGAGAATCACAGATATTATTGGTTACTACAATGTGGTTGTTTTGAGTTTACTTCTAGGCGGATTGGGCTTCATTAGTTTGCAATGGGCCTCTGGTTTTTATGGCGTTTGTTCGGCCATATTCGTTGTGATGTTTTTGGTAGATGCCTACCGACCTGCAATTTTTGTAGCAGCAGAAGCTTATAGTACACCACAGACCGTGACACGCGCAATTGCCTTGATTCGACTCGCCATAAACCTGGGTTTTTCCATTGGACCGCTCGTTGGTGGGATCATCATAGCAACGGCAGGTTACAAGGCTATATTCTGGATAGATGGCGTAAGCTGTATGATAGCCGCAGGGGTAATGCTCCTGAGTTTAAAAGCGGTGAAAGCACCCACTAAAGCAGAGCGCAAGGCCATGATAAAACACGGAGCTCCTCCCTTGAGAAACCGGCCGTTTTTGATCTTCTTTTTACTGATGATGCTCATCGCAATAGTATTTGTACAGTACTTTTCTTTGGTGCCCATCTATTACGAAAAGATCTACAACCTCAGCGAAGATGTCATTGGCTGGATCTTGTTCTTAAACGGAGCCATGATCGTGCTCACCGAAATGCCATTGGTTGGCTGGTTGGAGCGCAGTAAGATCTCGAAAGCGCGTTTAGTGGCTATCGGTACCTTATTCTTAGCAGCAAGTTTCTTGGTGCTGAACATTGGACATCACTTTGGACTTCTGATCGTGGGGATGATACTCATGACCATAGGAGAAATGATAGAATCGCCTTTTTCTAACGCACTTGCTTTAGAATTGTCGCCTCAAGGCCGCAAGGGCAGCTATATGGGCATGTACAGCATGAGCTGGAGTTTTTCGCATGTTTTTGGACATAATACCGGCATGAACATGGCAGACCGCCTCGGTTTTGGTATGACCTTTAACATCTTTGGAATTGGTTTGATGATCATTGCGCTGATCTGTGATAGAATGCATAAGGTTTGGAAGCAATCCGTTACCTTTATTCAATCGAACAAAGAGGCTTAATAAAATTCTTAATCAGATGAAATACTGGCTGATCTTTTTTGTCTTACTGCTGAGTTTAAACGGTTGCAAAAAGCAGCAAACAGGTAGTTTAGGCACCGTAGAACTGGAAACAACCAAGACCTTTCCGCCTATAAATCCGCTGCGATACAACGTAGGATTTTTGATCATGGATGGCACTTACAACACGGAATTTACGGCGCCATTTGACATATTTCAGCACACCATTTATCGCGACAGCATTAAGGCGATGAATGTTTTCACTGTGGCCAATACAGACGATCCTATTACCACTTTTGAAGGCGTTCGTATCATTCCAGATTACAACTATCTAAGCGATGAGATTCCCAAGATCGATATCTTGGTTATTCCAAGTGCAGAACATCATTTGGATAGCGACTTGGAAGATACAGCCATGCTCAATTGGGTCAAAGAAGTAGCAGACAAGGCCATGTTTGTCACTTCTCATTGTGACGGTGCTTTTGTACTGGCCAAAGCCGGGCTCTTAGATGGATTGGCTTCAACTACTTTTCCATCAGACATTCAGAAATACAAAGAAATGTTTCCGAACTTGGACGTGCGTGAAGATGTACTTTTTGTGCGCCACAACCGCTTTATCACCTCAGCAGGAGGTGCAAAGAGTTTTGAAGCTGCATTGTTTACTGCGGAGTTGCTCTACGGTAAAGAGGTAGCCAGGCGTTTGGCCCAAGGTTTGGTCATAGATTGGAACCTAGACGAGGTTCCTCATGTAAATATAGTCGATTAATTCAACTTTTGGATCGGCGCATTCTTGATCACATTAGATAGGACTATCTGTGTCTTGGTCTCACCGTAAATAATGAGTTGATCGATAAAGCTCTCTAAATGCAATTGGTTTTTTAAGACCACTTCCATCACGATGTTCTCATTTCCCGTAATGCGATAACAGTTCACAACTTCGTTAAAGGTCTTTACTTTTTCTAAAAAAGGTTTGAGTTTCCCCATAAATGCTCTCAACGTAATTATCGCTTTGAGTTGATACCCCATTTCTAAAGAGGAAAGATTCGCGTAATAGCCGTTAATGATACCTGCATCTTCCATCTTTCTGATCCGCTCTGCAACGGCCGGAGAAGTGATCCCAACCTGCCTTCCGATCTCGGCATTAGACTGTCTCGCGTTGTCTTGCAAACACTTGAGTATCTTCCAATTAAGGGTGTCCATCTTCATTTCAGTAGTTTTTTACACTATAAAATTAAAATTATTAAGCAAAATTACATTAAAACTTTAAATCTTATAGAATAC
The DNA here is from genome assembly GCF_002163875.1 of Gilvibacter sp. SZ-19. GTDB lineage: Bacteria > Bacteroidota > Bacteroidia > Flavobacteriales > Flavobacteriaceae > Gilvibacter. The sequence goes on along the minus strand of NZ_CP019333.1, from coordinate 2,241,936 downwards.
TCCCCTAATATCTAAGTAACTTTGAGTGTTTTGATGAACTATCATTACAATTGCTATGTATTCAACAGTTCCCTCATCGCCTATATATCAAAAGGCTTTGGAGATTTTCTCCTTATCCCGAAGAATTTCGGACTACTTGGTCGATGACCTTGCCGAACTAAGTCCGTCCGGAAATGAGAATCCGCATATCTATTTTACAGGTGATATTGTGCAGCAATCTGTTTGTTTGGCCCCAGAAATTCTCAAGGCCGAACAACAACTAGAGCGCGACAAAAAACACCAGCATGCCGATTCCTTGAATCGCTTAACGAACAAGCTTTACACGAACTGTCAACGCTTAGAGCGAAGCAACAGTAATGGAGCCGAATTCGTCTCGATCTTAAGAAAGGAATTGCGCAAATTCAAGAAGTTGCAACGCAACTGGATGCTTACGCTGTAAAACTCCATTACATATTTCTTCTGTACTGTCCTCCGACCTCAAAAAGGGCTTGAGTGATCTGTCCTAAGGAGCAACGCTTACAGACTTCCATCAATTGTTCAAAGATATTGTGGTTTTGCACCGCAGCCTGTTGCAGGTCAGCGATCAATACTTCTGAGATATCTGCATGTCGAGCGTGTAATGACTCCAGCGTATCTATCTGCTGCTGCTTCTCTTCTTCTGTGGCGCGGATCACCTCCGCAGGAAGTACCGTAGGAGATCCTTTCTTACTCAAAAAGGTATTCACCCCAATGATAGGGAACTCGCCATTGTGCTTTAAGGTCTCGTAGTACAAGCTTTCCTCTTGGATCTTAGAGCGCTGATACATGGTTTCCATAGCGCCCAAAACACCACCTCTTTCGGTAATGCGATCAAACTCTGCCAAAACAGCCTCCTCAACCAAGCTGGTCAACTCTTGAATGATATAAGCTCCTTGTATCGGATTCTCATTCTTAGCTAGGCCCAATTCTTTGTTGATGATAAGCTGGATAGCCATGGCACGACGTACACTTTCTTCTGTAGGCGTTGTAATGGCTTCATCGTAGGCGTTGGTGTGTAGCGAGTTACAGTTGTCGTAGATAGCATACAAGGCCTGCAGCGTTGTTCTAATATCGTTGAAGTCGATCTCTTGAGCGTGCAGACTACGCCCAGAGGTTTGAATGTGATATTTGAGCATTTGCGCTCTTGGGTTGGCGCCGTATTTATGTTTCAACGCCTTAGCCCAAATTCTTCTTGCCACACGGCCTATCACTGCGTATTCCGGATCGATCCCATTGCTAAAGAAGAACGAAAGGTTGGGCCCGAACTTATTGATATCCATCCCTCGGCTCAAATAATACTCCACATAAGTAAAGCCGTTGGCCAAGGTCAAGGCCAATTGAGTAATAGGGTTGGCTCCAGCTTCTGCAATATGGTAACCCGAAATAGAGACCGAATAGAAGTTGCGCACTTTATGATCTATAAAGTACTCTTGCACATCTCCCATAAGTCGCAGGGCAAACTCCGTAGAGAAAATACAGGTATTCTGAGCTTGATCTTCTTTTAGAATATCGGCCTGTACCGTACCGCGTACTTGTTGTAAGGTCTCTGCCTTAATACGCTGGTAAACGTCTTTAGGCAAGACTTCGTCACCGGTAACACCCAATAACATAAGCCCAAGTCCGTCATTGCCTTCTGGCAGCTCACCGCGATACACCGGACGCTGCTGCCCTTTGGCTTTGTAGATGGCATTGATCTTTTTATCAATTTCTGCTTCCAGACCTTCGGCTTTGATGTACTTCTCGCAGTTCTGATCTATAGCTGCGTTCATAAAGAAACCGAGCAACATAGGCGCTGGTCCGTTTATGGTCATACTAACGGAGGTCATCGGGTCGCTCAAGTCGAATCCGCTGTAAAGCTTTTTAGCGTCGTCTAAACAGCAAATCGACACCCCGGAGTTTCCGATCTTACCATAAATGTCTGGTCGGTGTCCTGGGTCATTGCCGTATAAGGTAACGGAGTCAAAGGCTGTAGAAAGGCGCTTGGCAGGCATCCCCTGGGAAACATAGTGAAAACGTCTGTTGGTTCGCTCTGGTCCTCCTTCTCCAGCAAACATACGCGTCGGATCTTCTCCGGTGCGCTTAAAGGGATACAAACCGGCAGTATAAGGGAACTCCCCCGGAACATTCTCTTGTAAGGCATATTCTAAGATCTCACCCCAGGCGGTATACTTAGGCAAAGCCACTTTTGGGATATCTGAATGCGACAGCGATTTGGTATGCGTCTCTATTTGAATTTCCTTGTCACGAACTTTAAAGCGATAAATAGGATCTTTATATCGAGCTACCTTATCTGGCCATTGCAGTAGCAGTTCCCAGTTATAAGGGTCCAAATTCATTTTAACACGATCAAACTCTTTGCGCAGCAGTCCTAAGAAGGTTTCATTTTCTGCGGATACGGTTTCGGTAAGATAATCTTCGTTCAACCCACCTTTACCCAGTACGTCTTTGAAACACGCTTCGGAATCTATATTTAGCACCGAACAAATGGTCTTGTAAATACCAAAGAGTTGTTGAGCTGTGCTAACTTGCCCAGCAGCACGTTCATCATAAGCTCTGTTGTTCTCTGCGATCTCAGATAAGTAACGTGTACGCGCCGGCGGGATCACATAGATCTTCTCACTCATGGCGTCGGTAACTTCGTAAGAACTCTTAAGGTCGGCCCCTGTTTTGGCAACCAAAGTGTCCATTACTTTACGATACAAGGTGTTCATCCCCGGATCGTTGAACTGAGAGGCTATGGTACCGTAGACTGGCAATTGCTCTTGTGGCGTATCCCACAGATTGTGGTTACGCATATATTGTTTTTTCACATCGCGAAGCGCATCCAATGCGCCGCGCTTATCGAACTTATTTATTGCCACCAGATCGGCAAAGTCGAGCATGTCTATCTTTTCCAGCTGTGTTGCAGCTCCAAATTCTGGAGTCATCACATAGAGCGAAATGTCTGAGTGCTCTAGGATCTCGGTATCGCTTTGTCCAATTCCAGAGGTCTCTAATATGATCAGATCAAAGTCCGCAGCCTTTAAAACCTCCACCGCTTCGTTGACATATTTACTCAATGCCAAATTGCTCTGACGGGTAGCCAAGGAACGCATATAAACACGTGGAGAATTAATGGCATTCATTCGGATTCGATCTCCTAAAAGGGCTCCTCCTGTTTTACGCTTAGATGGATCAACAGAAATAAGACCCACCGTCTTTTCCGGGAAATCGATCAAAAAGCGTCGCACTAACTCATCGACCAAACTCGATTTACCCGCACCTCCAGTACCCGTAATACCTAAAACAGGTGTGCTTGTCTTTGCGTTTTTCTGGTGTATGGTATCTAAGGTCTCTTTGGCAACCTCTGGGAAATTTTCTGCAGCAGAGATAATGCGCGCAATAGCGCCAGTTTCTTTGGATTCCAAACGGGTCACTTCTCCGTTTAGCGAATCCCCAATAGGGAAATCTGCTTGTTGCACCAGGTCGTTGATCATACCTTGTAAGCCCATTTCTCTACCATCGTCCGGAGAATAAATCCGCGTGATTCCGTAGTCCATAAGCTCTTTGATCTCTTCTGGTAAGATCACACCGCCACCGCCTCCAAAGATCTTGATGTGGCCAGCTCCGCGCTCTTGTAAGAGATCGTACATATACTTAAAGTACTCGTTATGCCCACCTTGATACGAGGTCATGGCAATGGCATTGGCGTCTTCTTGTATGGCCGTGTTAACCACTTCTTCTACAGAACGGTCGTGACCCAGATGGATCACTTCTACTCCTGTAGCTTGGATAATGCGACGCATGATATTGATCGCTGCGTCGTGACCATCAAAGAGCGAGGCTGCAGTTACAATTCGTACTTTATTCTTGGGTTTATATGGAGCGGCTTGCTGCATGGTAATTGTCCTAATTTTGGCGCAAAGTTAATTATTTTGGGGGTGATTTTTGTACTTTCACCTCGAGAACGAAATCGTTTTAGGACAAGCTTAAGAAAATCGCTATCTAAATCCATCACAAATACTATGAAACGTCTACCCTTAATCCTTTTTACCTTTATCACTTTTAGCTGCGGAGAACTGCAACAAGTTGTCAATAATTTGCCCGGTGGACTACCTGCACTAAGCGAAGCTGAAATTGGAAATGGATTGAGACAAGCCTTAGAATTTGGGATCGAAAAACAGGTGAGCAAGCTCACCGCAACAGACGGTTTCTACAAGAACGAATTGGTTAAGATCCTCCTGCCCGAAGAGCTGAGAAAAGTAGATGCCACTCTTAGAGATATTGGTCTTTCCAGTTTAGCGGACGAAGGTCTAAAAGCGCTCAACAGAGCTGCAGAAGATGCCGTTAAAGACGCGACCCCAATATTTGTTGCCGCTGTAAAGGACATCACCTTTGCCGATGCTAAGAATATTCTGCTTGGTGCCGACAATGCCGCTACCACTTACCTTGAGAACAGAACCCGTACCGCACTTTATGCCAAGTTCAATCCGGTGATCAATAATTCCTTTAGTCGGGTTGGTGCCGATGTGATCTGGACAGAGCTAATTAACAAATACAATGCTATTCCACTGGTCAATGATGTCAACCCTGATCTGACAGATTATGTGACCACAGAAGCCCTTAAAGGTGTTTATACAATGATAGCCGTTGAGGAACAGGAAATTAGGAATAAAATTGGGGCTAGAACCACTGATCTTTTACGCCGTGTTTTTGCGCTTCAGGACTAAAAGCACACTTTAGCCGACAAAACCATCATTGGGCGAGGGTTTTCTTACATTTTTACGCCAGACCTTTAAGTAAATATTAGGTTTCCTTTAAGGAAATGTGATTAACTTTAAACAAAATCACTCCCCTATGTTATTTACGCTCAAAAAAAGCAAGCTTAGACGCCTTGAGATATCGTACCAAAGATGGATGCGATATGCTTACACGACTGCAGTTTTCGATAAAGACGAGAGCAAACGCGCTCTTCAAATTGCAGAACGCAAAATGCAAGAGATCCAATTGCTTTTGGACTCTGAATACGTTAGTGCAAGCGCTTAAAATACTCATAGGCCTGCCCAAGTCTGCTCCCGTACCAACTAAAATATTCACCGTCTACTAATTTGACGGTCACTCCTAACTGCGCTTCCAATTCGGCGCGATCCTTTTCTTTGAAAGGATAAGGTTCTGAACTCAAAAAGATCTGATCGGCCTGTTGCAGGGTTTTTAAATCGACCTCCGGATAACGCCCATTTGGATCTGACACTATATTCTCAAAACCATTCTCACGCAATAGATCACCGATAAATGTGTTATGCCCTGCCACCATATAGGGTGACTTCCATATTAAATAAGCCGTCTTTAATGCAGGTTTGTCATCGATATAGCCTTTAAAATCTCTCCGAGCCGTTTCTATAGCCCTTATCAAGTCCGCAGCTTGCTCTTCTCGCCCAAAAAGAGCTCCCATGGCACCAATAAAGTTCAAGCTATCCTTTACGGAATTGATATCGCTAACCCATACGGGCGCAATAGTTTCAAGAGCAGCTACGATCTGCTGAGTATTTTCTTCTTTATTGGCAATGACGATGTCTGGCTTCAGAGCGGAGATCTTGTCGATCTTTACATTCTTGGTGCCTCCAACTATCGTCTTTTGTTGCTTCAGATCTGTAGGATGCACACAAAACTTGGTGATACCGACAACTTGCTCTCGCAGCCCAAGGTCTACTAACAGTTCGGTTTGAGAAGGCACTAAGGAAACGATTCGACTGGGAATCTTATCAAAATGATGTATACGTCCTAATTGATCTTTAGACTCCATGGAGTACAGTTGCCATTTGCTGCTGTAAATCTGCAGCTTTGGCTGCGGCAGCCGTTGCAAAGTCTTCGCCAGAAGAGGCATAGATAATTCCTCGAGAAGAATTTACCAAGAGTCCAACATTGTCTGTCATCCCGTATTTGCATACCTCGGTCAAGGAGCCACCCTGAGCTCCTACTCCCGGGATCAGTAAGAATTGGTTGGGTAATTTTTGACGTATTACTGCCAAATGTTCTGCTTTAGTAGCGCCTACCACATACATAAGACGATCTGCGTTTTCCCAAGTAGAGGCAGTCTCGATAACCTGCTGGTAAAGACTTTGATCGCCTACAGAGAGCGTCTGAAATTCAAAAGCTCCTGTATTAGAGGTCAAGGCCAACAGGATCACATATTTCCCTTCGAACTGTAAAAATGGTTCTACAGAATCTCTTCCCATATAAGGAGCTACCGTGACCGAATCAAAATTCATTGATTCAAAGAAGGCCTTGGCATAACGTGTAGAGGTGTTTCCAATATCGCCGCGTTTAGCATCAGCTATGGTAAAGTGATCGGGATACTCTGCGTTCAAATAATCGATGGTCTTTTGTAAGGCCTGCCACCCTTTAAGCCCATAGGCTTCGTAAAAGGCTGTGTTGGGTTTGTAGGCCACACAAAGCTCCGAAGTAGCATCTATGATCGCCTTATTGAAAGCGAAGATTGGATCTTCTTCCTTAAGTAAATGCGGTGGTATCTTTTCTAAATCAACGTCCAGCCCTACACACAAAAAGGAGCGCTTGGCTAAAATCTGCTCGGTTAATTGCTGGCTTGTCATTTAAAAAAGTTCGCTGTTCTCTTTAAGTTTCTCGGTATTCTCTGCGAGCATCAGCTCGTCGATAAGCTTTTGTATATCTCCATCGATTATATTACCCAAATCGTAGAGGGTAAGACCAATGCGGTGATCGGTAACACGGCCCTGCGGATAGTTGTAAGTCCTGATCTTTGCAGAACGGTCTCCGGAAGAAACCATGCTTTTTCTTTTCTCAGAATCTGCAGCTTGCTTTTTAGCTAGCTCAGCCTCATAAAGACGCGAACGCAATACCTTTAAGGCTTTTTCCAAATTCTTGTGCTGCGACTTTTGGTCCTGACAACTCACTATAATGCCCGTGGGCTCGTGATGTAGTTTAATAGCAGAATAGGTAGTATTTACAGATTGCCCTCCAGGTCCTGTCGATGTGGTTCGTTCAATGCGAACGTCTTGCATGTCTAGCTCTACATCGAACTCTTCTGCCTCTGGCAGAACCATTACAGTAGCCGCACTAGTGTGTACACGGCCTTGCGTTTCTGTTTGTGGTACACGTTGCACGCGATGCACTCCCGCCTCGAACTTGAGGGTTCCGTATACATCCTCTCCTGCTACTTCAAAGATGATCTCTTTAAATCCACCAGAAGTCCCTTCGTTATAATCGACGGTAGAAACGCTCCAACCACGACCTTCGCAATACTTGGTATACATACGGTAGAGGTCTCCGGCAAAGATACTCGCCTCGTCACCACCAGTTCCTGCGCGGATCTCAACAACCACATTCTTGGCGTCTTCCGGATCTTTTGGGATCAGCATATAGCGTATCTCCTCTTCCAGTTGCGGCAAGCGTTCTTTAGCACTTTCCAATTCCATTTTCGCCATCTCAAGCATTTCCTGGTCAGAACCATCTGCAATGATCTCCTCTGCTTCTGAGATGTTATTGGTTAGGGCAATGTATTCTTTGCGTTTCTTCATGAGCTCGCTGAGCTCTTTGTACTCCTTATTGATCTGCACATATCGCTTCTGATCGGAAATGATATCTGGTTGAATAATAAGGTCACTGACTTCGTCAAAACGCTGTTTAACTATATTGAGTTTATCGAGCATAGTGGCAATAACTTGGCCGTAAATTTACGACAATTAATGATAGTGGAATTCTCCTTGTTGGCTGCGGATGGTCAATGACTTTTCTGCCGCATCTTCGACCCTACCTACTATCTGAGCAGCTACTCCGAAGGATTCAGAAATAGCGATGATTTGATCGGCAACAGCCTGAGGAACATAAAGCTCCATACGATGCCCCATATTGAAAACCTGATACATCTCTTTCCAGTCCGTACCGCTTTGCTCTTGAATGAGGTTAAATAGTGGTGGTACTTCGAACATATTATCCTTAACAATGTGGAACCGATCTACAAAGTGTAAGATCTTGGTCTGTGCACCTCCACTGCAATGTACCATTCCGTGAATATGTTGTCTGTCTACAGTTTCTAATATCTTTTTGATTATCGGGGCGTAAGTTCGCGTTGGCGATAGCACAAGTTTACCTGCGTCTAAAGGACTGTCGGTAACCTTATCTGTCAATTTTTTAGCCCCCGAATAAACGAGTTCTTCAGGCACCGCTGGGTCAAAACTCTCTGGATATTTCGTTGCTAGCTCTTTACCAAAAACATCGTGTCTTGCAGAAGTTAAGCCGTTGCTTCCCATACCGCCATTGTACTCGGTTTCGTAAGTAGCTTGACCGTAAGAAGCCAAACCAACGATCACATCGCCGGCCTTAATATTGCCGTTGTCTATCACCTCATCACGTCGCATGCGAGCGGTAACGGTAGAGTCGACAATGATGGTTCGTACCAGATCCCCAACATCGGCTGTTTCGCCTCCGGTTGGATAAATGTCAACGCCAAAATCCGCCATCTCTTTAACCAGTTCTTCGGTTCCATTGATTATCGCTGCTATGACCTCACCGGGAATTAAATTCTTATTTCTTCCGATTGTAGAACTCAGCGTAATACCAGAAGTCGCACCGACACAGAGAAGGTCATCCAGATTCATCACCAAGGCATCTTGAGCGATCCCCTTCCAAACCGATAGATCTCCAGTCTCCTTCCAATACATATAAGCCAGAGAAGATTTGGTTCCTGCACCATCGGCATGCATTACCAAACAATGATCTTGGCTTCCTGTTAAGTAATCAGGGACAATCTTACAGAATGCCTTAGGGAACAAACCCTTGTCGATATTCTTGATAGCATTGTGAACGTCCTCTTTGGCCGCAGATACTCCGCGCCCGGCATAACGTTTAGAAACCTCCTTACTCATATTGTGGTTGACTTTAAGCGCAAAAATACCACAATTGCTATAATTACTAAAGCCTAGTTATGCTCTTATTGCTCGTAATCGATCATAGCCGCATTGGTCAGTAATTGTTCTGCATTACCAGGAGCTCCTCCGAGGTCATGAAAAAAGACACTAGGAGTAGCTGTAGCGGCTCTTGGTTTGTCGGTGTAGTAAATATCATTCTCATTTGGTCCGAATCGCGGATCGAAATTATTTCTTCCGGTGGGTACCGCCGTATCTATGGTTGTCGTACTCGAAGAGACTCTATCGTAAAGAAATAATCGCGCATCCTGAGGCAAATAAGAAGGCAATTCAAATCCGGAAATGTCATACCAATACAGCACTTTGGAACCGTCTATATTCAAGTCTAGTCCTCCTGCAGCCCCTGGTTGTCCATCAAAAACAGTATCCAGTAAATTTCCGTCTATATCCACAGTAATTATAGAAACATTATAACCCTCTATATCGTTTAGCTTTAAGGCAATGATGTCGTTAAATTCACTCCAAGCAATTTCGGTCACTAATAAGCCTGCAGCAGGTTCATAAAAAGAAGTTGTTACTCCAGTGGTTGCCGTTGTACTTATCTGCCTAACCCCACTCAATGTTGGGAAAAGGATACTGGCTCCATTAGGTTCCCAAGCAAAATCAACTTCGTTCAAGTCAAATCCACTTACCGGAACTGCAAAGGTGAGCTGTTGTTTATTACCGCCATCCTCATCCATGATAAATAATTGCGTCTGGCCACCTACACTTTGCAAATAGGCGATTTTTCCAATAGCGCTGTTCTTTCGAGGTCTCCAGCTGTTGGTAGCCTCGGAGGTCAATTGAATGAGGTTTCCGTCCAGATCGGCTCCGTAGATCACATTGTTTGAACCTACTTTTCTAACAAAGAGATACTCAGCATTAGGAATAGCTGTGGTTTCAAAACTGTTTATCGCGCTCAATACCGGAGGGTTGACACCATCGTCTGCGCTGATCTGCCAGAAATATTGTGTGGAGAACATAAGGCCACTATTCACTGTGAGCGTAGTGTCTGAAACAGTTTGCAATTCTAAGACCTCGTCGTTCTGATCGTTTTGTAGGCTGATGGTATAGGTCACGGTATCATCTTCGTCCGGATCTCCACCCGACCAAACGAATTCTAAACTCAAGGGCAGATCTGTAGCATTATTGGCCGGACTTATGGCCACAGGAGTATTGGGAGAGTTATTGTCCAGTACTTCTCTGCTGAGTTCAAAGATGACGTTAGATTCTCTATCGGCAGCAATAACTGCTGCCTCAAACTCTACCACAAAACCATCAAGCTCTGCTTGCACGGCATAATCGCCTACAGGCACATTGGTAATTTCAAATAGTCCTGCATTATCAGTGAACACGGTACTGGTTATAGGCTGCGTAGAGATCTTTACATTAGCTAAAGGAGCATTATCTCCACTTGAAACTACCAAGCCTGTGAGCGTTCCTGTAACGCCGTCTTCTATTTTATCCTCACTGCACGCACTGAGAACTACAAAGACTGCAAAAACTAAGCATTTATATATAAGTTGGGATTTCATGGGTCGCGTTTAGTTTGTTGTTTGTTTGGTTGTACCACCACCAAAGTGGTAATTCAGACCTATTCCAAAGGTCAAATAGTGATCGTCTCTTGAACCGAAGATCTCGTCATCTAATTTATCTGTAAAGCTGACGTGATAGCCAGCTCGAGCGAGTATGGAAAAGTTCGGGTTCACCATATATTCAAATCCTGCTCCGCCTTGTACTTTAAAGAAACCTTCCCAATCTTGCAGAAACTTGGCCTCGGTATTGTCTACAAAGCTCATATAGCCTCCTCCTCCGTAGAAAATTGGTGAGAATTTATCGTAAGGCAGTAAGCGATATTGCAGATTGGCATCGGCTGTTAGCCACCAATAACGTCTGGAAATGGCCTTGTTGGCATTCAATCGTAAAATACTCCCTTCTACCCCTACTCGGAAAGCATCAGAGAGTTTGTATTGGTAGCCAAGACCTGCGTTAGCATCCACGTCGCTCGAAGAGAAATCACCATTGATATAGGTTCCCCCTAAATTTAGGCTGAGCACGTGTTTCTTTTCGCTACGCTCAGCCAATTCACGTTCGTAAAGACCGGTGGAAGCTTCGAGCTCCTTTTCTAGCAAATAGTCGTCAATTAGTTTTTGATCGATCTCCTCACCTTCTTTAGACTGCCAAAGTCCGTCCATGATCCCTTCAATAATTAAGGCCTCCACCGCTTTTTCAATAGCTTCTGACACGGCCAATTGGGTAGGCTCGTTCTTAGTAAAACCAGTCTCCACTTCTAAAAGACGCTGGAAGTTCACATAACGGAACAGACTTACGTCTACGGCTTGGGACAAAATGGTTTTGGACACATATACGGTTTTTAAAATGGCCCCATTGCTCGTAGAAACTGCGCGCAAGTAAACGGTGATACGGTCTTGTCTGTAACGGGTAGATCCTCCGGCTCCAAAATAACGCGCCCCGGCCCCACCAGTAAGTATGTTAGTATCGTAAGAGATCACACCTCCTTCTAAGAGTATGCCCGCAAAGAGCAAAGGCTTGAGTCTGGGGATATTGGCATCAGGATTGGCCTTTCTAAAATCGTCGCGAGTGGATCGGATAATATTGCGCTCGTTGAGCAAGTTGCTCAAATTTTCTCGCTCAATAGGATTGAACCATTGCGAATCTTCAAGCGCTTTTATTAGAATGGTTGTAGCGCCTTGGGTAACGGCGGTACTAAAGGTGCTTCCGTTTTCAACAGCTTTGTACTGACCAGTCTGATCCTTGAAGTTGTATACACCAACAACTATTGGTTCGTTAGGCAGTGGTAATTGTTTTAGCACAGTGGTCTGATCTGACAGCTCACCAAGACGCGCATTTTGCACATCGACAGGCTGATTGAACAGGGCGCCACAGCTGTTAAAAAGCACAAGCATAGCGAGGATAGATATCCTGTACATAAGCTTTCTCATTGTATTGTTTGCTAGTTGGGAATGATTATTTGGGTTTGTTCTCCTGTGGAGGTGTCGAGTATATTGACTACCAGACCTTCTGCAGAATCAAATATCTCTAAAGCAAGAGTTCCGAAACTGTAAGTTCCAGCCTCAAGACCATCGCCCAATTGGGCAGAAAAAAGACCGCGCGTGAGCTGTCCTAAAATCTGTCGGTTTAGACTCTCTGCAAAGCTGTCAAGGGTGGAAAGATCTTCGCGGCCAAAGCTTTCATTAAAACCGTTCTGCGCATTGGCCGAGTTCAGCAGCCAGTTGTAATTGAACGTGTCTCCGCCAAATGCCGGATTAATAGGACGATAAACAAGCTCCTGACCAAAACTGATCTGTGCGAGTCCGAATAAAATAAAGGTTAGTAGTATTCTCATTGTGTTAGTTAGTATTTTCTGATCGTATTTTGATCGCGTTTTTGCTGCTGCAAATAGCGAATGGTGCGGTTCAATGCAATATCTGCCATGTCAGATATATAGTCGCTTCTGGGGTTTACAAAGAATTGCCAAACTAAAGCATCACCGACCTTTACTTCTACCTTAGTGTTTGTGCCCAGTGCTAATAGTTCGTCTATGGTTATGATAAACTCAGAATTAACCTTCTTGGCCAAATAGTTTGCATAGTATTCGCGATAAAAGTCGCGAGCAGGTTTGGTCTTGGTGTTCTCAATTACAAGGCCACGCAGCACTATTCCGTCGGGTTCGTCCATGGCTTCTTGCTGATTCTTATTTGGGTCCTGCTCAAAGGAGAAAAGATCAGGATCTTTCTTGTCATCTCCGTAGAACACTACTCTGTCTTTTCCGATTATCTTATCGTTTTCGTCGTAAATGAGAAGCAGAATGATCTTTCTGCGTAGGTCTCTTCTAGGTAAGGTGAGGCTATTCAATACTTTTTTCTCCGCTGCTGGCAAAACAAATCGTTCTTCCTTGTCTTCTTTGACGGTCGTACCGTCCTCTAAAAGGACAAAGGCGGTAATTACATATCTAAGGGATTTGTCTATGGAGGTCTTATTTAGACCAGAGGCTATGATATTGATGAACTCATCATTGAACTCGACATCCAACTTGGCAGCCACATCTTTATTGTAGATCTGCCCTTGAGCCGTATAGCCCATAAGCAGTAAAATCAATAGCACGCTCCAGCGCAAATTCCCCTCAGATCGCATGTTTTAGTTGAAGCTGCGCACAATTATAGATTGATTCTGTCCTTGCATGGTGATCTTCATATCTTCAGAAATGCTGTTGCCTCCGTGAAAAACAAAATTTTGATTTGCTCCGTCTTGTACAATGGTCAGATTGTGTAAGCGCGTATTGGTACTAAAATCACTGACTAAATGATTATTACCACGTTGTTGGATCTGTTGATTCACCAGGTCTACGCGCAACTGTAGGTCGATAATGTTATTGTCTCCCACCTGAGCAATGACAAAGCTGCTGTTATCTGCCGTGGTATTGATCTGCAAACTGTTATTGGCTCCAAGCTGATCGATAAAAACATTGTTATCGTTGGAGTTGGTCGCCCTTGCTTCAGGAGTATTGCGTTGATTCTGTAAGAGTACTTGTTGCTGCTGATCACTGACCTCATCGTCCGTATAGGTCTGTGCTTGCATCCCTCCAAATACAGTCAGGATAAGTACAATTAGTAAGTTGATTTTTCTTTTCATCTCTAACGTTAAATTAGGTCTTTAATTAACGATATAATGGGCGTGCCTATCAAGAGGCACGCCCAATATTATTAGGTCCTTATCCAACTAAGGACTCGGTCTTTTTGCTACAGATCGCTCTGAACAACAGTTGAACTGTTTCCGTTTCCAACTTGATTCACTACACTCATGTGGTTGAATCCAGTCTGAAGCACAGTACTAGAGTTGCTGTTACCAATTTGGCTTACAACGCTCTCATTGAGGTCACCTGTTTGAATAACACCAGAAACATTGGTGTTACCTTCTTGGTATACATCACTGAAGTTATCGTCGCCGAATTGCTTCACATCGCTAAAGTTGCCCATTCCAATTTGCTGAACGATACTTTCGTTTCGGTCTCCATCTTGAAATACACTACTGTTGTTAAGTAAACCGTCTTGAGCTACAGATGAGTAGTTCTCGTCACCAAGTTGAGCAACACCAGAAGTATTGTTGTTGCCTAACTGCTCAACATAAGATTCGTTGTCGTCACCGATTTGGTTAACGAGTGAACCGTTGGCAGTACCTATTTGGTAAACTATAGAAACGTTATCATCTCCGGTCTGTGAAACAAGACTACCATTGGAATCACCGTCTTGGATGGTCAAGGCTCCATTATTATCACCGGTTTGGGTGATAACACTAATGTTTCCGTTACCATACTGACCAGCGCCAGCGTAGTTCATGTTTCCAGTTTGGGTCATTTGATTTGTATTACTATCTCCAAACTGTTCGTTTTCTGCAGTATTGTCGTCACCAACTTGGGTCTGATCGTTGTCGTTGCCATTACCTTGCTGATCACTTCCGGCATAGTTGAAATCCCCTTGTTGAAGAATGTCGGAGTCGTTGTTGTCTCCAATTTGACGGTTTCTGCCGTCATTGACGTCTCCTTCTTGGGTAATGTCCGAACTATTGTCATTGCCTTCTTGTCTGATCCAAGCAAAGTTTCCATCTGAACCGGCTCCGTCTGCATCGCCAAATTGATTGACGTTTGCAGTGTTCGAAGACCCTTCCTGATAGATGTTTGAATCGTTATCATCGTTGATAGAAGCACCGGCACCGAAACCTTGATAGGTATTGGCCTGGTTGGAATCACCGATCTGATCTACATCAGAATCGTTGTTATTTCCAAGCTGATCCGTATCGTTTTGGTTCATGCTACCGGTCTGATCAACCGCAGAGGTATTGTCATCTCCAACTTGATCTACAGTAGAGTTATTCATAAATCCGGTTTGATTAACGGCAGAACCGTTTCCGCTACCGGTTTGGGTAACTACACTGCTATTGGATTGAGCAAAAGCTGCTACAGAGAACAATATTGCGAATGCACTTAATAAATTTTTCATAAAAATTGTAAGGTTGTGGGGAAAAGCAGTTGCCTGCTTATCGCTTTGATTTTTGATCTAGACCACCGCCCTGTTAAACACAGGGCAGTGGAGCAGATCAATTAAATATCAATTGAGATTAGTCGTTCTGAGTAACTGTACTGCTGTTTCCGTTTCCAGTCTGAAGAACTACAGACATGTGCTGAGTTCCGTTCTGAGAAACGTTGCTTAGGTTAGAGTTACCAATTTGGTCAACATCTGACATGTTGTTGAAACCATCTTGTGCAACATAAGACTCGTTCAAGTCTCCAGTTTGGTTAGCAGTAGAGATGTTCTCATCCCCGTCTTGAGTCGCGTTAGCGATGTTCTCGTTACCGATAGAAGTGTTCTGAGCGTCGTTCAAGTCACCGAACTGTCCTATATAAGCACTGTTCATGTCACCTACTTGATAGTTTCCGAAGAATCCACCGTTAGCGTCGTTCATATCACCTACTTGCTCGATAGCAGAAACGTTCATGTCTCCGTACTGTCCAGTACCAGAGTTGTTGTCGTTTCCGATAGAAGAGTTGGTAGCTGTGTTGTTGTTACCTTCTTGGTTGATACCCCAAATAAGGCTTCCACCACCACCTAGGTTGCGCTCTCCTTGTTGGAAAGAAGAAGCGGTGTTAGAGTCTCCAGTTTGTGTGATCTTGAACTGGTTCTGAAGACCGTCTTGTCTCAAGTTGTCCACAACGTTGTTGTTTCCAAGCTGATCAACATCGGCATCGTTCTCGTTACCAGTTTGGTACACACCCCAAAGACCTCCGTTAGCTACGTTACCTACACCAAATTGATAGATATCAGAAACGTTGTCAGCACCCGCTTGACGCGTACCGGCGTTGTTACCATCACCTAAAGATGTAGTGTAAGCAAGGTTGTCGCTACCTGATTGGTAAGTACCCCAGATAAGTCCGGTACCACCACCTTGGTTTCCGTTACCTTCTTGATAAGTAACAGAGGTGTTGCTCGTACCGTCTTGTGTAGTGTAGAATTGGTTGTTGTTACCAATTTGATCTACATCAGAGTCGTTGGTGGTTCCGAACTGCTCTACTTCAGAGTCGTTGTTGTCACCAATTTGGTCAACGTCAGAGACGTTCATCAATCCAGATTGTAATACGGATGAGGCGTTGCCATTACCGTCCTGGAATACATCACTATCATTCATTTGGGCAAAACCCACAGTTCCGAATAATAGAGCTGCTGCGCATAAAACTACTTTTTTCATAATTGTTTGATTTAAGTATAAGGATTAGGAATTAGTTTACTCTTTCATGTTTTCACTCGCAGTAAAGCTATCGCGTGGTTTGGTCAAGGCACACGAATCCCTGCTTCACTTGATGTGAATTTTTAAATAACTGTTTTTTAAGTATTTACACATTAATACTACACAGTATTAAGGTGTAAATTGGGTTTGTTTTGAAAATTGCAGCAGATGACTTCGCGTCTTACTTTAGCTGCTTCTGAGGGGATATAGCAATCTCTTGCGGAATAAATATCGGAAAAATTCCACGGGCTAAAAAAGGGATATTTCCTGTTGATTTTTCCAAAGGTTTAAATTGTAGTACAAGTCTTACAAAGTAGGAAAAATATGCCGACATCATACCCGATTTCTTCGGCAAAGGACACAAATAAATCGGAGATACTATATGTTAATATTTTGTTAAATCAAAAAATCGAACGAAAACGATTTCGGAACACCCGTAGAACTACGTAGAAACACCTACTTAATTAGTAAATAAAAGTTCGCGATACTTTGTAAGCGGCCACAACTGATCATCCACAAGAAGCTCTAACTTGTCACAACTGCGTCTAATATCCTGAATATGAGGCAGTACCTTTGAACAATACGCTTCTGCTCGCTCACTTGCCGACAAAACATTCGCTTGTTTTCGCTCCAGGATCATCTGGGCCACTCCTTTATTGATATCGCGAATATGACTCGAAATCTGCTCCAACAACTGCATTGGTTCTTCTGTAAAGTCTGTTGTGGTTTTCCCGTACACCGCTTGAAGGCCGGCTATATTCTCTAACAGTATATTTTGATAACGTATAGCAGTAGGGACGACATGGTTTCTGGCAATATCGCCAAGCACTCGTGATTCTATCTGAATACGCAGTGCATATTCTTCTACCTCGATCTCATAGCGGGCTTCTACTTCGGTCTTGCTCAAGATTCCCAAGGATTCGAATAAGGCTATGCTTTCTTTGCTGATCTTTGCCTTCAAGGCTTCTGGCGTGTTCTTGGCATTGGACAGTTTTCGCTTGGCCGCCTCCTTTTCCCAGGCAGCTCCATAACCGTCTCCCTCGAAACGAATGCGCTTAGAGTCCTTAATATATTCTCTAAGCACATTAAAAATGGCATCGTCCTTTTTCATGCCCTTTTTATCGATCAAGGCATCCACCTCTTCTTTGAATTCTTGCAGTTGCTTGGCCACTATAGCATTAAGCACTGTCATGGAGTTGGCACAATTAGCGCTGCTTCCAACTGCGCGGAACTCGAATTTATTTCCGGTAAAGGCAAAAGGAGATGTTCTGTTTCTGTCTGTATTGTCCAGTAAGATCTCCGGGATCTTACCAACCACATTGAGTTTGAGCTCTGTTTTTTCCTGCGGAGATAATTTCCCGCTGGTCACCTTTTCTAATTCATCTAAAACTGCGGTGAGTTGCGAACCGATAAATACAGAAATTATAGCAGGAGGAGCCTCATTGGCACCCAAACGATGATCGTTACCCGCACTGGCTATAGAAGCACGTAAAAGCGCTTCGTGAGTATTGACCGCTTTGATGGTATTGATAAAGAAGGTCAAAAACTGCAGATTTTTCATCGGAGTACTTCCCGGACTCAGTAAATTGATCCCCGTATTGGTTTGCAAAGACCAGTTGTTATGCTTGCCCGATCCGTTTATGCCTGCAAAGGGCTTCTCGTGAAATAGCACTTTGAAATGATGACGCTTAGCCACCTTGTCCATCACATCCATTAATAAGGAGTTGTGATCGACAGCTAAATTGGCTTCTTCAAAAATTGGAGCTAATTCGAACTGATTCGGCGCAACCTCATTGTGTCTCGTTTTCACGGGAACACCGAGCAGCATACATTCGTGTTCCAATTCTCGCATAAAGTTCAATGCGCGAGATGGAATCGATCCGAAGTAATGATCATCTAACTGCTGGCCTTTGGCCGACGCATGGCCCAAAAGTGTACGACCCGCTAACATGATATCTGGGCGAGCAGCTGCTAAGGCAGCATCAATTAAGAAATACTCTTGCTCCCAACCCAAAGTCGCATTGACCTTGCTTACGTTCTTGTCGAAATAGCGCGCAACAGCAGTAGCAGCTCCATCAACGGCTTGTAAAGCTCTTAATAAAGGAGTTTTGTAATCCAAGGCCTCTCCCGTATACGAAACAAATACTGTAGGCACACATAAAGTAGTGCCATAAACGAAGGCTGGAGAAGTAGGGTCCCAAGCTGTATAGCCTCGAGCCTCAAAGGTATTTCTAATGCCTCCGTGAGGAAAACTACTGGCGTCGGGCTCTTGCTGTACCAATTGACCGGCGCCCAATTTTTCTATAACGGTTCCGTCGGACTGGGTTTCAAAGAAGGCATCGTGCTTTTCTGCTGTGGAGCCTGTTAGCGGCTGAAACCAATGCGTATAGTGCGTAGCACCTTTAGAGATAGCCCATTCTTTCATACCTGCGGCGATATGCCCTGCGGTCTGTCTGTCTATCTGATCGCCCTTCTCTATGGCTGCCTGAATGGTTTGGTAGGCATCCGAAGTAAGATACTGCCGCATTGCAGCATCGTTAAATACGTGTTTTCCAAAAAGCTCTGAACGTCTTCCGGCTTCTTCAACCTTTTTTATATCACGCTGTAAAGCGGTTTGCAGTGCATTAAAACGAATTTGTGCCATAAGTCCGATTTTTGGCAAAAATACAATTTAAAGGACACAAAATTATAGATTCTAAAATTTGACCCCCTATTTTTATGGGGGTATCAACAAAATATTTGATTTTGTTGAAAACTTACCCCCTATTTCTTTAGTGGTTCATTAAAGAATATTACTTTTGCAGCGTTCATTTAATATTGAAGTATATATATTATGAGTAAATCTAAACTAGAGTACATTTGGTTGGACGGTTACTACCCCACCCAAAACATGCGAAGCAAGACCAAAGTGGTTGATGATTTCAGTGGAAAATTGGAAGATTGTCCTATCTGGTCTTTTGACGGCTCTTCTACCAAGCAAGCGGAGGGTAACTCATCTGACTGTTTGTTAAAACCCGTAGCTATTTATCCAGACCCTGCACGTAGAGATGGGTACTTGGTTATGACAGAGGTATTGAATGCTGATGGAACTCCACACGAGTCCAACGCACGTGCCACCATTGATGATGACGATAACGACTTCTGGTTTGGATTTGAGCAGGAGTACTTCATTATGGACAAGCACACCCAGCTTCCCCTAGGTTTCCCAATTGGCGGATACCCTGGACCTCAAGGAATGTATTACTGCTCTGTAGGTGGAAAGAACACCCACGGACGTGATTTCGTTGAAGAGCATGCAAATTTGTGTATCGACGCTGGATTGAACTTTGAAGGTATCAACCAAGAGGTTGCTTCCGGACAGTGGGAATTCCAATTGTTCGCTAAAGGAGCAAAGAAAGCTGGAGATGAGATCTGGGTAGCGCGTTACCTATTAGATCGTCTTACAGAACAATACGACTACTATATTGAATACCACCCAAAACCTGTAAAAGGTGACTGGAACGGATCTGGTATGCACGCGAACTTCTCTAACACTACCTTGCGTACTTGTGGATCGCAAGAGGTATACGAGAAGATCTGTGAAGCTTTCCGACCAGTAACTAAAGAACACATCGAAGTTTACGGTGAATTCAACGATCAGCGTTTGACAGGATTGCACGAAACTGCATCTATCAAAGACTTTAGCTATGGTATTTCTGACCGTGGAGCTTCTATCCGTATTCCTATTATTACTGTAGAGAAAGGATGGAAAGGATGGCTAGAAGATCGTCGTCCGGCATCTAACGGAGATCCGTATAAGATCGCAGGAAGAATCATCAAAACTGTTAAGTCCGCAAATATCTAATCCTAAGATTAGCACATATACGTTAAAGAAAGCGCCTGTTTGAACAGGTGCTTTTTTTATATAAAGGCCATAGCGATAAAGACTGCATAGCCGATAACCAATAGCAATCCTTTGTAACGGCCAAGGGTAAAACGTTTGGGTATAAAAGCCAGCGGGATAAGGACGAACGCAAAGGACAGCATCCAGATGATATCTGCAGTAAGCACCTTAGGGTCGTTTAAAGTAATCGGCTGAATAAGTGCTGTTAACCCTAGCACAGAGGCAATATTAAAAATATTGGAACCAATGAGGTTCCCCAAGGAGATGGCCTTTTCTTTTTTGAGCGCTGCTATAACGGAGGCCGCCAATTCTGGCACCGAAGTCCCAATAGCGATCATGGTCACGGCAATTACCCTTTCACTTATGCCTACTGCTTCGGCTATATTCACAGCTCCTTTGACCAATAACTCACTTCCTCCCCAAAGGGCAATACCACCAATGACCAGCCAGATGATTATTTTGGCTCCGGATGTTTTTGCTAAGGCCCCATTAACACTCTCCTCTCCTTCACTCTTTGCTCGCAATCGCGCGCGACGGATCAAAAGATAGAGATAAGCCACCAAGGATATTACCAAGATCAGCCCCTCGTAAAAAGAAATGACCTTATCATTGAGCAGGAACAAGTACAGCGCTCCACTAAGCAGCATCATTACCGGCCAATTGAATTTGTAAAAGTCCTTGTCTATGGCCAGGGGCATGATCACAGCAGTAACCCCTAGAACCAATGCAATGTTCGCAATGTTGGATCCTATCACATTGCCCAATGCAATATCAGAATAGCCGTCCAAGGCTGCTTGGAGGCTAACCAAGAGTTCGGGTGCAGAAGTTGCAAAACTCACCACGGTGAGCCCAATGACCATTTTGGAAAGCTTGAGTTTAAAGGAAAGGGCAACAGAAGAGCGTACTAAGTACTCACCACCCACCACTAACAGCGTAAACCCTACTAGGATAAACAATGCATTTAAAAACATAGACGCAATAGATTGAAGCGAAGATACTACAATATTAAGGGACGAACAATGACCAAAAACAGGGAATTTTTTCTGCTTTAAACAATAATTAACTATAATTGTAGTTGTATAACTAGAAAAATAGTTATAGCTTTGGATAAATCAATTCAAGCGTCGTATTATGGAAAGACTTACCAATAAAGAAGAAGCGATCATGCAAGCGCTGTGGAAACTTAAAAAAGCTTTTGTCAAGGAGATCTTGGCCGAGCTAGACCACAACAATCATTACAATACGGTATCGACCATAGTGCGCAATCTGGAAGAAAAAGGTTTTATCGGGCACGAAGCCTTTGGAAAGACCCATCAATATTTTCCCTTAGTAAGTAAGGAAGCATACACCGACACCTTTATGAGTTTGGCCAGCGAGCGCTATTTTGACAGCAGCTACAAGAACATGGTCAGCTTTTTTGCCAAACAAGAGAAAATCAGCGCCAAAGAACTCAAAGAGATCCTCGCCATTATAGAGAACAAAAAAGAAGACTAATGGAACTGTTTTACTATCTGATCCGGTCGGCGAGTATTTTAGGCCTGTTCTATTTGGTCTATTGGTTTGCCTTACGAAGACATACTTGGTTTATCGCCAACAGACAATATTTAATATCCGGCATACTGGCAGCACTTCTCTTGCCTTTGGTAGAATTCACCAAGACGGTCTATTTGCCAGCTCCGCAGACCGAACCAGCACTTGAATTAATTGGCACTGCCCTACCCATAGAAACACTCGACACTACAACTTCCGCTGCGCCCTTTGATTGGGTATGGTTGGCCGTTTGTCTTTATATATTGGGTTGTTTGGTTGGACTGATCCGATTCGGCTACCAAAGTTGGAGCTTATTAAGAGTGCTTAAAAAAGGCAATTACTCCAAAAAGAATGGCTTCTATTATATAGAGACCACACAGCGTTTGGAACCTTTTAGCTTTTTTAAGTATTTGGTCTACAACCCAAATTTACACGCCTGCGAGGAGTTAGCAATGATCTTAGAGCACGAACGTGCTCACGCCAAAGGTTGGCACTCCCTAGACGTTTTGCTGAGCAACGCACTGACCATAATCCATTGGTTGAATCCGTTGGCTTGGTGGTATAAAAAATCGATCATACAAAATTTGGAATATATAGCTGATCAGCTAACAGTTAGAGAAATTCCTTCTAAAACCGCTTATCAGCTAGCCCTGGTCAAGGCTTCTACTGGAGCACAGCACTTGGCGCTTAGCAATTCCTTTTATCAATCATTCATCAAAAATCGAATAGTTATGTTAAATGCAAACCAAAGCCGCAAAATCAAGAAGTGGCGCCTATTATTGATCTTACCACTACTGGTGGTCTTTATGTACAGTTTTAATGTGAATACGGAATTTGCCTATTTAGACAAGGAGCCAGCCGTAAGCAGTGTGACTGCTGTACCTTCGTTCTTGATAGACAAGAATTCCACCGCTGCGGATCTAGAGACCATAGAGACCTTCTTTGCCGAAAATCACCCGGAAGTTAGTATTGAATTCAGCAATGAAAAGTGGATAGACCAGCAACTTACCGCCTACCAGATGGAAGTTTTATTCCCCGGCTCGGGTACCAGTGGTGGCAAACTCATAGATGAGCGCACCGACGAGGCCGTGATCCCCAGAGTTATTTCATTTAAACAAGGGCCAGCTGTTGTTATAGAACATTTAGAAGATCGGGAAGATTATATGGTCATTGACCTCAACGGGATCACCTATTTCAATCCTGAGATAGACCTTGAAACGCAAGAGTTGAAATCCGCAGTGCCTTCCGAAGCAGGTAAATCAGATGAAGAAGCAGCTAAACCCGGACCAAATTCTGGCTCAGAACAAACATCCGAGACCGCTACTTCAGATTACTTATACATAATCAATGAAAAACCATGGAAACGCGAGGATTTTCCGGAAGGCAAAACTCTCAAAACACCAGGACATATTGAAATCCTTAGACCTAACGATGGCCTTAAAAAGTATGGATACACAGGACCAGCCGGACTTATAGTAGTTCATGGCAAGGCTCGTTTTGAGGACAATGCGCCTACAAGCCAAACCACTGTTACTGGATATACCAATGATGTAAAAGTAAAGATCTCTGCCAGTATGAGTAAAGCAGAACTCGACGAGAAGATCGCTTATTTGCGACAAAACCATGACATCGAATTGGTTATCGAAGACATCCAATACAACGCAGACAACCAAATTCGCAGCATAAAACTGCGCTATAGTCGCGAAGGCAGTAGTGGTCATTACGCGATAAATAACGACGACAAAGCCATAGACGATATCATTTTGGTCTTTGGCGCAGATGGCAGTATGAGGAGTTACTCCGGAGGGCAAGTAGCCAATGCCCGCTCTGTTGCCCGTAGAGCCGCCTCTGAGGCGCGCAAACAGGCTACAGACGCTCGTAGACTTGCTAGAGCCGATCAGCTGGAAGCCCGTAAGGCCGAAATGGCAGCCAAAAGAGATGAAATGCGTCTTTTACAGGAAGCTAAGAAAGCAGAAATGGTCGCTATGACCGATGCTCAAAAAGCCGAGATGAAGGCAGAGATCGCCGCCTTACGCGCCAAAGAAAGAGCGATAGCCGCAGAACAACGCGCTTTAGCCAGCAGCAGAAGAAGTAATGCACGCGCTAGAGGGTACGCGCGTTCCGGCAACCGCGGAAGAACAGCTACTGTTACCGGCAGTGTTGTTTCTGATGTGTACATTACCAAATACACTACCGATGCCGACTTGGCCCAGATAAAAAAAGAACTGGCTGCCGAAGGTGTTAGCTTTAGCTACAAACGAGTAAAGCGCAATGCTGCAGGCGAGATCACTGGGATCAAGATCACTTTAGACAACAACGAAGGCAGCAGATCGTCAACTCAAGTTTCTGGGAAAGAAGACGGTATAGACGATATTCATTTGGAATACTAGCGTATTTGCCAATCTAGAAAAGCCCCGAGTTCGGGGCTTTTTTTATATTTACGCCATGGCGAATTTATACAAAACACTGGCCAAGATCAATAAAGCCATACTACCAAGTATGACCAAAAAAGGCTTGGACCTGGCCAAAGCCAAAAAATGGCAATTGGCGCTTATAGGCTACAGAGCTTGGGTAACCAAAAAGGCCTTAGATCAATAGCGCAGCACACTGTATGACTTATGGCCTTGGAGTTTTGCTGCTCCATCGAGAAAGCTGAGCTCCATTAAAAAACTACAAGCCATTACTTCTCCCCCTAGAGATTCTATCAAGGTACAGGCCGCTGCGGCAGTACCTCCTGTAGCCAAGACATCGTCGTGCATGATCACGCGATCTCCGGGAACAATAGCATCACTGTGGATCTCTATAGTATCTGTTCCGTATTCCAGATCGTAAATCTGTGAAGCCGTCTTATAGGGTAACTTTCCAGGCTTTCTCACAGGGATAAACCCGAGATCGAGCTCTTGCGCAATGGCCATCCCAAAGAAAAATCCTCGAGATTCTACCCCAACCACTTTGGTAGCCTGTAAATCTTTTAAAGGCTCCACCAGTTGCTGTAGGCAATAGTCTCTCGCCTGAGGATCTAACAATAAAGGAGTTATGTCTTTAAAACTGATTCCGGGTTTAGGGAAGTCCGGCACGATGCGAATAAACTGATTGAGATCCATTAATTTTTTAAATAATTGGCTTTGTCGTAAATTTAAAAAGAAATATATTTGCACCCGCCTAAAAAGGTAAACAACGGCCTCGTAGCATAACTGAATAGTGCACTTGATTACGGCTCAAGAGGTTGCAGGTTTGAATCCTGCCGAGGTCACCACAAGCATGAAACCACACTCAACCGAGTGTGGTTTTTTCGTTTATGGAAAAATCAAGTTTACTTGAATTTTGGAATAAACGGAAAAATCAAAACCCACGCTTAAGGCGTGGGTTGGTTTCTTATTTTCAAGAGAGAGCTTTGTCAGGAACTTTGCGTCTTTGTTCACCGTAGCTTTAGCGCAGGTGAAAGCAAAGAATCCTGATTTCTGCCTTCCGCTTTCGCGGCTATCTCACTCAAAGGTCTACCAGACCTTTGGTTTTTTCAAAACTTCGTTCGATAAGGTTTTGAGCTTTCCATTTAGACTATGGAGCTTTGTCAGGAACTTTGCGCAGCAAAGAATCCTGCAATTTAGGCCCTCCGCTTACGCGGGTGCCACCATCAAACATCCAAACTACATCGGCAACTCAAACCTAAAAGTAGTTCCGTTCCCGTTTTCGGATTCCAGCTGAATGCTTCCCTTTAGACTGTCAATCACTTTTTTAACTGTCGCCAATCCTATCCCCGTGCTGGTTCGCCCGAACTTATCTGTGGATTGCAGCGCGGTGAATAATTCAAAGACAGCTTCCTGAGATTCCTCAGGGATTCCAGGACCATTGTCGGAGACCTCAAAGCGATAAGCTTTCTCTAATTCTCGGCAGCGTATGGTGATTACCGCTTGCTCCTTATCGTTATGTTTGATGGCATTGGCGATCAAATTCACAAAGATCTGTGTTAAGGCTGCTTTATTCATGTGTAGCTTAGAGGGAACTACATCCAACTCAAAGTGAACAGATTCATCTGCGCGGAACAGACCTAGTAAATCCTTAAAATACGCTTCACTTTTTTCCCAGGAATGTGCCTGTTTTAAGGCCTCATCGGTTTTATAAAACCTCAAAACACCGTCTATATAATCGCGCAAGGTATCTGAGGATTCCTTGATGTATTCTAGATATTGTCTTGTTTCTTCATCCAAGTTGGCCTGATTGTCCTGCTCGATCAGCTGTGTCAAAGCGGTAATTTGCGCCAATGGAGACTTGAGATCGTGCGAAACCACACCGGCAAATTTTTCGAGGTTGTCATTGCGTTGTTCCAAGGTCTTTTGAAGCTTCTCCAATTTGAGATTCTTATAATGTGCTTCAAAAAGTCGTATGACTTGTTGTGCCATAGCAATTAGAGCCTCTTGCTGCTGACTTGTTAAGGTCCGGGGTTTGGTATCATAAACGCAAAGGGTTCCCAATCGGTAGCCGTCTGGATCCACCAAGGGAGCACCTGCATAGAAGACCGCTTGATGCTCTGACACTAATGGATTATCATGAAATCGCTCATCCTTACGCGCATCCTCAACGATCATGATTTGATCGTCAGAATTAATCGCATGTCCGCAAAAGGAGATCTCTCTGGGCGATTCATTAAAAGGAATACCGTGATGCGACTTCAAAAAATTACGCTCTCTATCTAACAAACTAACCAAAGAAATTGGAGCTTCGCAAACCAAAGCCATCAGGGCAGTGATATTGTCAAAGCTTTCTTCTGGTAAGGTGTCTAACAGCTGATACTTCTCTACAGCTATCTGACGTTCAAATTCATTTTCAGGATATTGTGGGGGAATCATAGGTCGCTGAAATTCAATACGCAACGAAAGTATAAAATTAGATTAGCAAACCACTAGATTTAGAGAATATAATAATCATATCTGATGGAAATGATCAAACCCGCGCCAGCGACCTAGAAGCAGAACGCAGTTCGCTTCTAGGCTTGTCGCAGCGGCATCCTTGGAGCAAAGCGACAAGATACAGCGGAGAGCGCGGTGGTGAAGTGAGCTTTGCACTACTTCACCAGGCGCCCAAAAAAATAAATTTTATTTAATGCGCTTCCGGTCTAAGCGGTCCGGCTAGCTCTTTCATAAAAATAAGCCTGCCTGGAATAGTTGGCATCCAGCTGGAAGTTATCCAACGAGAAGGTCCGTATTGCAAAGTTACACATAGGCTCATACCTTGCCAGCAAGCACCTCGCGAAGGATAGATACCGTCTGCACCACCGATGCAATAATCGCTTTCTAAGAATAAACCAGGACCAACCGTGTTCGCCCAACAAGGAATTAGAGTAAAACGGCTTGCAAAACTGTGTAGCGAATTCTGTTCTACAGTAAGCGGATGCAAGGCCTGCCCTATTCTGTGGGTTTGCGATCTCCAGTCGGTGTCGTTGTCGTATTCATCGCCAATTTGAGGCTCCCAAAAAGCGATATGACAGGCACGACCAATGCCATATACAGTGACCAATTTGCCTCCGGACCCCTTGATAGCTTGAATCTTTGTGGCATAAGTGGGTAAATTCTCCTTAGTGGCAAAATTACGTTGCCCCTGAGGTACTGTTAAGTCCCCTAAAGGTTCAAATAAGGCTTCGTTCATGGCCTTTTCAAAGCCTCCGTCCTGATCGGGTGGCATGGTGTTTCCATCGCGGTCCGACCACTCGTCCATGTTAAAGGTAGTCATATGGTCTGCAGACACCTGATTCCTAGTTAGTATATCTACTACATACTTATACATACCCATGGGCCCAACAGGAAGAATGATCGCCAACTGCTGGTTGTTGGCACGGGTATCCATGATCACCTGAGCGATCTCCTCGCCCATGCGCTGCTCCATCTTTTGTAAGCTATCTACAGCTTCTGGAGCGAACTCATCGTGCCAAAACGAAGCGCGCTTGGTCACTCCCTCTAAGCCCAGATCACAGCATTGATCGATCTTTTGATAGTCCCAACCTGTGGGGTAAAATCCTTCTAGCAAAGAACCCTTTACGGTGTTTGCAAAGTCTAATTTGGCCATACTTTTTGGTTTTGCGTTGTTAGGTTTATCCTTGCGGATGTAGTCTAATAAAGGTATCAAAAAAATAAATGAATTACCTTAGTGAAAACTATCGCAACGGCATGGCCAAGATTTTTCGCAAATTCCGCTTAAAACACATCAAAACCGGCAAACTGAAACAATATACCTTATACGCCATTGGAGAAATTCTCTTGGTAGTAATTGGTATTTTGATAGCGCTAGGTATAAACAGTCGTGTTGAACAGAACAAACAAAAGGAGCTGGAACAAACCTATTTAAAAGCCCTTTTGAATGATTTTGAGATCAATCAGCGGAAGCTAAACAACCTAATTGCAGCAAATCAGAACAACTACGACAATTCCCTAAAGCTCATAGGGCTAATTGGGAAAGAGCAAGTAGAAGAGAACGAGTTTGCCAAACTGATGGTCACCACCTTTTCGTACGACATTCACTACAATCCTAACAATGCGGTACTGGACGAATTGCTCAATACCGGGAATCTAAAAAGCATTTCCTCTACTTATCTGAGGCAGCGCCTCACGGTTTGGATAGCGACCTTGGACGACGTAAAAAGTCAAGAGGAGGAACTCGCCAAACAACGCGAGAAAGCCATGGAGATCTTGTTGTCTGACAAATACAATATGAGATCCCTATTGGATGAGACGGGTATAAGTATCGATGAGCTCAAATTGGCTCCAACTGCAAAAGAATCGGCCTTCGAAGATCTGCTCAACAACAATAGTTTTGAAAGCCGAATGCTACTGTTTGCACTCACCAGCCGCGGGACTCAGTTAGAACATTACTTGCCGCTTAAAGAAGAAATTGATAATATTCTAAAGACCTTGGCAGAAGAATTAAACGATTAAGGTCAAATCTTTTCTTACTTTTAAGAGATAGAAAAGCAATTGCCGCATGAGCAGATCTCGCAAAAAAATTGGTTTAGCCCCTGGAACCCTTGTCTTTACAGGAAACAAAAAACTTGACAAGGTTATAATTCACAAGCTGTCTTATGACTCTGAACAGCTGGAACAAGGGGAACTCGACAGCCATAGCGAGCATCGTATAGCTCCATTAGACAACAAAAAAGTAGATTGGTTCGATGTGCGCGGCATGCACGATACGGAGCTTATTGCAACCTTGGGAGCCAATTTTGGGATGCATCCACTTACCCTTGAAAACACGGTTGATATTCATCAACGTCCTAAATTCGAGGAATACGAGAACGGCTTTTTTATCACCTTAAAAGCCTTGCGATTCAATGCGGACACCAAATCTGTAAATAACGAACATTTGGCAATTTATGTGACCGATGGCGCCGTTATCAGTTTTCAGGAAACAGAAAGTGACTTGTTCGAACCCGTACGCGAGCGTCTGGAAAAAAGTAGCGGACGCATCCGCAGCAGAGGTGCCGACTATTTGGCCTTTGCGCTGATGGATGTAGTGGTTGACCATTATTATGTGGTCATTGAAGGGTTTGAAGAAGTGATCAATAGACTGGAAGACGAACTCACCGAAGATCCAACCACAGAGATCAAGGGCGAGATCCATCAGCTTAAAAAAGAACTCCTACGGATCAGAAAAAAAGTGATCCCCTTACGAGAGGCCACTTCGCAATTCTCTAAATCTGAACACCGCTTAATTGCAGATACTACTCCTATTTTTGTTCGCGACCTTTACGAACACACTGTTCACGTTATAGATAACCTAGACTCCAACCGCGACCTACTAAACGGACTGCAGGACCTCTATATCTCCGAACTGAGCTTTAAGATGAACAAGGTGATGCAGGTACTTACGCTTGTGTCTACCATTTTTATTCCCCTGACCTTTTTGGCCGGGATCTACGGAATGAATTTTACCAACATCCCAGAACTCAACTATAAGTATGGCTATTTTATACTGCTTGGGGTGATGTTTGTTATTAGTATTATTCTGATATTCTTCTTTAGACGTAAACACTGGCTATAATTGTTAAAGGATTTTAACAGCTAACAGCCTCATTTAACGATTTTTATAATTTATAACTAGAAAAATAGTTAAAGGCCGTTAAAGGCCTTGACAAACTTCCTCTCAGGTTTATATTAAGAGTGTACCATTTACAAAAGCAGTGTCGCTCCGGTACCTATTTATCTTAAACTGATGAGCTTTCTTTGGTGCTTTCTGCACCCCTCATCCACACTGCAATCGTTTATTAACTCTAAAATTTCAGCATGAATTATTTAAACATGAATGATGAGAAATTGTTGCCTGTTGTGATCGAACTCAACACCCTACTGGCAGAATATCACATCTACTACCAAAAATTAAGAAACTACCATTGGAACATTCTCGGAAAGAATTTTTTCGACCTGCACGACAAGTTCGAAGAATTGTACGGGCAAGCGCGAATCCGCATTGATGAGATCGCAGAGCGCATCTTGACCTTGCGTTATCACCCAGTAAGTAAATACAGTGATTACTTGAGAATTTCCAAATTAGAAGAATCGGAAAGCATTAAGACCGATCGCGAAATGGTGATCAGTATCTTGAACGACCATAGAATGCTACTGGCACAAATGCGAACTGTCATGTTGCATGCAGAAAATGCAAAAGATGAAGGAACCTTGGATATGCTAGGGGCCTACATAAGAGACATGGAGAAAGCAAGTTGGATGCTCAACGCTTGGTCTAAACGTAACGAAGAGACCTTGGCTACGAGTCTAATCGAGGAGGCATAAGATGGCATTTCAAGAATTAGAATCAGCAAATCAAGTAACCGATAAACTGTCCGGCTGGTGGGAGACCTTTGTAGATAATCTTCCCAACCTAGGAGTAGCCCTAGCAGTACTGATAGTGTCTTTTCTGGTATCCAAATTGGTTTACCGCGCAGTTTTAAAACTGATCTACAAGCGAATCAACCAAACCAGTGTTACCCAACTCATTGCACGTACCGCATCAACCGTGGTGGTACTCGGAGGATTGATCCTCGCCTTGGTTTCCTTAAATTTAGGGAAAGCCCTAACAGCCATGCTATCGGCCGCCGGTGTATCCGGATTGGTAATTGGTTTGGCGCTACAAGGAACACTCTCTAACCTGATCTCAGGTATCGTGTTATCCTTTAGAAAGAATATTAGCATAGGTGATTGGATAGAGTCCAACGGCTACGCAGGCGAAGTAACCGACATCAATCTCAACTATTTTGTGATGCGCGAGGCAGACAATAACATAGTAGTATTGCCTAACCGTAAGATCATGGAGAATCCCTTTAAGAATTTCTCTAAAACCACAGAGATGCGTATTACCTTGAATTGCGGTGTAGGATACGAATCGGATCTTGAAAGAGTACAAGCGATCACAAAAAAAACTATCGCAGCGCATTTTGACCAGGAAGAACTGGAGCGCGAATTGGAATTCTATTATACCGAATTTGGAGACAGTTCTATCAACTTTATCAGTCGTTTCTGGATCAAAGGTGCCAATGGCTTAGACAAACTTAGAGCAAAGAGTAAGGCGATCATCGAACTCAAAAAGGCGTTCGATAAGGAAGGAATTAATATTCCGTTCCCCATACGAACCCTGCAATTCGACAATGCATTGCCGCTCAGCCAAAAACCCGAAAAAGCCTTTTCAGAGAACTAGTTGTCCGCAGACAAAGACAACATTGATATATCTCTAGGTCTAACGACCTCCGGCTTAAACCATTATTAATACTAAAAACAACAAAATGAAATATTTAAAATCCATTATAACCGTAAGTGCAATTGCATTTACCCTTTCACTCAGTGCACAGAGTAATGTGCAAACCATAGACGAAACGACCTATAAGAATTATCAGATCGAGCGCAACGGAGCAGATAGCTTCTATACCTTGAAGATCGAGAGTATGCGTGATGAGGTTGTAGCCTTAGAAAAGTCTGACCGCTATGATCTGAATCAAGATCGAGTGAACAAAACCGACAAAGTCACCAAACGCATCAGCATTGATGCAGACAATGATGGCATCTATGATAGAATGATTACCATGAGTTACGACTCTGAAGCCGAAGACAGCTTTTCCATTGTCCCTAGCACCGACGGATTTTTGATCACTGTAGTCGGAGAAGAGATTGAGTATAATTTGCTCAAAAAAGACTATGAAATAGAAAAGAAGTATGTCGATTTGTTTGATATCATGCTGAGTGAGACCAAATAATTGATCTCACAGGAGTTGAAAAGCCAGCCTAGCGCTGGCTTTTTTTATGGCTATTATTCAAGGCTTTAGCTTGAATATAGCTTGCGGATTGATTATTTTTATGCTTCCGCTATGAATCGAGATACCATAGATATAAACGACTTTACAGTTCTTGTAGAGATCAACAAATCAGCAGAAGACGTAATAGACGCTTGCCGCTTTGATGAGCCTGTTGTGGCTGTGGCATTTTACGGTTCCGGGAATGTAAGCCTTAGTATGGAATGGAATGATCAAGTGATGCAATACCAAGGAACCCAAGGCTTGGCACTTTCTTTTTATGCGGATGAAAATGTGAATTGTGTACACAGGGTATCTGCCGATAAACCTTTGGAGTGTATAGTGGTGGCCACAGCACTGCGCAAACTGAATGAATTGCCAAATGAAGAAGGGGAGATCTTTTCGGAGATGCTCAACGAACTGGTAAATCCCAGTGATAATTATGTAGAGGGGCCCCAATTCTTTATGAGTCCTGCCATGCAGCAAATAGTCGATTCTATTTTTGCCAACACCTTTACAGGCAAGACCAAAATGATGTTCTTTAGATCTCAGATCACTGTCCTGCTATCTCATTTCTTTGGCCAACTGGCAGAATCCTATCAGCAAAAGAACAAACCGGAAGAAACCGACAAGCTGCAAAAAGCCAAACAAATTCTAACGAATAACTTAGACAATCCTCCTTCTTTGACAGAACTGGCCAAAAGCATTGGGATCAATTCTACAAAGCTCAAGAAAGATTTTAAAGCTGTATTTGGAGTCCCTGTTTTCAAATATCTACAAAACGAAAGGCTCGCAACTGCCCACGACTTGATACGCTTGCAAAATGCTACGGTTCAGGAGGCAGCCTGGCAGGTAGGCTACGACAGTCTCAGTTCATTCTCGAACGCATTTGCCAAAAAATTTGGCTACAGGCCTAGTCAGGTGAAGTAGCGCACCTTTCGAACAAATCATACTTCCTTTCGAATAAATAAAGCCGACTAGCGCAACCTAGTTTTGACGTGTAATTAAAAACTATACGTCATGAAAACTATTAGAGCTATAAGTATTGGACTCACTATTTGGTGCCTGGGCGTAGCTAGCTTTGTTCTGGCCTACGGCTTACCTATAATTGACAATCAGGTCCTACAAGCCAATGTGGCTTTAGTCCTTATCATTATTCCTTTGGTTTGGGCAGGAAGTCACTTCTACTACAAAAAGGACCGCAGCACAAACGGTTTGCTATTGGGAACTTTCTTCTTTCTGATAAGCGCCGGGCTAGATGCTTTGATCACAGTACCCTTTCTCATTTTGCCACAAGGCGGCAGTTACACCAGCTTTTACAGCGACCCTTGGTTTTGGCTGATAGGACTGCTTATGGTAGGCGTATCGAGCTTTTACTTTCAGGCCAAAATCCGCAGTAAATCACCAATCAATCTATAATCATGTTACAGCTCACCAACATCAATTTAGCAGTTACCATTGTACTAACCGGACTCACTGCAGGGCTCTGTTTTACTTGGGGCAATGCAGTGACCCCAGGAATTGGCCAACTCAGCGACAAAGGCTTTTTGGAAGCTTTTCAGCAAATGAACCGGTCCATAATCAACCCGAGTTTCGCTCTGGTTTTCTTCGGACCCTTGTTTGGTCACTTACTGAACGTATATCTGCAACGAAGCACCCTAGATCTAAGCTTTTGGCTTTTTACTCTGGCAGCGCTCTTATACCTAGGCGGTCTGGTCTGTATTACCATTTTCAAGAACATCCCGCTCAATGAGATATTAGATGCTGCCGATCTAACCACAGCCACCGTCGCAGAACTGCAAGACCTTAGAAAAACCTTTGAAAAGCCATGGAATATGTGGCACAATCTGCGCACCCTGAGCAGTACAGCAGCTTTTCTGCTGACCGTATTAGGGGCACTTATCAAATAATTAATCATATCACGTAAAATCAAATCACAATGAAAAATCAATTTTTAATTCTAGGAGGAACAGGTAAAACAGGAAGTAGAATAGCAAAGCGTTTACAAGAACGCGGGGAGCTTGTTCGCCTTGGTTCCAGAAGTGCAAATCCGGCCTTTAATTGGGAAGATACTAGCAACTGGGCCCATGTACTTCACGGCATTACCCACTTGTATATCACTTATCAGCCCGATCTTGCGGTACCAGGAGCCTTTGAGGCCGTGAGCGAGCTGGTAGCTCAGGCAAAAGTTGCTGGGGTTCAGAAGATAGTGTTACTCTCTGGCAAAGGGGAAACAGAAGCACAGCGCTGTGAGCACCTAATAAAGGATTCTGGAATCGACTACACCATCATTCAATGTAATTGGTTCAGTCAAAACTGGAGCGAAAGCTTCTTAATGGAACCTGTATTGGCCGGTCATGTCGCCCTGCCGATGTCTACCTATAAGATTCCCTTTGTAGATGCCGATGATATTGCCGATGTGGCAGTAGAAGTATTCTTAAACCCAGCCCATAACGGATTAACTTACGAACTAACAGGGCCTAAGAGCTACACGTTTAGAGAAGCCGTTGCAACTATAGCAGAGGCAAGTGGGAGATCCATTGGATTCACTCCTGTGAGTATAGCAGACTATAAGGCCGTTATGCAGCAAATGGGCTTGGGCGATGATTACGTTTGGCTCATCACCTATTTGTTCACGGAGGTAATTGGAAACCCAGACAATTCCATAATTACCAACGACATAGAAAAGATCATCGGACGCCCAGCCAAAGACTTTCAACAATACGCCAATGAAATGGCTTCAAGTGGGGTTTGGAGTCTGAGTGAAAAGGCAGTTTAAATGCTGGTTAAAATGGATCGTCGAATTGATGATCCATTTTAGCTTTTGGGTTTTTAGACCGATTCTTGCCAGCGCTTAAGCAGTACTTCGTAACTTATTGAAAAATTAAAGCCATGAGTAACGAAGTCCGCAAAGAATATTCCAACGGAGAGATCACTGTGATCTGGAAACCCAAACTCTGTATTCACGCCAAAGAATGCGTGAGCCGTCTGCCTGAAGTTTACGATCCGGAGAAACGTCCGTGGATACAGCCGGAAAACCCTTCCGCAGCTGCCTTAAAAGAACAGATAGACGCTTGTCCGTCTGGGGCTTTAAGCTATAAGATGGAAGGCGAAGCCGCTCCAGAAGCACAAAGCATGGAAACCAAAGTAGAAGTATTGGAGAACGGTCCGCTTTTGGTTTACGGAACCTTAAAGGTCACCGATGCTGCAGGAGCTACCGAAACCAAAAACAGAACCACGGCCTTTTGTCGCTGTGGTCAATCGCAGAACAAACCCTATTGCGATGGGGCTCATGTGGAGGCCGATTTTAGAGGTTAACCTTATACGCATAAAAAGTGAAAACCACCCCTCGGGGTGGTTTTCTTTGTTAAGGAAAAAATAGTAGTGATGGTTAGTATTATTCCTTAGTACATATTACGCAAGGCTGTAATATCATTAGCATTGAACTCTCCGTCCTCGCTAGCGCTGAAACAAGCCAACATCACAGAAGTAGAATCATAACCGGTAGGTGTACCTGCAACATGAATTGCACCTACACCAGCTGACCCTTCGTTTACGTTTTGCCCACAACTTTGTCTGCTAAAGTAGTCTGTGTGTCTAAAACCAACAGAGTGACCAACTTCGTGAGTGATCACGTGTTCGTTCACATTGGTTGAATACCCATCAAGTCCGTAGATCTGCACCCACTTGTACGGTAGCCCTGAACTTGGGAAACCAGCGCTTCCACCGGCTCCAGACTGAGTAGGATTGTTGTAAACCACCATGTCTTTGTCACCATAGTTGGTTCCAAAGGTCAGCGTGAAGCTAATAGAAACTCCACTCAAGCGGTTATAATTGTTAACAGCCCATTGTAAAGCAGTTCTGGCACGGCTAGAAAGACCATAACCTCCGCCACCGGTATAACCGATGATAGTGATGTTTCGGCCTTGCTGTACCAAATTAGAAGTACGGTACTGCTTTGCCAGAGGGTCTGCATCTAAGCTAGCAGCCATCTCTGCTAGTTGCTTCTCTGTCATTACAATGTCTTCTTCAATGAAGAGACGCTCCTCACTGCTTCCGTCTGGGAAGAAGAATTCATCGTAACGAATAAAATTGTGGTTCAATCCCAAATCTTGAACCTGCTCCACTACCTTTTGAGGTACTGGTTTTACCAGGTTGGCTTCTTCAATTTGGGCTTCGGTTTCTGCATCTTCTGAACAAGCAGAAAATACGAGTGCTGCCATAAGTAGGAGAGCACTTTTTCTAAGTACGTTTTTCATAGAAATCGCAATTAATGATTAGTGAAAATTGAATGATTTCCTTGAAGTTACGAAAAGAGAGGCTAACTAATGTTAGTAAAAAAGGCGGTAGCTAAAAGTTTGTGGTTCAGCCATAAAAGCCTTACACAATTTCGGCACTAAGGCCTGCATTGAGCAATTTTGTGCATCTGGGTTTGAGGTCTTCGTAGGGTCCGGTCTTCACGGTACACTTTCCTTTATAATGCACAATTAAGGAACACTGTTCTGCCTGTTCTGGTGTGTGGTCACAGGTGGCAATTAAACAAGAGATCACGTGATCAAAGGTGTTCACGTCGTCATTGTACTGGATGATCTCGTTCTCACGCTGCTCCAGTACATCGACATCTAATTCTTCTTGATATTTCTCTTGTCCACTCATTATCAGGGGCTAAAATACAAATTTGGCCGCAATCCAACCGTCGCGACTTTTATATTTAACGGGAGTTCCCCCCAGTTTGGTACAAGCCGCTTCTAAAATTTCACGATCGGCTTCTAGATACCCACTCAGGTAGATGGTCCCCCCTTGCTTCAACACCTTAACATAGGTTTGCAGGTCTGACAATAAAATATTTCTGTTGATGTTCGCTATAATGGTATCGAATTGCCGATCTCCCAAAATACTGGCATCTCCTTGTTTTACCACAATATGAGGCTGGCCGTTGCGATCAATATTCTCCAAGGAGTTCTCGTAACACCACGCATCTATATCGATGGCCTCCACATAGGTGGCTCCGCGCATGGCAGCCATAATGGCTAGAACAGAAGTCCCACACCCCATATCTAGCACGGCTTGCCCTGCAACCTCATCTTCTAAGAGAAAACTCAGGATCATATGTGTGGTAGCATGATGCCCAGTGCCAAATGACATCTTGGGTTCTATGATAATAGTATAGTCGGTTTCTGGCGTGTCTGTATGGAAAGGTGCTTTTACCGTGCAGCGATCGTCTACAACAATGGGATTAAAATTCTGCTCCCAGGTGGCATTCCAGTTTTGTTGCTGAATTTCTGCTTGAGTAAAGCTTATCTGAACCTCCTCAGAATTTAAGATAAAGATGTCTTCTAGTAACTGCGGATGCCAATCTTCCTTTTGAATATAGGCCTTGACCCCATCTTCAGTTTCCACAAAACTCTCGAACCCAACTCCCCCGAGTTCGGCAATAAGGATCTCGGTAAAGGGTTGAACCGGATCTAGGGTAAAAATGTACTCGATATAGATCATTATACCGGGAAAGCATTGACTATAGCGGTAAAGCTATCGGCCTTTAAAGAGGCACCTCCAATTAGACCGCCGTCTACATCTGGTTGTCCAAAGATCTCTGCAGCATTGTTAGGCTTTACACTACCTCCGTAAAGAATGGTCACATTTTGCGCCAAATTATCGTTGTAACGAGCAGCCATATTACTGCGGATGTAAGCATGCATTTCCTGAGCTTGCTCTGGTGTTGCAGTCTCGCCTGTTCCAATGGCCCAAACAGGCTCATAAGCCAACACGATCTGCTCATAGGCAGACTCCTCAAGATCGTAAAGCGCTCCTTTTAATTGGGCAGCGACGACATCGAAATGTTTACCGGCACGGCGATCTTCTATCACTTCTCCGAAGCAAAAAATAACTTGTAAACCAACAGCTAAGGCCGCTTTTACCTTTTCTGCCAATAAGGCCTCGTCTTCGCCAAAATAGGCGCGCCGTTCGCTGTGACCTAATATAACGGTATCTACACCCACGCTTTTTAACATGGCTCCAGAGATCTCTCCTGTATAGGCGCCACTCGCATGCTGATTCATGTTCTGAGCAGCAACACTGATCTTTGAACTAGCAGTCTGATCTACTGCAGCAGCTAGATTCACAAAGGTTGGAGCAACCATTACTTCTACTCCATCTTTGAGTTGTTCGTTCTTTAGGGCGGCGATCAAGGCCGCAGACTCCTGCTTGTCACAATTCATTTTCCAGTTTCCGGCAACTAAAGGTCTTCTCATTCCAGTCGTATTTTTGGGTCGAGCCATCCGTAGATCACATCGACCATGATATTAATTATTATAAAGAGGAGAGCTATCACCAAGACAGCTCCCATTATTATTGGCAAATCTAAGGTATTCAGCGCATCTACGATCTCTTTTCCCAAACCATTCCATCCAAAAATGAACTCCACAAAGACCGCTCCTGCCAGCATAGATGCAAACCAACCAGATACGGCGGTAATCACCGGGTTCAGCGCATTCTTTAGTGCATGACGCCAGAGCAAACGCAGGGTGCTCATCCCCTTTGCTTTGGCAGTTCTGATATATTCTTGTTGCAAGACCTCCAAAAGGCTGTTGCGCATCAATTGGGTCACCACAGCCAAAGGACGTATCCCCAAGACTATAGCCGGTAAGATCAAATTCTTCCACTGGATGCTTATGCCTTCGCCAAAGTCATCTACTTCATAAAGACTACCGGTCATGTTCAAACCAGTGATCTCGTGCCATAAAAATCCAAAGAGCCAAGCAAAGATGATCGCACTAAAAAAAGAAGGCAAACTCATGCCTAAAGTACTTA
The DNA here is from genome assembly GCF_002163875.1 of Gilvibacter sp. SZ-19. GTDB lineage: Bacteria > Bacteroidota > Bacteroidia > Flavobacteriales > Flavobacteriaceae > Gilvibacter. The sequence continues at coordinate 2,203,208 of NZ_CP019333.1, read as the reverse complement.
TGATCTGAATCAACTTATCGACCCACTGGTCTTTGTACCAGGCCGAAACCACGCCTAAGACACCACCTAAAAGCATGGCCAAACTTATCGCCGAAACGGCTAAAACCACAGTGTTGGGTAAGGTTTCGCCTATAACTTGAGTTACGGGCTTGCCTGTCTTTTGAAAGCTCTCTCTTAAATAGGGGGCTTTTACGACCACTTGGGTTTCCCCTACAGTAAAGAGTTCGGTGGCGGAGTACTTCCCTGGGCTTAAATAGGTATAGTTATCTGTATTGGTAGCATGAAAGGAAAGCGGTGAAAGATCGTTGAGATAATATAGGTATTGTGTGCCGATAGGCTTGTCAAAACCGTACTTCTTCTTAACAATAGCTAATTGTTCGGCACTTTCGTTTTGACCTAGCATCATTTGCGCCGGATCTGGCAGGAGTGTAAAGAGCAAAAAGATCACGGTGACCACACCAAATAGTGTGAGCAGTCCATAACCGAGTTTTGCCAATACGTAACCTATCACTATTGCTCCTCTTGTTGTACGTCTTCTAAGGTCAGTACCTTGTACTGAAAATCTTCGCCGAAGAGATCTGCAGCATACTCCTCTATAGTTTGTGTGAAGCCAGCAGCTTTTCGTCTTTCATTAACGGTTTCCGGATCGCGTATAGGCCAAATGAAATCTCCTCGCGCATCGCTATAAGACATTCCTTGGGTTCCGTATTCTTGCAACTTGTTCTCATTCATCAGATAGCGGTCTTCCATCATGGCGACCAAGCGGAAAGGCAGCTCGTCTTTTGCGGCGGCAGCTTTCATCATATCCAAATAATCTGGGATCTTCTCCGGATTGTGCTGTATCACATACCAAGCCGCTGTACTTGTGGATTCGCCAACAACGCTTTTCCCAGGGTATCCCTGCGTATTTAAAATCCGCTCTACAAAGAGCAAATTACTTTTATCTATGGCCATTTGCTTACCCCAAAGATCCCCGTTGTATTCGTCTGGCGATAGACCCATGGCTTCTCCTATGGCCTTACGCTCCTCGTCGGAACTCGCCATAATAAGTTTACGATAACGTTGGTCCAAAATAGCAATACTGTCCAGTCGACGTTTCAAATTGAAATCTAGATTGGGCATGGCTCCTTCTAACTCGTTGAGCTGTAATTCGAGCGCATCGTTCCAGTGCAGCTTCTGCATGATGGTCCCTTTCTGAAGTTCCAAAACTCCAGGGTTGGAACGAATTATGGTCTTAAGGGTGGTCTCATCGCAGAAATAAAAGTCAAAATTCAGCTCGTATTTTTCCTTTAAAATTTCGGTCTCTTCGGCACTAGAGGCAGACATTCCAATAACCTTATAGCCGTTCTTAATAGCTTGATTGGTTATGGCTCTAATATTGTCGTAACCTTCTAATTCAGTATTGGAAAGCGAATAGGCCACCACTACGATCAGGTTAGGTTCTTCCAATAAGACAGCAGCCTGATCCTCGCCATTGCGTTCTATGGTAAAATCGTGAATAGGCGGTTCGTAACCCTCTTGAACCAAATTGGTTTCGTAACCAATAAGTTCCCCTTCTGTATCTGGATAGTCTCCAAAGGTCTTATTTTCTTTCTCTTGACCGTTCACATCGAATTTCCAAGTGTACTCGTAAATCGCCTTTGGCGCATCAGCAGGAACACTCATACCCTCTTGAATATTGGCTCCTATTTTATAAGGCCTAAAATCGATGGCTGGTAAATGCATAAGCACGTGGTAGCAGAAAACCATGGAGGCTACAAAAGACAACAAGACCACTGCCCTACGCACTTGTTTGTCAAAGAAGGGTTGAATGTGTTTTTGCCCAATGAACAGAATTAAAATAAGCACCAAAAGGACCAAATCCTTGTAGAAGCTTTCCCAAGGTGTGAGTTTCATAGCATCTCCAAAGCAGCCACAATCGGTCACCTTTCCAGTTACTGCAGAATAGAAGGTCAAGAAAGTGAAGAAAACGATCATCAGCAGCAAACTCCAAACCGTGAACTTACGGGCATAACCTAAAATAATCATCACTCCAAGCAGTACCTCGTAGATCACAACCACCACCGCTATAAGCAGTGCAAAGGGTATCAGGAATTCCAGATTAAGAACCTCCGCAGCAAAGTATTCTTTGAGTTTAAAGGAAAAACCAACAGGATCGTTGAGTTTGATGAATCCACTGATAAGAAAAAGGATTCCGACAAAAATTCGAGAAAAGCCTACTAAATATTTCAAACTATATGGGAATTGGATTAAACTTCGGTCGCAGCCTGGGCATGTCCCATATGAATGAGCGCAAAGACCGCATAATTGATCATGTCCTGATAATTGGCGTCTATTCCTTCTGACACCAAGGTCTTACCTTGATTGTCCTCTATCTGCTTTACGCGCAGTAGTTTCTGAAGGATAAGGTCCGTAAGGGAGCTCACGCGCATGTCACGCCAAGCTTCACCATAATCGTGGTTCTTGTCAAGCATCAATTGCTTGGTGATAGCGATCTTTTCGTCGTATTGACTCACAGCCTGATCCAGGTTGAGATCGGGTTGTTCTACCACCCCTAATTCCAGCTGAACCAAAGCCATCACACAGTAATTGATGATCCCGATGAATTCTGGCGCTTCTCCCTCATCGACCTTGCGCTGCTCGTTTTGTTGCAAGCTGCGAATGCGCTGGGCTTTGATAAAGATCTGATCGGTCAGCGACGGCAATCTTAATATGCGCCAAGCACTACCGTAATCTTTCATTTTCTTAATGAACAAGCTTCTGCATTGGGCGATAACCGCATCGTATTGCATTGCTGTTTGGGCCATAAAATCGTCGGATTGTTTGCGTAAATTTCGCTTAAATTATTGAAAAGTTCACGCCTTTTTTGAATCTTTTAGAATTCGGCCTTGAATTTCGCCGATTAGCACTAATTTTGAGCAAATCCCTGCTGATAGATAATGATCCCAAACTGGAAATCCATAAACTGTAAAGGCCAATTGATATCCTTAGAAGAACCGCAAGTTATGGGGATCATCAACGTGACCCCAGATTCCTTTTATAACGGCGGAGCCAATCTAGAAGTTCAAAAAGCTGTGCAAACTGCCACAGCAATGCTCCATGCCGGAGCTAGATTCTTGGATGTTGGCGGCTATTCCTCAAGACCTGGCGCAGATGACATTACTTCGCAAGCAGAAACACAGCGTGTTATTCCAGTCATTGAAGCCATTTTAAAAGCACATCCAGAGGCCCTTATCAGTGTGGACACCTTTAGAAGCGAAGTGGCACGGGAGGCTATTAGAGCTGGTGCAGCGATGGTAAATGATATTAGCGGCGGGCATTTGGACACGCAGATGTTACCTACTATTGCAGAGTTGCAAGTGCCCTACATCATGATGCATATGCGAGGCACGCCACAGACTATGAAGTCGCTTACCGAGTATAACAACCTCATCTTGGAGATCAAAGAATACTTTGCTACCCAGCTCCACAGCGCTCGCGCGCTGGGGATCAATGACGTGATCATTGATCCTGGGTTTGGCTTTGCCAAAACCGTGGAGCAGAATTACCAGCTGCTAGACAGGATACAAGAACTGAACGACTTGAATTGCGCCATACTTGTAGGTGTTTCTAGAAAATCAATGATCTACAGAACCTTAGACACCACTGCTCAAAATGCCTTAAATGGCACTACAGCCTTAAATGCCTGGGCCTTAGATAGAGGCGCCAATATCTTGAGAGTACACGATGTAGCTGAGGCTGTGGAATGTATAAAACTCCATAAAGCCCTGTCGGCATCGCGCCAATAAAAGCGGCTTTAGACTTCGCATTAATTTGTTAAATTTACAAGCAAAGCTCAAAAGCGTTGGACCTCTTAGACATCCGTGTTATTGATATTGTAGACATCGTCTTGGTGGCGGCGCTGCTGTTTTACCTCTACCGCTTGGTAAAAGGAACGGTTGCGATCAACATATTCATAGGGATCGTGATTCTCTATACAGTATGGAAGTTTACAGAACTTCTAGAGATGGAACTCTTTAGCAAGATCCTCGGTGGATTCTTAGGAGCTGGAGTTTTTGCCCTTATTGTCGTTTTTCAGCAGGAGATCCGCAAATTCTTACTAATGGTAGGTTCAACCAACTTTAAGGCCCGCAAGAAATTCTTCAAACAATTCAAACTAAACAACACCGGTGATTCTGTCAGTACCAATGTGCAGGATATACTAGCGGCCTGTAAAAAAATGGGAGCTCAATATGCCGGAGCATTAATAGTGATAGAACGCAATACCAATCTGGACTTTGTAAAGAATACAGGAGACCGCATGAATGCAGAGGTAAATCAGCCAATTATAGAAAGTATATTCTTTAAGAACAGCCCGCTGCACGACGGCGCCATGGTTATAGAAGGAAATACTATTACAGCTACTCGCGTGATCTTACCGGTATCCAACGACAGAAACATCCCCTTAAGATTTGGCCTGAGGCATCGCGCTGCCATAGGTATAACAGAAAAAACGGACGCTTTATGCCTTGTGGTCTCAGAAGAGAACGGGCAGATCAGTTACATTAAAGACGGGGAATTCATAGCTTACGACAATTTTGAAGCCCTCGGCGAAATCATCAGAACCGATTTAAGCTAAGCTCATGAATTGTAAAAACTGCAATGAACCCCTAGAACACGGTGCGCAATTCTGTAACCATTGTGGTGCGCGTGTCATTTTAGAACCTTTTACCTTTAAATACGTCACTCAAGATTTTGAGGAGCGATTCCTGAATTTAGACAGAAACTTACTTGTAAGAACCCTACGCGATATGCTAATTAGGCCCAAAGCGGTCATAGATGGTTATATAGACGGGGTGCGGAAACGTCATATGAATTTGGCCAATTGGCTTGCCGTTGCCTTGACGGCGAGTGGGCTTATGATCTTTGTGGTGCGCAATTTTTATCCGGAGTCCTTAGACATGCAATGGATGATCGACGCTATGGGTGAATCTTCTAAGAACAATCCATTCTTACAAAGCTTAAATCAAGAAGACCCGACAGCAAATATGTGGTGGATGGAATACCAGGCCATTCTCTACATACTGATGATCCCCATCTATGCACTTTTGTCTAAGATCACGTTTATAAGACAGAAAGCCTACTCTTATTTGAAGCATATTGTCATTGTGGGCTATACGCAATCTTGGTTGAGCCTCGCCATGACGATCCCCGTACTGATCTTATTGCCTCTGGGAGCGAATTATATGAAAATGAGTTATTGGATCCTCGCCATCAACTTCTTGTTCAGTGCCTATGTGTACAAGCGGGTGTTTCAACTCAGTTTCTTGGGTATAGTCTGGCGATCCCTGCTCTTTATTTTAGTGGGACTAGGTCTCTATATCTTTATAATTATTGCAACCATTCTCTTTATGCTTGCTTTCGGATCGGCCTTTGGAGCATAAGGCTAGACAGCCTCTTCTGCCATAAATTGCACCTCGTAGAGGTTCTTGTAGTAGCCTCCGTCTATGGCCAATAACTCCTGATGCGAGCCTTGCTCCACGATCTTTCCTTGATCCATGACAATAATGGTGTCGGCCTTTTTTACGGTAGCCAAACGGTGCGCGATAACTAGTGAAGTGCGTCCTTCGGTAAGTTTTTCTGTGGCTTTTTGAATGAGCTCTTCGGAATAGGTATCTATGGAGGAGGTCGCTTCGTCTAAGATGAGAATATCCGGCTGACTCACATAAGCTCTCAAAAAGGCCAATAGTTGTCGCTGTCCAGAAGAGAGCATGCTTCCGCGCTCCTTTACATTGTAGTGATAGCCGTTGGGTAAGCTCTCGATAAAGTCGTGCACCCCGATCTGTTTTGCCGCAGCGATCACCTCTTCTTCGGAGATGTTTGGATCATTCAGGGTAATGTTATTAAATATAGAATCCGCAAATAAGAAAACGTCTTGCAAAACTATAGCGATACCTTTTCTTAGCGATTCCAAACGATACTCTTCTATAGGGAGACCATCTACAGCAATGACTCCAGAATTGCGCTCATACAAGCGCGAGAGCAAGTTAATGATGGTAGACTTTCCGGCCCCTGTTGCGCCTACTATGGCCACAGTTTGTCCGGGCGCTACCTTAAAGGAGATACCTTTGAGTACTTCTTCGTCTTCCACATAGCTAAAGCGAACGTCTTGGAAAGTGATCTCACCTTTGGCGTCGTCCCAAGTTTGCGTACCCTGGTTGGCAATTTGCGATTCGGTATCTAGCACTCCAAACACGCGATTGGCAGCAACCATTCCCATCTGTAAGGTGTTGAACTTGTCTGCAATTTGACGCAGCGGTCTAAAGAGCATTTGCGACAACATGATAAAAGCCGTAATGTCTCCAACAGAAATATTACCCCCTCCTATGATGTCTCTAGCACCATACCAGGCAATTAGACCAATCGCTACAGAAGATGCGATCTCTGCTATTGGAAAGAAGATAGAGTTATACCAAACCGTACGGATCCAAGCTTTTTTGTGCTTTTCGTTTATGGCGTGAAAAGCCTTGTATTCGGTGTCCTCTCTAGCAAACAACTGCACGATCTTCATTCCGGTAATGCGTTCTTGCACAAAGGTGTTTAGATTGGCCACCTGGGTGCGCACTTCCTCAAAAGCAGATTTCATTGCTCTTTGGAAAACCCTTGTCGCATAGACCAAGACCGGCAAAATAGGTAAGATAATAAGAGAGAGTTCCCAACTCATAAAGAACATCACTCCCAATACGGCAACCATTTTAAGCAGATCACTGATTATCATAAAGAGCCCTTGAGAGAAGATGCTCGAAATGGTTTCAATATCGTTTACAGCTCTTGTGGTTAAACGCCCCACAGCACTTTTGTCAAAATAGGCCATTTTAAAGCGCAGCATATGTCCAAACAGCTTCACGCGGATGTCTCTAATAACACTTTGCCCTAACCAGTTTGCGTAAAAGATAAAGGAGAACTGAAACAAGACCTCAAAAAGCAGCATTCCTGCCATAAGCAGTACAAAGAAGAGCAGCAGTTCTGCGTTCTTTCCACTGATGGCCTGGTCCATGGCTAATTTGAGCACATAAGGACGTGCCACACCCAACACAGACATCATGATCACAGAAAAGGCCACAAAATAAAAAGTACCCTTATAGGCTTGGGTATACCCTAAGAGTCTTTTGAATAATTTAAAATCGAATGCCTTTCCGGATTTTTCGCTCATGATCTGTAGAGGGCTTCTGGATAGCTAACCTTGTGTAAAAATAAGCCTTTTGCCGGAGCTGAAGCCCCTGCCTCGCTCCTATTTTTTGATGCGATAAGTTCTGGAATAGATTCCACAGTTCTTTTTCCGTAGCCTACCTCTAATAGCGTTCCTACTACTGCACGCACCATATTGCGCAAAAAACGATCCGCAGTAATAGTAAAAACGAGCTTATGACCTTCTTGCTCCCAATGGGCCGTTGTCAAATTGCAGATATAGGTCTTCACATCGGTATTGGAACGCGAAAAACACTGAAAATCTTGTGTCCCAAGCAGTAATTGGGCCGCCTGGTTCATTAGAGCTACATCTGGATTTCTGTGCAAAACATGACTAAAGCGCACCCCAAAAGGATCTTTCCCAAGGCTGATGTAATATTTATAAGTTCTGCCTGTGGCGTGAAAGCGCGCATGAGCATCGTCTTGTACCGCTCTTATGGATTTTATGCTGATGGATGGCGGTAAGAAACTGTTTAACTTGTCTTGCCACTGGGGTTCCTCTAAAGAGAGATCGGTATCTACATGTGCCATGATCTGGGCAGCATGCACTCCGGTATCGGTTCGTCCCGCGCCCACTATCCCAGTATCTATCTTACATACCAGACGCAAGGCTTCTTCTAAAGCTTCTTGCACGCTGATGGCATTGGGTTGGCGTTGCCAGCCGTGAAAGTCGGTGCCGTCAAATGCTATTTCTAAAAAATACCGCAAGTTCTCGTACTTTTACAGCTGCAAAGATAAGGCTTCCCATGACCAAAATCCTACTGCTTTCTGATACCCACTCCTATATCGACGATAGAATCTTGGAATATGCCTCTGGGGCCGACGAGGTATGGCATGCCGGAGACATAGGCGATCTTAAAGTTACCGACCAACTCAAAGCCCTAAAACCCCTACGCGCAGTTTACGGCAACATAGACGATGCCGAGGCACGAGCAGAGTTCCCGGAGCACAATCGTTTTATGTGTGAAGGTGTCGATGTATGGATCACCCACATTGGAGGCAATCCGGGGCGCTACAATCAACGCGTGCGCGAAGAAATTTATCGCAACCCACCCAAACTCTTTATTTGCGGGCATTCACACATCTTAAAGGTAATGCCCGATAAAAAAACAGGCTTGCTACACATGAACCCCGGCGCCATTGGTAAGCATGGGTTTCATAAAGTAAGGACTATGCTTCGCTTTGAGATTGATGGAGAGAAGATTCAGAATCTTGAAGTTATTGAGATGAAAAGATAGTAAAGCCGTAATAATGCGACTTCGATTGAGCCTCGTAAAAACGGTACGCCGACCTCTGCGCGAAAATCTAATCATTATTTATAACAAAAAGGCAATTACCCCGCGCAAGGGATTGAGCGACCTGTTTGAGCTCATTTGCTAAGCAAATAGCGAGTAGTGAAAGCCCGGTGCCGCGACCGCGGCATGCGCACTAAAAAAACAACCCTAAAGTAGAACTGCGTTCACTTTAGGGCACAAAAAAGCCTCTGAGTTGGCATACTCAAAGGCTTTCCACTAATATACTAAGATGATAGGTTTAACGTAATCGGTCCGCAGATTTTACGAGCTCCTCGTCCCGTCTGATGGCTTTGTTGGCCAAAGCCAGAAAAACGATAGAAACGATGGGCACGAGTAGCGCAATACCCTTCTCTGAGGCAATAGCCTCTCCGGATACACTTAGGGCACGATACACGAAAACTCCTAGTAAAAAAAAGTTTAACAGTACAGCCAGTCTGTTCAAGACAAACTGCAACTGTCTCTTTTTGAATTGAAAGATCGAAATTGCAATAATCACTACTGCAAGGGCCATAGGTATAGCAACCAACAGTTCCTCTTTGGAAACCAATACTTGGCCAGCGTTGTCAGCAACCACAGGAAACCATATATAGAGTCCAATTAGTGCTAAACTCGCCAACAACATATAAACGGTTTGTATGCGTTGTAACATCCTTTTTATACGTGTTTGGAGGGCAAAAATAATGTTTCTTTTTTTATCCTCCTTGCGTATTTAAACAAAATATATTTGTATTATTGCAGTATCAATTCGGAGTTGAGACCACACGACTCCTTATTCTCCAAAGACATTTTACAATTTTCTCTTCAACGAAAATTCTTCATTCATTACATTTTAATAATTCTTTCCTCAGATGTTTGATATCTCTGAATTAAAAACAAAAAAGCTACCCGAACTTCAGGAGTTAGCAAAAACGCTTAGTGTCCCCAAATACCGAAGCTTAAAGAAACTAGACCTTGTATACCAGATCTTGGATTACCAGGCAGCCAATCCGCAGGCGGTAAAAGCGGTAAAAGAAGCTCAAGGCCCAGAAGAAGCTCCAAAAGCAGAGCAGCAACAAGCGCCTAAGCAAGAGCAGCAGAACGCTCCAGAAAAAAGACAAGACAACCGCGGCAAGCAGAACCAACGCCAAGACAACCGTCGTAACCAGCAGCAGAAGAATCAGCAGCAAAAAGGACAACAAAACGACGACAAAGGCAAAGACAACAATGCCAAGGATAACAGCGGTTCTAAAGGCCAAGACAACAAAGGCAAGAATCAGAAAGACAACCGTAAGGACAACAGAAACGGGGGTCGCAATCAGAAGAACCAAAACAACAATAACAATAACGGCAATAAAGACAATCGCAACCGTTACCGCGAGCCAGACTTTGAGTTCGAGGGTATCATTGAGAGCGAGGGTGTACTAGACATCATGCAAGACGGCTACGGTTTCTTGCGTTCTAGTGACTACAACTATTTGTCGTCTCCAGACGATATTTATGTATCGCAGTCGCAGATCCGTTTGTTCGGATTAAAAACTGGAGATACAGTCCTCGGAGAAGTGCGCCCGCCTAAAGAAGGCGAAAAGTACTTCCCGCTCATCAAAGTGAGCAAGATCAACGGCCTGAGCCCAAATGTGGTGCGTGACCGAGTATCTTTCGAGCACTTAACGCCGCTCTTCCCAGATGAGAAATTCAATATAGCCGACAAGCAAGCCACCATCTCTACCCGTATCATGGACCTCTTCTCTCCTATTGGGAAAGGCCAGCGTGGTATGATCGTATCTCAACCTAAAACGGGTAAGACAATGCTTTTAAAAGACATTGCCAACGCCATTGCGGCCAATCACCCGGAGGTATATCAAATTGTACTGCTTATAGACGAGCGCCCAGAAGAGGTTACCGACATGCAACGTAACGTAAGTGGTGAGGTTGTAGCCTCGACCTTTGACAAGGAAGCTTCAGAACACGTTCGCGTAGCTAATATTGTAATAGAAAAGGCCAAGCGTTTGGTAGAATGCGGTCACGATGTAGTGATCCTTTTGGATTCCATTACGCGTTTAGCCCGTGCTTACAACACCGTACAGCCTGCCTCTGGTAAGATCCTTTCTGGGGGTGTAGATGCTAATGCGCTACACAAACCTAAGCGTTTCTTTGGTGCGGCCCGTAACATTGAGAACGGCGGAAGTTTGAGTATCATCGCTACGGCACTTACAGAAACAGGTTCTAAAATGGACGAGGTGATCTTTGAAGAATTCAAAGGAACCGGTAATATGGAACTGCAGTTAGACAGACGTATCTCTAACCGCAGAATATTCCCGGCTATTGACCTAATGAGCTCATCTACGCGTCGCGACGATCTGTTGTTAGACGACAATGTGATCCAACGTATGTGGGTAATGCGCAAGTATTTGGCAGACATGAACCCTGTAGAAGCCATGGAATTCATTCTAGACCGTGTAAAACAAACCCGTTCTAACGAAGAGTTCCTCATTTCTATGAATGGGTAGCCTAGAAAAATCTTAATTATAGTTCAAAGAAGGAGTCTTGTTTTTACAAGGCTCTTTTTTTATGCACATCCCTGAAGCGAGCTTCGCTCTGCTTCAGGGTCGGGCTTTCACTACTCGCTTTTTACCTGCGGTAAAAGAGCTTAAACAGGCCGTTCAAATGCGAAGCATTCATGACTTCATATTTAATAAAATATTAAAGTAGGAATAATCCCTTGCGCGGGGTATTTATCGAATAAATTTTATTCAGTCTTTAATTTTCAAGGCGAGGGCCTTGATCCCTTTGATACTTTTCCCATTGCGGCAAAAGTATCCAAAAGCGCTAGCGACACTCGCTCCCATTTGAAAACCTAGCCACCCGCAGCCACAGATGCATTGAAAGCTCCTGGCCCTAAAGGTCCAGATCGGCACAATGCATCTCAAGCCCACCGCTGCTGGCTGGTTTTACTACATGCTCGCTCGGAGTTGCATTTTTGGATTGGCCTTAATTTTCGTAGTTTTAAGAAACTCCCCACAATTAATACGCTATGAAAAAACTTTTACTAATTGTAATTGTATTTGGTCTTTGGGGAAATGCCGATGCACAAGATTACGATCCTGAGTTAGTGAATACCTGGAAACTTGTTGCCATAGATAGAGATCTGTTACCCACAGCCTATACCACAGATGTAACCCCTGCTATAACACCATACCTAAAAGTTAATGCAGACCTAAGTTTTGAAGGCTTTGGAGCTTGCAATTCGTTTACAGGCAGTTTTTCTGTGGGCGTTGGAACTGGCTTAGAAAGTATTTTCATTCCCGAGTTCTCGGCAACAGATAACACTTGCGACTCGGAGAGTCAAAACAATTATGAGGACGCCTATTTCTGGCAGCTCAACCTACCTGTCCCTTTGCTTGAATACGAATATTCAATAACTACCGGCTCAGACGGAGAACCTCTTTTAACCCTTGGATTTGGCAGTGGGTTTTACTTGTATTTTACGCCAACCACTTTAAACGTTAATGAACAGCATTTATCACCAATCAAGGTTTACCCCAACCCTACTTCAGATTATTTCGCGCTCAGCAAATCTCTAACGGCAGACAGTGAAATAATTATATACAGCATTAATGGAATGCAGCGTAATTTGACTTACAACCCTACTGGGCAATATGATATTTCAGACCTTGCCAACGGCGTTTATTTTTTAGAGGTTATTACTGATCAGCAGGTGTTTAGGGCTAAGGTTGTTAAACGATAAGCTTGTGAATTTATGTATTTAAGCTCCACAAGCGCATATTTTTGATAAATTTATAGGACTCCCCACGAATCAATTAACGCTATGAAAAATTACGTCTTTACACTCTTAGTGTTCATCTCTGGGAGTTACGCGTTCTCTCAAGATTACGACCCAGATCTTGTGAATACCTGGTATCTAGTTTCGACTCAGGGAGATCTAGGCGACCCATACTTTACGGTAGATGTTGAACCTCCCATTAGTCCTTACATTACAATTAACGAAGACTTGAGTTTTGAAGGTTTTGGCGCTTGTAATTCATTTACTGGGCAATTCTCCGTAGAACCAGACCTTCCCTCAGGATATCTTTATTTAACGGCCTTTGATGCCACCGATGATGACTGTGGCTTTGAGTCACATAATTTATACGAAGGCTTCTATTTTGGAATTTTAAATGTACCAGGCGAAAAGTTGCTCTATTTTGTAGACATATTACCCGACTCCTCAATATTTTGGTTTCAATCATGGCCGGGGTTTGAACTTACCTTTCAGCTCGAGACCTTAAGTGTTGTTGAAAATGAAAAACCAACTATTTCGATTTACCCCAACCCTACTTCAGATTATTTCGTGATCAATAAATCTATTCCTGCAGATGCTGAGATTACCTTATTCAGCATGAGCGGTCAAATTCAAAAATTAGATTATAAAACCAATGGCGTTTATGACGTTTCTTTCCTTACCAGTGGGGTTTATGTTGTAGAGATCACTACAAGCAAAGAAGTTTTTAGGTCTAAAGTGGTTAAACGATGAGCTTTTAATTTTCAAGGCGAGGGCCTTGATCCCTTTGATACTTTTCCCATTGCGGCATTACTGACAAAAAATGTCCAGTGGACATTTTGAAGGAAGTACCTCCAAAAGCGCTAGCAACACTCGCTCCCATTTGAAAACCTAGCCACCCGCAGCCACAGATGCATTGAAAGCTCCTGGCCCTAAAGACCCAGATCGACACAATGCATCTCAAGCCCACCGCTGCTGGCTGGTTTTGCTACATGCTCGCTCGGAGTCGCGTTTTTTCGTGATGACCATTAATTCAATATCTTTAATTTGACCATTAATTTTTTGCTGGACAAAATATATGAACGACGAACACAATACACTAACATATCAAAAACTTGCCTTAGCGGCATCGTTTTACTTAGAACAAGCTTTCAATCATTTAGACGTTGCATTATTAAATGATTATGCAGCAATCCTATTTAGAACTGAGGAAGCTAAAATCATAGCAAGTCAAGAAGATATAGCTCTGTTTGGAAAAAACAAGTATCCAGAAGGAACAATTGCCAAAATGAGGTTCGACACTAAAAATGCAGTCTCAGAAAAAACTAAAGAGGTAATAAATAAAGCGTTCGACGAAACTCTAAAAAGAGCCAAAAAGGTACCATACAAATTTAAACTGAACCATAAAATTCAGTCAATTGAAATTTTGGGACACATCAACAATTTTGCATTCTTTCTAGATGTTTTGATCAACAGACATTTATTATTTCTTATGCATACGAATACTCTTAACCCAAAAGAATACAATAACTTAAAAAACAAGTCGCCCAAGATTAAATTAAACACCATTAAAAAAAAATTAGAGAGCGGAAATATAAACGGACTAAACAATATACTAGCGCTATTTACTCTTAGAAATAGAACAGTTCATTTTACTCCAGAAAATGCTGATTACCTAGAACCACAAATTTCCGAATTGATAGAATATTGGAGACTGACCGTTGAATTTGTTCATCAAATTCAGACAAAAGAGAAATTTGAAATTGGTTGTTTCGTTTCTGACATTAATCAATATTCTGGTTTTGTTTTAAATAAATGGACAAGGTATTTTTCAGAATCTGAAAAATCTAAATTAATTCCTTAGCTTTAGAAGTCTCCCCACACCTCAAGTCTGTTGATCTGAGGGTGGGGCTTTAGAATTTTAAATAATTGGATTTTGAATATTATCGAAAACAATCAGGATTTCGTTAAATGGTTGAGGAAGGTTGATGACGATCATATTAAACGTGACCATGAACTAAACAGTTACAGACACTCCAATAATACTCTAAGAGTTGATAACCTCACAATTGAAAAACTTGAAATACGGCGTAAACACTTTGAAACCACTGAGTTCCAGTCCTGTGTTTTTTTCAATTGTAATTTTACTTCATCATTATTTTTTGTTTCTACATTAATTAATTGCAAGTTTATTAATTGCCATTTCACATGGACAGATTTTATTGATGTAGACTTAATTTCATGTGAGTTTATTGATTGCAGAGTTTACCAAATGAACATGAGTGATGCGATTATAAATAATACTGTATTTACAAATTGCACAGATATTACAGATTTAAGAATAAGGGGAGATCGTGATAGAGAAATTAAATTCAAGACATGTTATATCCAAGAACTCCGCATAGAACCTATATCATCAAAATCGACTGAACGCTACATATTTGCAAATTGTTTAATAAAAGAATCGAGTTTTTATCGTGTTGATTTCAAAGAAAGTGCTTTCGAATATTGCAATTTAGCCTTAAATCAATTTAACGGTTGCTCGCTATCAGATCATTCTTTAATGATCTCCAATAGTATTCCTGGGAAAGAATATAACTTTATTGATATCAGATCAATCTTAAATTCTGTCCCGTTAGGAGAAAAGGTTTTGGAGAATTTGTTTGGCATACACAATAGAGATATAAAGGAATACTTAGTGGATATGACCTCGAAAATTGAATTCCAATCAATCTTCATTTCATATAGCTTTCATGATTCGAAATTCGCCAAGCTTATTAATGAAGAATTAAAAAGGCGAGGAATAATTACCTTTTTATGGGAGAAGGATTCGAAAGCTGGAGAAAGATTAACTAAGATAATGTCTGATGGGATTAATGAAAAAGACAGAGTTTTGTTTATTTCCTCGGAGTATTCTTTGAAAAGCAAAGCTTGCCATTTTGAACTAACAGAAGGAAGGAAAAAACAAGAGCTATCTTGGGAGAACGTTTTGTTTCCTATACACCTAGATAATTACTTATTTGACTTAGAAAAAGATGTTATTAGGCCAATCGAAAAGCAAGACGAATACTGGGAGAATATTACAGAACTTAAACGACTGAATTCGCTCTCCTTCATTGAATTTATAAATCCCAGTTCTAGGAACCAACTAGAATTTGAGAAACAAATATTTAGATTAATAGAAGGCTTGAGAAAATAAACGATTGACCCCGCGACTCCTCACAAGCCTACCAGAAAACAAGCTGGCAGCTTAAAACCGTCGCTTACATGGCAACCGAGGTTTGTTCGGTTCGATGTTGGCTGCGCGTTTCTTGCAAAGTAGTTTGCCCGCAAATCTACGCAGCAAACGCAGCCAACTCAGAAAAACCGAGGGGTTTAGCACAAGGTGCTAAATGACATTCTAAGCGACTTGATTTTTTGCACACTTTTTTATCAAGAAAAAAGTGTGAGAAGAGACTAAAACCCTTCTACGCTAACCTTCTTCTCAGAAGCTATGAAGGTCAAAGAGCTACGAAGGGCTAAAAAAATAAAACCCCCAAGCAAAAGCTTGGGGGTTTTTAAGTACGGTAAAGTAGTAAACCTTATAGAGAAGCTACATGCTTCGCCATGTTCGATTTTAGGTTAGCGGCTTTATTCTTGTGAATAATATTACGCTTTGCCAATTTGTCTACCATAGAAGCAACTTCAGGAAACATAGTTTCTGCATCTTTCTTCTTGGTAGTCTCAAACAAACGCTTCATTGCATTACGAGCAGTTTTGTGCTGGTAACGGTTACGTAGACGTTTGGTCTCGCTGTTTCTTATGCGCTTTAAGGCTGACTTATGATTTGCCATTTCTACTTTTAATTAGTAGCCCGTAGGGGATTCGAACCCCTGTTACCAGGATGAAAACCTGGCGTCCTAACCCCTAGACGAACGGGCCATTTGGTTTCAAATGCGGATGCAAAAATACAACTATTTTTTATTGTCGCAATATTATGCAAAACTTTTTTCAAGGGAACTGAAAATTTTTTCCTCCCTAGTACGCTTTCGCAAACAAAACCCTTCTGGCAGAGGGCTTCCCGCTGTAAATACAGCTACCCGCTTCTTCTTTGGCATCCAACGGAATACAACGAATGGTTGCCTTGGTTTCTTGTTTTATACGCTCTTCGGTTTCAGAAGTTCCGTCCCAATGGGCCGAAATGAATCCGCCTTTACCATTAAGTACTTCTTTGAACTCCTCATAACTGTTTACTTCTGTAGTATGTTCAGCTCTGTAGGCCACAGCACGATCAAATAGCCCATTTTGGATCTCTTCCAAAAGGCCTGTAACTGTACCTACCACCTGATCGTTGGCAATGATCTGTTTCTTAAAGATATCTCTACGCGCGATCTCTACCGTACCGTTCTCCATATCTTTAGGTCCAATGGCAATACGAACAGGAACTCCTTTAAGTTCGTATTCGCTGAACTTCCAGCCTGGTCTGTGGGTATCTCTATCGTCATAATGCACCCGAACTCCTGCAGCTTTAAGATCTGCTTTTAATTTATTGGCTACCTCGCTCACGGCCGCCAATTGCTCTTCTCCTTTATAAATAGGAACAATAACTACCTGATCTGGCGCTAACGATGGAGGCAAGATCAAACCGTTATCATCCGAATGGGTCATAATCAAGGCTCCCATAAGACGGGTAGACACTCCCCAAGAAGTTGCCCACACATGCTCTAGCTTGCCTTCTTTAGAGGTAAACTGCACATCAAAGGCCTTGGCAAAGTTTTGCCCTAAGAAGTGAGAAGTTCCAGCTTGTAAGGCCTTACCGTCTTGCATCAAGGCTTCGATACAGTAGGTCTCTAAAGCTCCAGCAAAACGTTCGCTTTCGGTTTTGGTTCCCTTAACTACCGGTACGGCCATATATTTCTCTGCAAACTCTGCATAGACATGCATCATTTGCTCGGCCTCTGCAATCGCCTCTTCTTTGGTGGCGTGTGCTGTGTGACCTTCTTGCCATAAAAACTCCGCAGTACGCAAAAACAAGCGCGTACGCATTTCCCAACGCACCACATTGGCCCACTGGTTTACCAAAATTGGAAGATCGCGATAAGATTGTATCCACTTCCGATAAGTATCCCAAATAATGGTCTCAGAGGTCGGTCTAACGATCAACTCTTCTTCTAACTTCGCATCTGGATCTACCACGATTCCGCTGCCGTCCTCAGCATTCTTTAGTCTGTAATGCGTAACTACAGCGCATTCCTTGGCAAAACCATCTACGTGGCTCGCCTCCTTAGAAAAATAGGATTTAGGGATAAAAAGCGGGAAATAAGCATTCTTATGACCGGTTTCTTTAAACATGCGATCCAGTTCTGCCTGCATACGCTCCCAAATAGCATACCCGTAGGGTTTGATCACCATCGAACCTCTTACACCAGAGTTTTCGGCCAAGTCGGCCTTCACTACCAGCTCGTTATACCATTTGGAATAATCCTCGCTTCTACTTGTTAAATTCTTTCCCATTTCCTGAGTTTGGCATAGAAATTGCTCCTTTTTAAGCAATTAGTTAATCTTGGCAAAACTAATTAATTTTATAATGTTCAACAATTAAAACTATGTTGCTATGAAAAGAGTTACTTCCTTCCTGCAAAAGCCCTTCAACTGGTCTTTACTCGGCCTTGTCGGACTGCTTTTGACCTCCTGCGGAACCTACCAAAATGCATCCTACTCTGAAGACGGCATTTACTCCACCGGAACAATGGGAGTTCCTTCAGACAATTCAGGCGCTGAGCAAACTGCAAATGCAGATCAAAGTGCCAATAGCAACTACTACAAACAATACTTTGGGGCCAAGAGCGCCCAAATCTCCAATATCTCCGATCAGGCAGATATTTTTACCGATATAGACAGTTATACCTCCGCAGAGACCATTACGGAAGACGGGCTCATCGTTATTGAAGAAGAGCAAGAGTCTTACGGGCCTTGGGGAACCAACGCCACCGATGTTACCGTAAACATTTACGACAACGGCTGGGGCGCTTGGGGCGGCTGGGGCTTTGGTGCTGGCTGGGGCTGGGGTCCTGGATTTAACCGCTGGGGCTGGGGTCCTGGTTGGGGTGGCTGGGGCGGCTGGGGCGCCTGGGGCTGGAACTACGGCTTCAACGCTGGCTTTGGCTGGGGCTGGGGACCTGCTTGGGGACCTGCTTGGGCCTACGGACCAGGATGGTATTGGCCTGCTGGCTACGGCTGGGGCTGGGGTAATGGATACTGGAATTACAATGGCTACGGATACGGACGTGGATATGCATACAACAGAGGCCGCAGAGCGGATTATCGCGGAAACGTACCTTATGGTAGTGCGGCAGCAAATCGCACAGCAGCGACCAATAGCAGACGCTCTTCTTATAGTAGATCTGAAGTTACACGTCGTGTGAATCAAGCCAACGCACGCAGAAACTCAAGCAATATGAGTTCGCGATCTAGCGGTAATATGACCAACTCTCGCACACGTAACAGTCGTAATATGAGCAGTGGTCGCAACTCTGGAAATATGCGCTCAAGTTCTCCGAATGTCAACACCAGATCACGTTCGGGCAACTTTAACAATCGTTCTCGCAGCAACAGAAGCAGCGGATCTATGAGAAGCTCTGGCTCAAGAAGTCGTAGCAGCGGATCTATGAGAAGCAGCGGAGGCAGCATGCGCAGCAGTGGAGGCTCTCGCGGTGGCGGAGGCTCAAGAGGCGGCGGTGGACGCAGAGGCGGACGCGGATAAAATCAAGCATCAATCATTCTTACCATAAAATAACGCAATGAGAAAGTTAGTTTACCTACTCATCTTGGGAGGCCTTATGCCCAATTTGTATGCCCAAGGAATATCGGACGTACTCAGGTACAGTCAGGAATCAGTTTACGGAACAGCAAGATTCAACGCCATGAGTGGTGCCTTTGGCGCCCTGGGTGGCGACCTATCAGGGGTCGCGCTCAACCCTGCTGGTTCGGCGGTGTTCTTATACAACTACGCGTCTGCCTCTGGCGGATTGGTAGATCGTCAGAACGACATCTTGTATTCAAATACCTTCAATACTAGTGCCGATATCGATGCGGCCATTACCCAGGCCGGAGCTGTTTGGGTTTTTGGAAACAGCAGCGATGAAAGCGACTGGGGCAAGTTTACCATAGCAGTTAACTACGAACTGCAGAACAACTTTGACAATGAGGTAGTGAGTATCGGGACCAATACTATTGGGATAGATCAGTTCTTTCTCAATCAGGCAGAAGGCTTGCCTTTGGAGCTCCTGCAGTTGCAAGGCGGAGAATCTATTCCAGATCTCTATCAATTCTTAGGTGAGACAGAAGGAGCTGCTGCTCAATCGGCATTTTTAGGCTTTCAGTCTTTTATTATTGATCCCGTGGAGAACACACCTGGAAATACAGCCTACTTTTCCAATGTGGCACCGGGGAGTTTTAATCAGGAGCATTTCCGTGTAGATTCTGGTTATCAAGGAAAGTACACCTTCAATCTCGCAACCGAATACAAGCAAAGTCTGTATTTAGGAGTAAACTTGAACGCCCATGCTATCGATTACAGAAGTTCAACCTTTTTGTTCGAATCGAACAACAATGCCAATACGGCTATAGATCAGATAGGGTTTGAAGAAAATCTTTGGGTCTTAGGTTCAGGATTCTCTGCACAAGTAGGTGCAATTGCAAAACTCGGAGATATTTTAAGAGTAGGTATTACTTACGATACACCTACTTGGCTTACACTTTCAGAAGAAACGTCTCAAAGCATAGAGACCAGAAGAATTTTGAATGACAACAGCACTATCATCGAGGTAGTAGACCCAAGAGTGGTAAACATCTTTGCCGATTATCGCATGCGCACACCAGGTCAAGTTAAGGCCAGCGCTGCTTTGTTATTCGGACAAGCAGGTCTTGTTAGTTTTGATTACGGTTATAAGGATTTCACAGAAATGCAATTCACCACGAATGATCCTTTCTTTAATATTCAAAATGCACTTATTGAGAACACCTTTAAGGCAGCTTCCTCTTACCGTTTGGGTGGCGAGTACCGCGTGAACCAATGGAGCTTTAGAGGAGGTTACCGTTTCGAAGAAAGCCCATTTGAAGACACTTCTTTAATGGGGGATCTAACGGGTTATTCTTTAGGATTAGGTTATTCGCTAGACAATGTAAAGATAGACTTGAGTTACGCTACAGCGCAGCAAGATCGCAGTGAGGCGCTCTACGGAACTGGACTTACTACTCCTACGAACATCGATCAGCAAATGGATGTCTACACCTTGAGTTTAGGATTCTTTTTCTAGGCCGATGTTATAACGAAATTAAAAATCCCGCCGATTGGCGGGATTTTTTTATTTATCGTTTTAAGGTGAAGTGTCCTCTAAATTCTTTTTCAACTTCGTCTTCATCATAGATCACCTGGAACCAGTAGTCGCTAGATGGCATCGGGTTTCCGTTATAGGTTCCATCCCAGCCTGGACCCAGTGGACTCAGCTGCTTGAGCAGTTTCCCGAAGCGATCGTAGATGTAGATCTGCGCCGTCGGATTGCTCGCTATTCCTATGATGTTCCACGTATCGTGATAGCCGTCTTGGTTCGGGGTGAAGAACAGCGGATAGTCGATCACGCCCACCGGGATACTCACGCTTCCACATCCGTTCTGATCCACTATGGTTACTATATGATCTCCAGGGCTCACATTGGTGAACAAACCACTCTCCTGAAGCGGTCCGTCATCCAACTGGAAGAAGTACACGCCCAGTCCGCTAGCCTCCGCCTGGATCTGATGATCGTCTGCAAAGGCGTTGGTGATCACCTCGGCACTGAATGTGGTCGGTGGCGAGGATACCGTTACCGTGGTCGAGGCCTCTGCACTACATCCCAAGCCGCTGGTGGTCTCCGTTGCAATAACCGTATAGGTTCCTCCTGCTCTGGCTACAATGCTCGAAGTGGTCTCTGGCAATGGATTGCCGTTTAAGAACCACTCAAAAGTATAGTCCAGATCACTAAGACCCGTGTTTAGTACCGGTGGTGAAGCTTCGCCCGATTCGTTCTGG
This sequence comes from Gilvibacter sp. SZ-19, assembly GCF_002163875.1. Lineage (GTDB taxonomy): Bacteria > Bacteroidota > Bacteroidia > Flavobacteriales > Flavobacteriaceae > Gilvibacter. The sequence continues at coordinate 2,181,880 of NZ_CP019333.1, read as the reverse complement.
ATCGGATTGCCAAACTCATCCACACACAGTCTGTAACTGTCCTCCAAGCTGATCACCGGTAGTGGTGATACCTCTAGGGTGAGTGTGGTGATGGCAAAACAGCCCGTGTCCGTATTGGTCACTCGGGCCCAGATCACCTGTGGGTTCTCTGTGTTGATATAACTGTCCGGTAGTGCATTGTCTCCCGTAGTGGCGTCTGCATCACTGGCGTGGTAGCTAACCACATAGATCACCGGATCTTGTCCGCCCAGTATCTCTGCATCTTGGGTAGAGAGAGTAAACTCTCCGATGCCGTCCGTGCCATCGCCTACATTATCACAAATGCGGTACACTGCGGCCGGCGCAGTGGCCGTGGCGCCTTCTCTAACCTCGATGTTAAAGCTCTGCGTGGCCGAGTAACAGCCCGTTACCGTATTGGTAATGCGTACATAGATCGTCTGTGGGTTGGTCACATTCACAAAGGCCTCTGGCGTGGCAATGGCGTTGATGCCTGCATCGGCATCGGCCTCTACCTCGTGGAAGCTCACCTGTAAGTCTGTAGGATCTTGTCCGCCTAGGATCTCTGGGATCTTCGTGTTTAGATCAAAGGTCGCTACCCCGTCGGTGGCTACCTCACAGATGATATAATCACTCACCTCCGGAGCCTCCGGTAGTGGGTGCACTATAATCGGTAACTCTACCAAGGTAAAGCAGCCTGTGGTATCATTGGTAATGCGTACCCAGATGATCTGTGGTGTCTCTATATTGCTATAGGCCGTCGGATCGGCTATGGCCAAGAGTGGATCGCCTATCCTAGCATCGGCCTCAGTTTCATAATAACTCGCCGATACTCCTGGCTCTCCGCCTATGATCTCTGCCTCTCTTTGGGTTAGGTCTATAACCTCTATCCCATCGCCTACCGTTACTTCATCACACACCTCTATCGGATCTGGATCCGTGTTCGGTGATGGATTAGGCAATACCCGTATCGTTAAGGTAGTGAACGACACACAGCCCGTGTCCCCGTCCGTTACTCGTACCCAGATCGTCTGTGGGTTCACCGTGTTGGTGTAGTCCGTAGCAGGGTCAATGGCGTTGGTATCGTCTTGAGCGTCCATCTCTGTGGTGTAGTACTGTACCAGTAAGCCTGGAGCTCCTAGGGTAATGTCGTCTTCTGCCTGAGTCAGATCAAAACTTGCAAAACCGTCTGCAGTCTCATCATCACAACGCTCCAGAGCATCCAGATCGCCTGGCGCTGCTATAACCGGTGGCAAGCTCACAATCAGCTCAAAGCTACCCACACTAGCGCAGCCCGTTACTGGGTCAAATAAGCGTACCCAGATCGTCTGCGGATTGGTCGTGTTCACAAAGGCCGCTGGCGTTACTATTGGCATCACCCCGGCCAAGGCATCTGCCTCGCTTAGGTGATAGCTCAGATCCAGCGTCGCTGGGTCTTGGCTGCCGTAGATCTCCGGATCCTTGGTGGTTAGATCAAACACCGCGATGCCGTCATCGTCGTCGTCACAGATCACATAGTCTTCGATCTCCAGAGGTAGCTCTGGGGAGTTCAGTACAATAAGCTCTAGCTCTACAATGGTAAAGCAGCCTGTTAGGGTGTTTTCTACTCTAGCGTATACGATCTGGCTGTAGGCCACAATGTTCGCATAGGGCGAGCTAAGTGGGAACAGATCGGCCTGCGCGTCTGCCAAGGTCTCGTGGTAGCTCACCACTACATCCGGCTCCCCGTTAATGATCTCTACATCTCTATCGGTGAGTATAAAATTGTCTACAAAACCGTCGTTGTCCGCATCACAGATCTCTATTGGAGTAGGATCTGGGGTTGGACTCGGTTGTGGGTTTACGCGTAAGTCTAAGGTAACCACATCGCTTACAAAACAGCCCGTGTCTGGATCCTCCACCCGTACGTAGATCGTCTGTGGGTTGCTCGTGTTGGTGTAGGGACTCGTAAGTGGGTTGTCTCCCGTGTCTGCATCCGCCGCAGTCTCGTGGTAGGTCACTATCAAAGAAGTGTCGCCTCCTGTGATCTCTGGGGTAGCCAACTCCAAGTCAAACTCCTCAACCTCATCGCCCGGATTGTTCACATCACAAAGCTCCAAAGGCGCCGGTGGGAAAACCTCCGGTGGGAAGTTTACAATCAGCTCTAAGGTCGTGGTTGCCGTACACAAATTCGTGTTGTCGGTAACCAATACAAAGACCGTCTGTGGGTTGGTCAAGTTCGTATAGGCCGTAGCAGGAGCGATCAGCGAAGTGAAGGCCGCATCCTCATAGTATTCTACCGTATAGTCCGCAGGGTCCAAGCCGTCCAAGATCTCTGGGGCCTTCACCGTTAGGTCAAACACCACTATGCCATCGTCGTTGTCGTCACAGGCCAGTAACGGCTCCGGATCTACGATCTGTGGCGTGTCTAAGACGATCAGTTGGAGTTCCACGATCACGAAACACTCGTCTCCTGTGGTAACTGCATTGGCAACACGTGCATATACCGTTTGTGTACCAAATACAATGTTGTTATACGGACTCGTTAATGGCAATACGCCGTTGGTAGCGTCTGCAAAGGTCTCGTGATAGGTAACCACAACGTCTGGATCTCCTCCGGTTATCTCGAGCGTTGCATCTTCTAAAGTAAAGACTCCGAAGCCATCGTTATCAGGATCACAATACTCCAAAGGTGTTGGAGTAACAGCAGCCGGAGCATCTAATACTTCTAACTCTAAGGTGGTTGTATCATAACACCCTGTTGTAATAGATTCCACCCGTACATAGATGGTCTGAGGGTTGGTTACGTTTGTGTAGTTGGTTGGTAAGGCTGGCGCGCCTGCATCAGCATCTGCCAGTGTCAAATAAAAACTTACAGCAAGATCCACAGCTCCACCAGTAATCTCTGGGATCTTAACGGTTAGGTCAAACTCGGTGAATCCGTCGGCAACACCATCGTCACAAAGAATGTAAGGAGTTGGATCTACAAAGACCGGCACCGGATCAACCACCAAATTGAACTCACCTACGCTGATACATCCATCTGTACTTTCTAGACGCACATAGATGGTCTGCGGGTTGGAAATGTTGTTATAAGCAGTTGGTGTAGCTATAGGTGCTGTTCCTGCTGCCGCGTCTGCCGCAGTTTCGTGATAGGTAAAGATCACTCCTGCTGGTGCCGGAGAGATAAGCGGCTCCATGGTTGTAAGGTCAAAGAGTGCTATGCCATCGTTAGAAGGATCATCACACAACACATAGTCCGGAATCGGATCGTTCACAACCGGGCCATCCAATACGTCGAGAACTAGCTCTACGGTAGCATAACAGCCAGAGGCAGACTCTTCCAAGCGTGCATAGACTGTCTGCGGATCTGAGGTGTTCGTATACGGACTAATTAAAGCATCAGCAGGATCTCCTACATCTGCCAAGGCCAAGGTTTCGTAATAACGCACCACTAAACCTGTACCACCATCAATGATCTGGGCATCTGCGTCGGTTAGCGTAAACTCAGCAAAACCATCAAAAGGGAAGTCACAGATCTCTAAAGGATCTGGGGTTCCAGGGACGGGTGTAGTTCCAATAATTAGGGTAATGTCATCGCCAGCATCACAACTACCGTCGGAAACAATAACACGATAGGTACCAGAAGTGGTAGCTGTATAGGTGGAAGCGGTCTCACCTGGCAACAAGGTTCCGTCTTGATACCATTCGTAAGTCACTCCAGGCACGCCTGGATCTGCATCTAAAATGATCGGCCCGCCATCACAAACGCTCATGTCTGGGCCAAGATCCACAGTAAACGGAGTGTCTACGGTAACTATGACCTCATCTTCAAGCACCACAATCTCACCATTACAGGTGTTGGTATAAGTGACGCGAGCTGTATAAGTGGTGGTTACTGTTGGAGAAACCGTAAGTGTTGGAGAAATACCAACTACCGCTCCAGTGTCGTCTAACCATTCAAACACATAAGACGGAGCTCCAGCTGGCGCGAATCGCCATGCCTCGTTAGTAGTTGTCCAAGGAGAATCTGAAGTATTTCGGCCTGGTGGCACATAGGCCAAGTCTCCGTCGTTATTTTGAATTCCGACGGCGGCATTTCCGCTATTCCATGTAGGACAGACCGGTTTATCTTGAATGTAGATGTCAATGATGTTCGAGAATTCATAAAACACCGCCATATGGGTTGCCAGCAAGTCATTACAAGTTCCTGAGAACATCGCAACCTCATAGAAAGAAACCACTAATGCACGGTTCGGATAGGTGCCGAGTACTTCATATCCAATCTCGTTACCAGGGTTGATCCCCGGGTGAATATCATGTACTGGAGTAAAAACATTTGCCTCGCCTAAGGTAGGATTGGTATTATTAGGCAAGTCCTCAGAAAAGGCCCAACCGTTCGAGGCATCTCCTGGGTCCACATCAAAGCGAATAACCCCATTAGAGCCTACTTGGAACTCTTGCTCCAAGTCTCCGAAGAAACAAAAGTCAAAGGGCAGTGTATCAACTGCAGACCACGTATCATCCGAAGTAATATCGATAGAATTTGCCAAGCCATCAAAAGGGAAAGGCGGGCTATACACAATTGGCGAAACCGTATAATCGGTACTAAAGGTCTCGAAGATCTCTTGAAAATCCGCCACTAAGGTCACACTTCCACCAGCATCACAATCTAAGGTCACGTCTGGCCCAGCGTCTACAAATAAGTTTCCTGGATCCGCACCGCCAAAGCCTATAAGGGCCGTAATGTCTATATCATCGTTATTGGTACAGCCGGCTGCATCGGTCACCGTTAAGGTAACAGGATAAGCTCCTGAAGCTGCATAAGCGTGCACTACAGTGGTTCCAAATGCGGTAGCTCCATCACCGAAATCCCACTCATAAGTGGCTCCCGTACCGTCCATAGAGAAAACAGCACTTCCGTTAAAGGTAATGTTCTCCCCTACTGCTGCGGATATAGTTCCATCTGCAGCGGCCGGAGGTGTTGAACTGTCAAAGACCGCATTGATCACTTGACAACAACTTATATTCGCCTCCCAACCCGGTGAGTTGATCACAAAGTCAGAATTCCACTCTAAAGTCAAACAACCAGAAGCACCTGTTGCAGCCACAAAGCCTGGACCTGCAGTTCCGGAAAAGTCACCAATAACAGGCGAAGCCGTGTCAGGTCCGTCATAAATGGTAAGCACATCGGCACCTGCTTGGGTACTGAAGAAGGTAAAATCAAGTTCAATGCCAATGCCAGGAGTATCTGAACAAAGGGTCATCACTATAGTTTCATCATTGCTGTAGGGCGCAGCAGGACCACCGGTATCATAAAGGGTACCGGTACATAGGAAAAAGGTTCCGTCTTGAATATTGATGTCCTGCGCGTGGGTCGAAGCCCAGCCCAGAAGCACCAGAAGTATTAAGGTAATTTTTTTCATCATAGCTAGTTGAGAAGAGGATTAGCGATCTTTCCGGGATTCTTGCGGTTGGATCACAATGAGATAATCTGTTCCATCCACATGGAAAACTTGCGTTTCTGGCTCGTAAAATCCAAGTTGATATTTGAACGGATTGAAGGTGGTTGGGTCAAAGCTCGCATCGCGCATAAGTCCTTTGTTGTAAAGATCGAACAAGGGCACTTGCGAGAGCTTTTTGTAGTTGCCGGCAGCCAGTTTATCCTTATCCGAACTAATGAAAGAAATACGATTCTCTAAGAAGTCTTTCATAAAGACATATCGGCGGCTATCTGGGGTGATCATCCTACTACCTTCTCCGGTGTAAACCTGAGCTATAAATCGATCAAAATTTCCCGGATCAGGTTTGGTGGTCTGCGCAAATACAAGCGGAGCGCACATCAAGGCGAACACTAAGCTCACCCAACAAATTTTTCTAATTTTCATTGCAGGGAATATAAAGGGGGAAAATTAAGAAAATTTTATGACTTACTCGCTTAAAGAATAGCGGTTTCACCACAATTTTATGTGAAGATATCATCTAAAAACAGGGGTTTGAGTATCTTTGCATACGCTTTAAAGCGCAAGCTATATATGGATTTAGAAAAACAACTTAAGGAAATAGAAGCCATGGGCGATGAACACGTTGGTTCATCTACCGATACTCCATTGCGTCCTGATGCTTTTGAACTGAGCGATATAGAGAAGATAGATCGCATCAAAGGGCAAGTAAAAGAGATCATGGAAACCCTGGGCTTAGATTTAGAGGATGACAGTCTTAAAGGAACTCCAACCCGAGTTGCCAAGATGTTTGTCAACGAGATCTTTGGTGGTCTCCACCCAGACAGAAAACCGTCTGCCTCCACCTTTGAAAACAAATACAAGTACGGAGAAATCCTGGTAGAAAAGAACATAACCCTTTACTCTACCTGCGAGCACCATTTGCTGCCTATCGTTGGGAAAGCCCACGTGGCATATATCTCTAAAGGCACCGTGGTAGGTCTTTCTAAGATGAATCGCATAGTCGATTATTACGCCAAGCGTCCTCAGGTTCAGGAACGCCTGACCATGCAGATCGTTAAAGAATTGCAAGCCGTTTTAGGCACCCAAGATGTTGCTTGTGTTATAGATGCCAAACACCTTTGTGTGAATTCACGCGGGATACGCGATATCGATTCCAGTACAGTGACGAGCGAATTTGGCGGCAAATTCAAAGACCCGGCAGTTCGCAGAGAGTTTCTCGATTATATTAATTTAGATACTGAATTCTAATAGCTCCATTTAAAGGAGCAATTTAATTACCTGGCCATTCCATGATCCAGCAAGAACTACGCATTTACAATTCCCTGACCAAAGAAAAGGAAGTCTTTAAACCCATTACACCCGGTGCTGTTGGGATGTATGTCTGCGGACCTACTGTGTACAGTAACGTGCATTTGGGAAACTGTCGTACTTTCCTGTCTTTCGATCTGGTATTTCGCTATTTGCGTCACTTGGGGTATAAGGTGCGCTATGTGCGCAACATTACCGATGCTGGGCACTTGGAGAACGATGCCGATAGCGGCGAAGACAGAATTGCCAAAAAGGCGCGTATTGAGCAGTTGGAACCCATGGAGATTGTACAGCGTTATACGGTGGACTTTCACCAGATCATGGCCAAATTCAACGCTTTGCCACCGAGTATTGAACCTACGGCTACGGGCCACATCATTGAGCAGCAACGCATTGTTCAGGAGATCTTGGACAAGGGATATGCCTACGAAAAGAATGGATCGGTGTATTTCGATGTTTTGAAATTCAACCAGGACAAAGCTTACGGAAAACTCAGCGGACGCAAGTTGGAAGACATGATCGCGAACACTCGCGAGTTGGCTGCGCAGAGCGAGAAGAAGAATCCACAGGATTTTGCACTTTGGAAAAAGGCGGAGCCGGAACACATTATGCGTTGGCCGTCTCCTTGGAGCGATGGCTTCCCGGGCTGGCATTTGGAATGTACAGCCATGAGCACCAAGTATCTGGGAGACAATTTTGATATTCACGGCGGAGGGATGGACCTTAAGTTTCCGCATCACGAATGTGAGATCGCACAGGCCGAAGCCTCTACCGGGATCAATCCGGTGAATTATTGGATGCACGCCAATATGCTTACCCTTAACGGGAAGAAAATGGCGAAATCCACAGGAAACAATATTCTACCAGACGAGTTGTTCTCTGGTAATAATGATATTCTCAGCAAGGCCTTTGCTCCAACGGTTGCAAAGTTCTTTATGTATCAGGCGCACTACAGAAGTATCTTGGATTTCTCTAACGATGCCCTAATCGCTTCAGAGAAAGGTTACTTGCGCCTAATGGAGGCCTACGGGATGATCGATGAGCTACGCGCCGGAACCAGTTCAGATTATGACGTCGCAGCTTGGAAGCAGTCCTGCTACGATGCGATGAACGACGACTTTAACAGCCCGATCCTCATAGCCCATTTGTTTGATGCGGCCAAGTTGATCCATGCAGTCGCAGAAGGCAATCAGCAATTAAACGCTGCGGATATTGCCCTGCTAAAACAAACCATGCACGACTTCATGTTCGAAGTTATGGGCTTGGAAACTGTTGGCAATGGCGGCGGAGACACCGATAAGCTAGATAAAACTGTTGGGCTGCTTATAGAACTTAGAAATCAGGCGCGTGCCAATAAAGATTTTGCCACTAGCGATTCTATTCGCGATCAATTGGCCGAAGCGGGTATTCAGCTCAAAGACAGCAAAGAAGGCACCACCTACTCTTTAAAGTAAGCCCGTGGAGCTGCTCAAACAAATACTGATCGCTCCCTTTTTACTGCTGATCAAGTTGTATCAATGGATCATTTCGCCGCTAACCCCGGCTACTTGTCGCTTTGAACCCACTTGCTCACACTATGCTGTAGATGCCTTAAAAACCCACGGATTATTCAAGGGCAGTTGGTTGGCAGCCAAACGTATTGGCAGATGTCATCCTTGGGGTGGTTCTGGTTATGATCCGGTTCCTCCAAAATCCGGCGCAGCCAAAACGGGCTCAGAAACACAAGAAAATTAAGAATCCCTTAAGGGCAGAGCCGAGTAGCTTTGTTATCTTTAAGGCGAAATAGACTACCACCATGCAATATTTAGGTTTTACCTGGAACCCCATAGAAGGGCTAGAGATTGGATCATTCACCCTTAGATTCTACAGTTTGTCATATGTATTGGCCTTTGTTTTGGGCTGGTATTTAATGAAGCGGATCTTTGAAAACGAGAAAGAGAACCTGGAAAAATTGGATAGCCTTTTTATTTATATGGTGTTGGCGATTCTCTTCGGAGCGCGCTTGGGTCATGTAATCTTTTACCAGCCAGAACTCTTTACGCAAGATTTCTTTTCGGTATTCCTGCCGATAAGAACCACGCCAGAATTCGAGTTTACAGGCTTTAAAGGCTTGGCAAGTCATGGGGCGACCATAGGTGTTGTTATTGCCCTTATTCTTTACAACAGAAAAAAACTTAAAAAGAACGTGCTTTGGATCTTTGACCGAATCACCGTCCCAGCAGCCATAGGCGCAGCCTTTGTGCGTTTGGGGAATTTTATGAACTCAGAGATCGTTGGGAAAGTGAGCGGCGATTACGCCTTTGGCGTGCAGTTGGTTCGCAACGACCTCAACCCAGGCGAAGTGATGTCAATTACCGGAAAGAAAGACGTAGGCGAGGCCTACAGCGCCATAGTGAACGACCCACAATTTGCCGAGGTTTTGGCGGCAGTACCTTTTAGACACCCCACACAGATCTATGAAGCATTAGGCTATGTACTCACTTTTGCGATCATGTATTTGGTGTATTGGAAGACCGACAAAAAATGGCGTTTGGGCTATATGTTCGGTTTGTTCTTTGTCCTGCTTTGGAGCGTACGCTTTGTGGTAGAATTCATGAAAGAATCGCAAGGAGATGAATACCTGACCACCTTTGGCCTCAACACAGGCCAACTACTTAGTATTCCATTTATAATCTTTGGGCTATATCTGATGTTCCGCAAACCGACCTTTTACAAAACAAAAACTGCTTAGATGCGACGAATTTTTTATAGCGGAATCGTTTTAGCACTGTTATTTAGCAGTTGCAAGGATACTTCGGATGCTAATAAGACTGTTACTGCCAAAGAGATCACCTTTATTAAAGAAGGTGAGCTGACCATAGTAAAGCCCGACAGCATTGGAAGTATTGCCATAGACATTGAAGTGGCAGACAACGAATACGAACGCCAGACCGGGCTAATGTATCGCAACGGAATGGAAGAAAAACAGGGCATGCTGTTCATTATGGACCAGGAACGCCAGCAAGCCTTTTATATGAAGAACACCCGCTTCCCCTTAGACATTATCTACATTGGGAGCAACCAAAAAGTAGTGAGCATTCAAAAGAACGCTCGGCCGCTAAACACGAGCTCGCTCCCATCTGGAGCTCCCGCTAAATATGTGTTGGAACTCAATGGCGGCCTGACTGACCAATGGAATATAAAAGTTGGCGATTCGCTCAGCTGGGAAATTCAATAAAAACACCAAGCATAAAAAAAGCCACTCGTCTGAGTGGCTTTTTTATTTATTTCTAGATCGGATTAAGCAGCTTGATCTTCTGCTTCTTCGTCTTTCTTAGCATTCTTATCGGTAAGGTCGATTCCGCGTTTTTTAACAGTATCGAACATTACTGGAGTTGCGATGAACATCGATGAATAGGTACCTACTACCACACCCACGATCAAGGCGAAGATCAATCCGCGGATCGATTCAGCTCCTAAGAAGAAAATAGAAAGTAGTACGATCAATGTAGTTAACGAGGTGTTCAACGTACGACTCAAGGTACTGTTCAAAGCTCCATTGATGATGCGGTCCATCTTCCAAGTAGAGTGCTCGTTAAAGTACTCACGAATACGGTCAAACACAACCACGGTATCGTTGAGCGAGTACCCGATCACCGTCAGGATCGCCGCAATGAACGACTGGTCGATCTCCATATTGAAAGGCATGATCTTATAGGTGAGCGAGAATACTCCGAGTACGATAAGTACATCGTGGAATACCGCAACTACAGCACCCAAAGAGAACTGCCATCTTCTAAATCGCAATAAGATATATAGGAATACAACGATCAGCGATCCGAGTACCGCCAAGAAAGATCCTTGTTGGATATCATCGGCAATGGTTGGACTCACTTTGTTAGACTCCATAACCCCAACTTGCTTATCGACCTTGCCGCTGCTACTAGAGAACTCATCAAATGTTAGGTCCGCAGGTAGATTTGGCTTAAGTCCGTTATAAAGCAATTCTTCTATCTCGCGATCCACTTCCAAGCCAGTTTCTTCTACCTTGAACTTGGTGGTGATCTTAAGCTGATTGTCGCTACCGTAAGTCTTTGCCTCCGCAGAACCATAAACTTCTATGAGATCCTGAGAAACTTCTTCTACGTTAACATCTTTGTCAAAGCGCACGATGTAGGTACGTCCTCCCACAAAGTCAACCCCCATATTCAAAGAGTTGGTGAAAAGGGATCCTAAGCTAATGGCGATCAAAATACCAGAAATGATATAAGCGATCTTGCGCTTGCCAAGGAAGTCGATGTTTACGTTCTTGAATAGGTTCTTAGTGGCAGGAGTTGAGAAATTCAAGCTCTTACCGTTCTTAGTATACCAATCGATCAACAAACGCGTGATAAAGATCGCGGTAAACAAAGAAGTCAAGATACCGATCAATAAGGTAGTGGCGAAACCTTTAATAGGTCCTGTACCGAAAACCAAGAGAATGATACCTGTTAGACCTGTGGTGATGTTCGCATCTAAGATAGAAGACAAAGCGTTGTTGAAACCGTCTTTAATAGCCAGTTTCTGGGCTTTCCCTTTCTGTAATTCTTCACGGATACGCTCAAAGATAAGTACGTTCGCATCCACAGAAATACCAATGGTAAGTACAATACCCGCAATACCAGGAAGGGTCAATACCGCTCCAGGAATACCAGCCAAACATCCGAAGATGAACAAAATGTTCACTATCAAGGCAACGTCGGCAAAAAGTCCGGCGAAACCGTAGTAGAATACCATCCATACCAAAACAAATAACAAGGCGATCCCAAAGGAGATCATACCACTGTTAATAGCTTCTTTACCAAGTGTTGGTCCTACAACCGCTCCTTGGATCATCTCTGCACGTGCAGGAAGTTTACCAGCTCTAAGTACGTTGGCAAGGTCTTCTCCTTCTACTACAGTAAAGTCTCCGGTGATCTGTGTTCTACCTCCAGAAATAGCACCGTTGCTAACGCTTGGAGCAGAGTATACCACGTCATCAAGGACAACAGCGATCTGGCTGCGGTTCTTAAAGGCATCTGCGGTCATTTTCTCCCAGATCTGTGCTCCAACTCCGTTCATCTGCATGTCTACAGCAACTTTGTTGTACTGGTCGTAAGTTTGAGCCGCATCTACGATTACCCCACCACTAAGTGGAGCCTTTTCTTCTGCATTGCTCTTTAGCGCATATAGAGAAACCAATTCTTCTCCTGCGATATCGTCCATTTGAGGAATCCCCCAAACAAACTTAGCATAGCGGATGCCTTGTGGCATTCTCGCTTTTACCTGCGGATTGTTCAAAATTGCGTTAACAGCCTCTACATTCTCTGGCTTAACGCGCATAAGAGTTGCACCACCGGTAAAACCGAAGTCGTTGATCAGGTCGTTGAGTGGCGTGTTAGAAACGCTAGTAGTCTCTGTTCCGTCTACATTGTCTCCTCCTAATAGGTTAGAAACATCATCGTCTAGATTAGTAGTGTCTTGAACAGTTTCTGCGCTTTCAGCTTCTTGTTTGTTGATGTTGGCCATAACGGCGTTTGCATCATTAAGGTAAGCAGCAACGTCTTCGTACTTGTAAAGATCCCAGAACTCCAAAAGGGCTGTACTGGTTAAAAGTTCCTTAGTACGCTCAATATCTTTAGCTCCCGGTAATTCTACCAAAATACGAGCAGACTGCCCGATACGCTGAATGTTTGGCTGTGTAACCCCAAACTTATCGATACGTTTTCTAAGTACTTCGAACGCAGAAACGATAGACTCGTCGATCTTTTGACGTAAGATAGGCTTCACCTCATCGTTGGTCATGTCTAGGTCGATCAGATCGTCTAAGGTACGGTTGGCAAAGATCTTTGGGCTAGCCAATTGATTGTCTCCAGGAATAGCCTCAAACGCCTCGAAGAATGACTCTAAGTAAGTGTCTTGAGACTGTGTCTGTAAAGAATCGGCATCGTTAAGTGCCTTTACAAAGGCAGGGTGCTCAGAATTGTCCGCCAATCCTTTAAGGATATCGCGCACAGAGATCTGAAGCGTTACGTTGATACCCCCTTGAAGGTCAAGACCGCGCTTAAGCTCTTTTTCTTTGGCCGATTTGTAATCGATCCCGAAAAGTACAGGCTGGGCCGCAACTGAATCTAAATATTGGTTCTCTAGTGCCTCACGCCCTTCTGGGTCGGTCTCTGGCAACAAGGATTGCGCATAGGTTTTTGCGTCACTTTCAACCTTACTGGAAATGAAAGTATAGGAAAGTTGGTAAATACTCACCAAGCCAAACAGTATCGCGAATACCGTTATAAGTCCTTTGTTTTGCATGATTATTTTTTTTGTGTCGGATTTTAAACGCGCAAATATAAAGCTTAGCGCCTAAGCCGACAATGAATATGATATATACTTTAAATAGCTGGTTGAGGGTTTCAAACCTCTAAAGACAAAAGTTGGGAAGGCCTCGGTTTTGAAAAGTTGTCGAGTCCTCTAAAATCCCTTAGACCGTGGGGCCCGCACGCACTTCAGGAAGTAAGTATGCGTGTCGTGGATTTAATTGGTTATTCGTAGCACCGAGCTGAGCCTTGGTTGCTTTAGGTAAAGTAGGCAGCTCAAACTCCGCATAAACAAGGAATCCTGCACTGCTAGGATGCGTTAAATGCTCTTTGACTTGGAACTCTACTACAGGTGCGCCTTCAATGTCTAGGTCTGTTCCAGTTTCATGCAACTCATAGACGTCTAATTGATAGGCTGTCAGCACATCCTGCTCGGGCGTCTGTGGCGCATCCAAAGGCTGATGTAAGGCAAGACCCGCATCGGCAAGCAGCTGTTGGATCTGAGCAACGCTTAAGTTACTGGAATAGGTGATCTTGAGCTCACCCGCTCCTACTTCTAGCAGCTGAATATTATTCGCTCCTGCCTTTTGAAGCTGAGATTTAACTTCTGCAATAGCTTGCTGGGCATTCTCTTGGGTGAATCCTTGCTCGGTAAACTGAAGCGCGATCTCTTGCTGAGACAGCAAGTTACGATCCATTTGCACTCCTAGCGAAACTAGCAGTACAAAGAGCGCTCCGTATAACCATTTTGAATTCATGCGCCAAATATAAAGGATTCTTAGGGTTTTTAAAAGGGAGTACTCTTTTGAAAATCAAAGAAATTCCCCCGAAGCAGCAATCATAAAAAAAGCCACCCGAAGGTGGCTTTAAATTTTTATATCGATCAGCGATTATAGCTCTAACAAACCGTTGGTTTTCTGAACTCCAGCAGCACTTTCTTGCAGGTGTGCTTTCTCTGCATCAGAAAGGTCGATCTCTACGATCTTCTCAATACCGTTTCTACCCAATACTACAGGCACTCCGATACATAGGTCGCTGAGTCCGTACTCACCTTCTAGTAAAGCAGAACAAGGGAATATCTTCTTCTGGTCGCAAGCAATGGCTTGTACCAAAGCACTTACAGCAGCACCTGGCGCGTACCAGGCAGAAGTTCCTAAAAGCTTGGTCAAGGTAGCACCACCTACCTTAGTATCCTCTTTCACTTGGTCTAGACGTTCGTCTGAGATGAACTCGCTTACAGGAACAGAGTTACGAGTAGCCAAACGCGTTAGCGGCACCATTCCTTTGTCACTGTGTCCTCCAATAACCATACCGTCCACATCGCTAATTGGTGCTCCTAAAGCCTCTGCCAAACGATACTTGAAACGCGCGCTGTCTAGTGCTCCACCCATTCCGATGATACGGTGCTTAGGCAGCCCAGTAGTTTTATGAGTCAAATAGGTCATGGTGTCCATTGGGTTACTCACCACGATCATAATTGCGTTTGGAGATTGCTCAATAAGCGCAGCAGATACTGACTTTACGATCCCAGCGTTGATTCCGATAAGCTCTTCGCGAGTCATTCCAGGTTTACGTGGAATACCAGATGTGATCACTACGATATCACTGTTAGCCGTTTTGGTATAGTCGTTGGTGGTTCCAACAATACGGGTATCAAATCCGTTAAGGGAAGCCGTTTGCATCAAGTCCATGGCCTTTCCTTCTGCATATCCTTCTTTGATGTCCAACAGAACAACTTCCGAAGCAAAATCCTTAATGGCAATGTACTCTGCGCAACTTGCTCCTACAGCTCCGGCGCCTACAACAGTAACTTTCATAGTATTTATTTTTATTAGGTGTTAAATTTTGTGCAAAATTACGAAATAAAGCAGTTTGTAGCAGCACCTTAACCTAATATTAAAGCAAAACCCCTTTGCGAATCTTTCAAATTCCATAAAGCAGGCCCAATTGCATTTAAAATTGGACATAAAAAAACACCCGCTATGGGGTGTTTTCTTTTTTATTGCTGATGGAGTTTAGGCATCGATGTTCGCATAAACTGCATTCTTCTCGATAAACTCGCGACGCGGCGGCACCTCGTCTCCCATAAGCATGGAGAAGATACGATCTGCCTCGGTTCCGTTGTCTATGGTTACCTGACGCAAAGTTCTAAACTCTGGATTCATGGTAGTGTCCCAAAGCTGCTCCGCATTCATCTCTCCAAGACCTTTGTAGCGTTGAATAGTTGCAGAACCGCCAAAGCTCTCTACAATTTGGTCGCGTTCTTTGTCATCCCACGCATAGGACTTTTTAGCTCCTTTTTTCACTAAGTATAGTGGTGGCGTTGCAATGTATACGTGTCCTGCCTCGATCAGATCGCGCATATAACGGAAAAAGAATGTCAAGATCAAGGTAGCAATGTGACTACCATCCACATCCGCATCACACATGATCACGATCTTGTGGTAACGCAGTTTTTCTAAGTTCAAGGCTTTACTGTCCTCTTCGGTTCCAATAGTTACCCCAAGAGCAGTAAAGATGTTGCGGATCTCTTCGTTCTCGAAAACCTTGTGTTGCATGGCCTTTTCCACATTCAAGATCTTACCACGAAGTGGCAAAATAGCTTGGAAATTACGGTCACGACCTTGTTTAGCTGTTCCCCCTGCAGAGTCTCCCTCCACGAGGAATACTTCACATTTTTCTGGATCTTGCTCCGAACAGTCAGAAAGCTTTCCAGGAAGTCCTCCTCCGCTCATTACTGTTTTACGCTGCACCATCTCGCGAGCTTTACGTGCCGCATGGCGCGCTTGAGCCGCTAGGATCACCTTCTGAACGATGGTCTTAGCATCTTGAGGGTTTTCTTCCAAATAGTTCTCTAACATCTCGGAGACCGCCTGAGAAACCGCAGAAGTTACCTCACGGTTACCGAGTTTGGTTTTAGTCTGTCCTTCGAACTGAGGCTCAGATACCTTTACAGAGACTATAGCCGTTAATCCTTCACGGAAATCATCCCCAGAAATATCAAACTTCAATTTGTCTAACATCCCAGAAGAATCGGCGTATTTCTTTAAAGTAGTGGTCAATCCACGTCTAAAACCAGAAAGGTGCGTACCACCCTCGTGGGTGTTGATATTGTTTACATAAGAATGCAGGTTCTCGTTAAAGGAAGTGTTGTAGATCATGGCCACCTCAACAGGAGTTCCATTCTTTTCGCCTTCCATAGAGATCACATCTGCTATGATAGGTTCACGTGTATCGTCTAGATACTTGATAAACTCTTTAAGTCCTTCTGTACTGTGGAAGGTCTCAGTAATCTCATTGCCTTCTTCGTCCTTATGACGACGGTCGGTAATGGTAATAGTGATTCCCTTGTTCAAGAAAGCCAACTCGCGTAGACGACTTGCCAAAGTATCGTAATTGTAGACCAATACCTGAGTAAAGATCACCGGGTCTGGCTTAAAGGTCACCGTGGTACCTCGCTGATCTGTTGTCCCTACTGATTTTACCGGATACAAGGTCTTTCCGCGCTCGTACTCTTGCTCCCAGACTTTACCATCGCGGTAAACAGTAGCTTTTAAGTGCTCTGAGAGTGCGTTAACACAACTCACCCCAACTCCGTGCAAACCTCCGGATACCTTGTAGGAGTCCTTGTCGAACTTACCTCCGGCACCGATCTTGGTCATTACCACTTCTAGGGCAGAAACACCTTCTTTTTTATGTATATCGACAGGAATACCCCGTCCGTTATCTTGTACTGTTATGGAGTTGTCTTCGTTGATCCAAACTCCGATGGTATCACAATGGCCTGCAAGCGCCTCATCGATGGAGTTATCGACAACCTCGTATACCAAATGATGCAGTCCTCGAACCCCGACATCTCCAATGTACATGGAGGGTCTTTTTCGAACGTGCTCCATGCCTTCAAGGGCCTGGATACTGTCTGCACCATACCCTTTTTTATTCTGCTCGTCACTCATAAAAGTTAGCTGATTTTTTGTGTGATTTTGTAAGACTCACAAATATAACGAAAACCGCTGTAAAATCTAGTATTTCGAGCGCTTTAAGACCCTTAAGTTATTAACAAGAAATTGTGAAAAAAACACCCCTTTTTGGGTGGGGTAAATCCGCTGTGGAGAAGCGATCAAATCCTAAAGATTCTTAAAATCTTGAATTGCCCGGTAAGTTTTAGATATTTTTGTGACTAACACATTGTTAAGCGATCCAAAATATTAACATAAAACCAAAAAAGATGAAATTAAAATCTATCCTTAAAGGTCTTGCTTTCAGCCTTGTAATTCTGGCTGCCGGCAACCTAAATGCACAAGACTTTAAAGGTCTGTACAAGTCACCTATGGATGTGGCTTCTTATCCGGACAACTACCGCGAAGCAAACAAATTGGTCAAAGTACAATACAGCCGTCCGCAGCTAAAAGGGCGCAGCCTAGCCAAATTGGCTCCTAATGGAGAAGTTTGGAGAACTGGAGCCAACGAATGCGCAGAGATCACTTTCTACGTAGATATGACTCTAGACGGCAAGAAGATCCCTGCCGGGACCTATTCGCTATTTACCATTCCTGGTGATAATGAATGGACCGTTATCATTAACAGCGACCTCAACGCTTGGGGGGCTTATTTCTACAAAGAAGCTAATGATGTGGCTCGTGCAAAAGTTCCTGCTAGCATGGCGGACGACTCTGTAGAGGCGTTTAGCATGCTCTTTACAGAAGGTGACGGAGGTGTTGACCTACACATGGGGTGGGACAAAGTTCGCGTGACTGTACCTTTTAAAAAGGCCTAAGTTCACCTTTCCTTAAAAAAACAAAACACCGCCGAGAGCGGTGTTTTTTTATGCTTTGATCTTAAGGGATATTCAAATATTTATGGGTCTGTAGCGATACCTTCCACTTGGGGTTGGCCATCACATAATCCACTATGAGTGGCATGACCTTGTCGCGTACACTCCATTCGGGTTGTAAGTACAAGATACACTGCTCCCCTACCTTGGCAGCTTGCTCTTCTGCAAACTGCAGATCGTGTTTGTTATAGACGATCACCTTGAGTTCGTCGGCCTCTTTGTAAATAGGCTCTAAGGGTAGTTTTACTTTCTTGGGAGACAAACAGATCCAATCCCATTGTCCGGTCAAGTTGTAAGCCCCAGAAGTTTCAATATGAACTTTGGCACCGCGTTCTTTCAAGGCTGATGTGAGCGGCTCCATGTTCCAAGTGAGCGGCTCACCACCCGTCACAACAACCGTGTCGCTGTGTTTAAGCGCTTCTGAGACAATATCTTCTGTTCGAGTGGGTGGATGTAGCTCGGCGTTCCAACTCTCCTTTACATCGCACCAATGGCAGCCAACATCGCAGCCACCAATGCGCACAAAATAGGCTGCAGTTCCCTTGTGAAAGCCCTCACCTTGAATGGTGTAAAAGGCTTCCATAAGCGGCAACTGTATGCCTAGGTCTACTTCTTTTTTTACTTGCGGATCCACAGGCGGCAAAGATATGCAATGCCCGGCAACTAGCCTTATTTATTCGCTTTTAACTGCAACGACCTCGATCTCTATTTTTGCTCCTGCCGCAAGAGCTTCTGCAGCGAAGGTCGTACGGGCAGGTCGCTGCGGAAAATAACTGGTATAAATTGCATTGAAAGCAGCGAAGTCTTCAATATCGTCCAACACAACCATCGCCTTGACCACATCTGCCATTTCCAAACCGTGGTGATTTAGCACCGCCTTTATGTTCTCTAAGGTCTGACGTGTCTCTGCCTCTATTCCTCCATCGACCAATTTACCAGCAGCGTGGTCGCGTCCAATTTGTCCGGAAAGGTAAAAGGTGTTGCCCACTTGCACGACATCGCTAAAAGGTGTGTTTTGCCTGCTTTCCAAATGCGAAGCATGGAATTCAGGTTTTACTTGACTCGGCTCTGGAGCAGCTGTTGGTGTTGGCGTATCAGGTGTTTCTTCGGAGGCGAATCGGCAGCTAAAAACCAACAGGCTCATAAGCAGCACAAACGCTAAAGGGTATGATTTCATGTCTTAACGGCTAATGTATTGTATTAAGGTAGTAATTATTTCAGTAGCTAAAGGACAATTCCTATTTTTACGACAAAATCCATCAGCATGAGTCAGACTCAGGAATTCTTTGATCACATCAACAACGGTTATGCCTGTAAGGGAGAGTATATCACCCTGGGCGCAGGAATGCTCAATGACGAAACAGTGACCAACGCTTTGGTCAAAATTCCGTTAAAGACCATGAACAGACACGGTCTTATCGCGGGAGCAACCGGTACCGGAAAAACAAAGACCTTACAGATCGTAGCAGAGAACCTGTCCGCTCACGGCGTGCCTGTGCTGCTTATGGATATGAAAGGAGACCTATCGGGAATTGCCCAACCAAGTCCCGGGCACCCAAAGATCGACGAGCGTCACCAAAAGATCGGTTTCCCGTTCGAAGCCAAAAAGTTTCCTGTAGAGATCTTATCGCTTTCTGAGCAAGACGGAGTGCGTCTTCGTGCAACAGTGAGCGAATTCGGGCCCGTACTGCTTTCAAGAATTTTGAATGTATCAGAGACCCAAGCCGGGATCATCTCTATAATCTTTAAGTATTGCGACGATAACAAACTGCCGCTCTTAGACCTTAAGGATTTTAAAAAGATCCTGCAATACTCCACCAATGAAGGTAAAAAGGAATTTGCCGATGAATACGGCCGAATTTCGCCAGCATCTACCGGAGCTATTCTTAGACGCGTTGTAGAACTGGAACAGCAAGGGGGAGATCTTTTCTTTGGGGAGAAATCATTTGATACTGATGATTTGCTGCGTGTAGATGACAATGGCATGGGCTATATCAATGTGGTTCGTTTAACGGACATCCAAGACCGCCCAAAGCTCTTCTCTACCTTTATGCTATCTCTTTTGGCAGAGATCTATTCCACCTTCCCAGAACAAGGAGATAGTGGTCGTCCGGAGTTGGTGATCTTTATCGACGAGGCGCACCTAATTTTCAAAGAAGCCAGTGAAGCGCTTTTGGATCAAATTGAATCCATAGTAAAACTAATTCGTTCTAAAGGTGTTGGACTTTACTTTGTGACGCAGAACCCAACAGATGTGCCAGAAGCTGTATTGAGTCAATTGGGACTTAAGATCCAACATGCACTACGTGCTTTTACTGCCAAAGACAGAAAGGCCATAAAACTCACTGCAGAGAACTATCCGCTCTCTGATTATTACAAAACAGACGAGGTATTGACCTCTTTAGGAATTGGAGAAGCCTTAGTTACCGCCCTTAACGAGAAAGGGGTTCCTACGCCATTGGCTGCGACCATGCTTCGCGCCCCTATGAGTCGTATGGACGTTCTAGAAGACGACGAGTTGAAAGAATTGATAGACAATTCAAAGCTGATAAAAAAATACAACGAGGAGATCGACCGCGAAAGCGCCTACGAGCTGCTCAACAAGAAAATCGAAGTTGCCGAGCGTGAAGAAACGCGCGCCAAAGCTGAAAAAGAGAAAAAAGAGACCAGCCGAGCCAGTAGCCGCAGAAGCTCTAGTAGCAGACGCTCAAGCAGACAGAATCCGGTGGTCAAGGTCTTGACAAGCCCAACTGTGATCCGTTCGGTACTCGGAATTTTAGGAAAATTAATCAAGTAATTAAACAATAGCACATGCGTAAATTTTGGCTAGCTGCCGCCACTGCAGCATTGACGGTAGTAAGTTGTAATAACGAAAAAGACCCTTTCCTCATTGGGCAAGGGCAAGTTGGTAACCTGAGTAAAACGGTACAGGTAAAAGAGCTCGATTCTGTGTTTGCTTTGGATTCTGTGGTGAAGATCGCCGTAACAGAAGACCAAATCGTAGCCGGAGGAGATGTTGAGATCTACGACAAGACCGGAAGCCTACTCTTGGTGCTTACCCCACATGCACCAAAGGCAGACACCAATACCATACAGACCATTCGTATTGTAGACCCACGCTTTAAGACCGAAAAAGGGCTTACCGCAGACGGCACTTACAAGACTATCAAAGAGAATTATACCGTTTCTGATATCTACTCCACTTTGAGTTCGGTAGTTGTTAACTTAAACGAGACTGATGTTTATGTGGTTATCGATAAAGCTCAATTGCCAGAGAGTCTGCGCTACACTTCGAACAAGATAGAGGCCACTCAGATTCCAGAGACCGCCAAGTTCAAGTTTATGATGGTGAGCTGGGACCAAGAAGAAAAAGCCGAGGAATAATGAGCGCGATTCGCCCCTTTCACCTGGCAATTCCGGTGCATAATTTAGAAGAATGCCGCAGTTTTTACCGCGATGTTCTAGGCTGTCTAGAAGGTCGTAGCAGCGATCATTGGGTTGATTTTGATTTCTACGGACATCAGTTAGTGATCCACTACAAAGAAAAATCCGCAGCAGATCTGCACACCAACGCAGTAGACGGTAAAGCCGTTCCTGTTCCGCACTTTGGTGTAGTGCTGACCATGGAAGATTTTGAAAGCTTATCAAAAGCGCTGCAAGAGCGAGGGATCGAATTTATCATCGAGCCTTACATTCGCTTTAAAGGGGAGGCTGGAGAGCAAGCCACCATGTTCTTTTTAGATCCCGCCGGAAACGCGCTGGAGTTCAAGGCCTTTAAAAATATCGAGCAGCTTTTTGCAGTAGATTAACGTATCGCTAAGCATAGACAGTGGCGTATTTCTGTATATTTACTAGAAATACGCCATTATGTTATCCGCAGAAGAGAAACGACTTTACCGCAGCAATTTGTTCCGTCATTTGGATGGAATTGTCACTGCTCCTGTAGCTTATTCCTTATATAATAAAGGCGTTTTAAAAGAATTGCTAGCGCTGCAAAGCACCACTTTGACGGCACTCAACCAAAAGGTTCAAGGCAATGCAGGCTATTTGAATGTAGCTTTACGCGTGCTGGCTTCACAAGGCTGGCTCAACTACAATTTAGACCCCGAAAGCGAAGAAATCCACTTGGCCACAAACGACAAGAGCCAATATGCTTTTGAAGCTTGTGAACGCTACAGTGATGTGGTTAACTTTACCCAATCCGCAGAAGAATTCCACCCGAGAAGTTTTGACCTAGACACCATTGCCAATCTGAATCGGATCTTTAATAGATATGAAAAAGGAGATTACGACGGAAATGGCAAATCGGATCTGGAACTAGAAATTGACGCCCAAATAAAACTGCATATTGAAGGCTTGTTAATTGGTCCTATAACGGTGATGCTGGGTATGGATGGTATGTTTCACAAGTATTTTATGGAGGCCTCTTTTGGGGCAGATGAGTTCCATGAAGACCCGGAGAATTTTAGTAAGATCCTGGATTATTTGACCCACATCGGTTGGTTTAGCAAACAGAACGACCATTACAAATTCACCAATAAAGGACTCTTTTTTGCTCGTAGATCTACAGCATATGGGGTAACAGTTTCTTATCTGCCGACCTTTAGACGTATGGACGATCTCTTGTTCGGAAACGCTGCACTTTTGCGCAGCGATATGCCCAACACGCCAGAGATACACGTGAACAGGGAGATGAATGTCTGGGGAAGCGGCGGTGCGCACTCGGCCTATTTTAAAAAGATAGACGAGATAATCATTGAGCTCTTTAACAAGCCTATTGCTCAGCAACCCAAGGGAATTTTAGATATGGGCTGCGGTAATGGAGCCTTCTTGATCCATTTATTCGACGTTATTGAACAACGCACCCGTCGGGGTCAAATGCTAGAAGAATACCCTTTGTTCTTAGTTGGAGTGGATTTCAATAAGGCAGCTTTAAAAGTTACCCGCGCCAACCTCATCAAAGCAGATATTTGGGCTAAGGTCATTTGGGGTGATATTGCAGACCCGGAAACCTTAGAAAAAGACATACAAGCCAGTTACGACATTAAGCTTTCAGATCTGTTGAATGTGCGTACCTTTTTAGATCACAACCGTCCGTGGTCAGCCCCTAAAAGAAACCCTGAGATCCAAAGCAAATCTACGGGAGCCTATGCGCATCGCGGAGAAAAACTTAGCAACAGTGCCGTAGAACAGAATTTGTACGAACACTTAGAAGACTGGCTGCCCTATATTGAGAAGTTTGGGTTATTGGTGATCGAATTACACACCTTGGACCCAATCATTACGGCTAAGAATATAGGAAAGACAGCAGCTACGGCTTACGATGCTACTCACGGATTTTCTGATCAGTTCATTGTGGAGCTAGAGGTTTTCCATTCCGTAATAGATCGCTTGGGGCTGCAAAGCGACCCTAAGTATTTCTCCAAATATCCAAATAGTGAATTGGCGACAGTCAGTATCAATTACCTCACCAAGAATGGTAACGATTAAGCTTTTCTAGCTCGGGCCAAAAGCGTGTTTTGCAACAACATTGCAATGGTCATAGGCCCTACTCCACCAGGAACTGGAGTGATATGCGAAGCCTTGGCACTTACACCTTCAAACTCTACATCACCCTTAATTACATACCCTTTCGGCTGAGATTCGTCTGGAACACGAGTGATACCCACATCGATAACAACAGCACCTTCTTTGACCATATCGGCCTTTACGAACTCAGGCACCCCTAAAGCCGAGATCACAATGTCTGCCGCCTTGATGTACGCTTCGATGTTCTTAGTTCTAGAGTGTGTCAAGGTTACGGTTGAGTTTCCGGGATTACCCTTGCGGCTCATCAAGATACTCATTGGGCGGCCTACTATATGACTCCGACCTATGATCACAGTGTGTTTCCCTTGGGTGTCAACTTCATTTCTGCGGAGCAGTTCCATGATGCCAAATGGTGTGGCTGGAATAAAACTTTCCATGTCCAAGGCCATACGCCCAAAATTGGTCGGGTGGAAACCGTCTACATCTTTATCAGGATCTACAGCCAGCAAGACCTTTTCTTCATCGATGTGTTTTGGTAAGGGAAGCTGTACGATAAAACCATCTATCTCATCGTCGTTGTTGAGATTATCTATCGT
The DNA here is from genome assembly GCF_002163875.1 of Gilvibacter sp. SZ-19. Taxonomy (GTDB): domain Bacteria; phylum Bacteroidota; class Bacteroidia; order Flavobacteriales; family Flavobacteriaceae; genus Gilvibacter. The sequence continues at coordinate 2,157,861 of NZ_CP019333.1, read as the reverse complement.
CTTAAGCAATACTTCTTCGGAGGTCTCTTCGTCCAAACGGATCAAAGTAGATTCGAATCCTACGCGTTCACAAGCGCGAACCTTACTACCTACATAAGTGAGCGAGGCTCCGTCGTTTCCTACTAAGACAGCTGCCAGGTGCGGTACTTTTTGGCCTTTGGCCTTGAGAGCATCTACTTGCTCTTTGATCTCTTCTTTGATCTCGTTACTGCACTTGCGTCCGTCTAGTAGTATCATAAGTTTGTATTATTAGCGCTGTTTACCCAGCATTTGCATCATTTTGCGGCCGCCTCCGCCTTGCATCATCTTCATCATCTTACTCATCTGATTGAATTGCTTGAGCAGCTGGTTCACCTGCTGTACAGATGTACCCGAACCTTTACCGATGCGTTTTTTACGACTGGCGTTTATCAGCGCAGGATTAGAGCGCTCTTCTGGAGTCATAGAGTGAATGATGGCTTCGATATGCTTAAAGGCATCGTCGTCTATATCGACTCCCTTTAAGGCCTTTCCAGCCCCTGGGATCATTCCAATGAGGTCTTTCATGTTCCCCATCTTCTTAACTTGCTGGATCTGCTTTAAGAAATCGTCAAAACCAAATTGATTCTTGGCGATCTTCTTTTGCAACTTGCGCGCCTCTTCTTCGTCGAACTGCTCCTGAGCGCGTTCCACCAAAGACACTACGTCTCCCATCCCCAAGATACGGTCTGCCATACGAGAAGGATAGAACACATCAATGGCCTCCATCTTTTCTCCGGTACCGATAAACTTGATCGGCTTGTTCACAACACTCTTAATAGAGATTGCAGCTCCACCACGAGTATCACCGTCTAGCTTGGTTAGGATAACCCCGTCAAAATTCAGGCGGTCGTTAAAGGCCTTGGCTGTGTTCACGGCATCTTGACCTGTCATGGAATCTACCACGAACAAGGTTTCCTCTGGTTTGATCGCTGCGTGAATATTAGCGATCTCGGTCATCATCTCCTCGTCTACAGCCAAACGACCAGCCGTATCGACAATAACCACATTGTGTCCGTTAGATTTAGCGTGAGCAATTGCGGCAGTGGCAATAGCTACAGGATCATTGTTGTCTCGGTCTGAATACACCTCAACCCCTATCTGATCTCCTACTACGTGCAACTGATCTATCGCTGCAGGACGATATACGTCACAAGCTACCAATAATGGTTTCTTGGATTTTTTACTCTTTAAATAGTTGGCAAGCTTTCCGGAAAAGGTCGTTTTACCACTACCCTGTAATCCGGACATGAGAATCACCGACGGATTCCCTCCGAGATTAACTCCAGCAGCATCGCCACCCATAAGCTCGGTAAGCTCATCTTTCACCAATTTGACCATTAACTGGCCAGGCTGCAAAGTGGTCAATACATTCTGACCCAAGGCTTTCTCCTTTACCGTATTGGTAAACTCCTTGGCGATCTTGTAGTTAACATCGGCATCTAAAAGCGCACGACGCACTTCCTTGAGGGTTTCGGCCACGTTAACTTCGGTAATCTGACCGTGCCCTTTGAGCACGTGTAAGGCTTTATCTAACTTATCACTTAAATTATCAAACATCGCTAAAATTGGTAAAGCGCAAAGTTACATTTTTGCCTAAAGATGGACAAGCCCTTAGAACGCAAAAAGACGACCACTATGGGTCGTCTTTTCCTTTGGCTGATTCTTAAAAAATCATTCACATAACGAGGCCAAAATGGTGATCTCCACCAACTCGAACTCCACATCAGTCGGGTCTGTAATCCGTACGTAGATCGTTTGGGCATTCTCGATATTAAGGTAACCGTCTTGAGGCAAGGCATTCACATTCGCCTCTGCATCGGCTTCGGCCTCAAAATAGGCAAAACTATATCCGTCCTCCTGCGGCTTCTCGGTGATAAGACCAATGCAACGGCTGTAATTTTCAAAGATGAAATTCGCGGTATAGGGCGGCGTAGGATCTCCGTCAATAATTGCACATTCTTCAAAGAACAAGGTGGTGCAATAGATCTCTGGTTCACAGATCTTATTGAGCTCGTAGGTGATATCATCTCGGGTGATCTGTAGGTTATTCTCTGTGAACCCTGTAACTATCCAGTCTTTATTCCAGGTTTCATCTATAGTTTCATTTACGCCATCTAGATTGATATTCATATGCAATTGGTTGGCAATGAAATAGAAGATCCAGGTTCCTGGAGAGCCAACCCCAGCATCATAGAAAACTACGCCTCCACTTGGGGTCACCTCAAATACGCTGTACTCGAACTGATCTGGGTCCACGCCTTCTGGGGCACGTACTTCCCATCCGCATTGCTGAAATGCTTCACTTACCCCACCCAAGACTTCTTGCTGTATCTCTTGTATACAACCTTGAATGCTTTGAGCTAGTTCGTCGGCACTGTTGATCTCAAAGAGCGTCCCGTCTTCTAAGGTGGCCTGTATAGGGAAACTTATACCTACCGAGTTTTCCTCTGGGATGCCTAACAAAAATTGCCAAAACTGGTAGTCGTTACCCACACGAGTAGCAGAAACATACTCATCGAATTCGTCGTATTGATAGACGATAAAGGGATACACAAAATCGATACAGGTAACACTGGTAGGTTCTGATTCATCTTCGGTAATCTGCGCTAAAAATTGAAACAGTTCTGATGATTCCTCAATAAGATCACCCTGAGCAACGGCATCGATCTCTAGGGGTTCATTGATGCATCCGACGCAAAAAAGAAAAGTCAGAAAAAAGAAATAGTGCTTCATAACTAGGTTTTACTCTCTAGTACGCGAAACACGAAAAGGTTGCTTAGAAAGGGCTATAAAAAAACCGCCCCTGCCTAAAGAAGTGTGGCAGAGACGGCTTTCATCAACTAACTAAACAATTAAAATATGAACAGTTACAGCTCCGGTAAAATTACTTTATCTATTGCGTGAACAACACCATTCGCTGCCTGCACATTCGTTACGATAATGTTACTAACACGACCATTCAAATCGGTAATGGTTGCGTTGGTAGCATCGATCTCTATATCTGCTCCGAGCGTACCTACGGTACCGCTCACTAAGTCTTCTGCGCGTACATTTGCTCCAGCGATCACGTGTGTGTTCAAGGTCGCTGTCAACGTTGCGCCGTCAATATCATCTAAACTAGCTGCTCCTAGCTCCACCAAAAGATCGCCAAAGGCATCGTTAGTAGGAGCAAAAACGGTGAATGGAGCAGGATCTACACCTAATCCGGTAGACAGTACGCTAACATAATCTGGTTGATCGTCGCGAGTTAAAGCTGCCACCAAAGTAGCAAAGGTTGGATCTGCAACGGCAAAGGTCACTACTGTTGGTAATCCGATAACTGCATCAACTACGTGAGCAACACCATTAGCGGCAGGCACATCTGGCAATACCACATTGGACTGTCCGTTAAGGGTAACACCAGAATCAGTGTTGATGTAGATACTTAGGTTGTTGCTGGAATCTCCATAAGTGGCTAGTGTGTTTCCGTAAGAAGTAGTAAGATCTCCTGCGAAAAGCGCTCCAGCGATAGCGTGGTTAAGCACCACTTGTGTCAATACGTCTACTGGCACTTCGTCTATACTGCTGAATCCGGCTGCGTCCAAGAAGGCTGCAAATGAATCGTTGGTTGGTGCAAATACAGTGAACTCAGCGGCTGTATCGGCAAGAGCAGCATCCAATCCTGTGATCTTTAGCGCAGCGTATAAGCTGGTCAGATCAGGGTTGGTATAAGCCAAACCAGTTAGCGTTGGAGTTACTGCGGATGCGATAGCAGAAGGCAACAATACCTTGTCTATGGCGTGGATAACTCCGTTTCCTGTTTGCACATCAACTACAATGATGTTAGAAGCTACTCCAGTAGCATCGATCACTTGAGCTCCTGACTCTAGGTCGATCTCGATGGTAGTTCCTTCGAAGGTAGTTGGCGTCTGTCCGTCTTCTAGATCTGAAGAACGCACATTAGCAGATGCCAATACGTGATAATTTAAAATTGTGCGAAGCGCGTCTTGTGGCACATCGTCCAAAGAAGCGAATCCTAATGCATTCAACAGATCAACGAATGCTTCGTTGGTCGGTGCGAATACGGTAAATGGCGCATTAGCAGATCCAGACAACAAGGCTACATAGTCCAAGTCGGTGTCCGAAGCAGCGATTAGCGCTTCTACTAAGATAGAGAAGTTAGGGTTGGCTAAGGCTTGTGTAGTTACATCTGCAATACCAATTACCGCATCTACGGCGTGAATCACCCCGTTGCTAGCTTCGATATCTGCAGTGGTAACAGTAGCTACTCCGTTGATCTGAACCCCACCGGCGGTGTTTACAAACAAACTCAAGTTAGCTCCAGAAGAAGCTTCTGTTGCTAAGGAGTTGATGTAGCCTGTGATCAAATCTGTAGATTCGTTGGTTCCAGTTACAACGTGGTTCAATAAGATATTGGTAAGTACATCTACAGGAACATCGTCCAATGATGCAAAACCGGCTGCGTTCAAGAAGGCTTCAAAAGCCAGGTTGTTTGGAGCAAACACAGTGAACTCTCCGGAATTTAATGTTTCTGTTAGACCAGCTACCTCTAAAGCTGCCTCTAAAGATGAATAGTCGTCATTGTCTGCAACAAATTGAGCGATGGTCACATCAGTACCTGGGTCGATAGGATTAGAGTTGTCATCGTCGTTGTTACACGCAAATAGCGTTACGGTTAGTAGCGCAAGTAGTGAAATTTTGAATACGTTTTTCATGTTATTTTTTTTGGTGTAATACATTTGTCTATACAACAACAGGACGTTGCAAAGTACTACCAAAAAAACCGGAATTAATAGAACTTTAACATTTTGTTTAACTTTTAAAGACAAAGATTAAACAAATAATTTATTGAATATCAAATAGTTAAAGTGATTATTGGCGAATTTTACAATTATTCGCAGAAATTGAGGTTGGAGTTGATAATTGCTTTCAACTCGGAATCTGAGCTGATTTGAATGGTTTCCCCATCACGGATATCAACTGTTAAGGGATAGCGGAATTGCGCGATCAGATCAGCATCCAACAAGCTAACAATACCATTAAAGGTAGCTCTGTCGTGATCGTAGACCAAGGTTTCAAAATCCGCGGTGACCGGATCGTAGATTGCCACCTCTATCGGATAAATAAAGTCTACACATCGGATGGCATTGTTGTAGAGCTCCCCAGAAGCACATTGTGCTATCAAGGCTTGGAATTCTGCCTCGTTGTTTATTTGGGTCTCGTTGTAATCGGCATAAGTTACCGTTATTGGAAATACTGGGGTAACCTCATCGGCCAAATACAAGCCTTCCAGATCACTCGCCTGTTGGTAAAGAAATACCTCGCCGTCTACATTACAGTAGTACGGAAAATTTATACTGAAGCAGTTGGAATCATCTACCACATTATCGTGACTGCCATCGTGCGCAGTTACTCCTTGAACCAAGCCAACCAAATTAGCGTCGTCTAGAAAGGAATCGTCCTGCTGATTATCAGTAATACGTAAAGCTTCTTTTTGGCAAGAAGCAAGACTCAAACAAACTCCTAAAAGGAGAAACGGTATGCGTAGGGATGTCTTCATTAATAATAGAACAAACATAAGGGAAAAATTCCTACCAATAATTAATTGATATATTTACCGCTTATTAAACACAATCAAGGGTTTAGTACAAAATTGCATGAAAAAGGAGCTATTCGAATCGGTTTGCGAGGAGAAGATATACGAAAAACTCTACCAGCAGCACGCTAGAGATCTGCACGACTTCTGCTACTATAAATTTGGGGAACACATCAACCCGGAAGACAAAGTACACGAGGCCTTTATGAAGCTTTGGGAAAAATGTGCACAGGTGCCATTTTCTAAGGCAAAGAGTTTTTTGTTTACGGTGGTTAATAATGCGGCTCTAAACAGTATCAAGCACCAAAAGGTGGTACTTAAATATCAGGCCCATAAACCCAAACATTACACCAATGAGTCTCCGGAATTCGTAATGGAAGAACAGCAGTTCATGCAGCGGTTTGAAAAAGCCTTGAACGCTTTACCCGAAGGACAGCGTATTGCCTTTATGCTCAATCGAGTAGAAGGAAAAAAACACCAGGAAATTGCAGAAATGCTGGGCATTTCCAGAAAGGCGGTAGAAAAGCGCATTTACACAGCATTGGATAAATTAAGAGAAGAAATTAAAGAATTGTAAGACTTGGGTAGGAATTTGCCAAGTATGGTTGTTCTATAAGTGACAAATTGATATGAAAAAGGAAAATTTGTTTTTAAGGTGGTTAGATCATAGCTTGAGCGAAGCGGATCGCACGGCGTTACAAGACGACGAGCGCTTCAGTGCTTACGAAAAAATTTCCCAAGCTGCACAATACTTTCGGGCACCGGAGTTTGACGCCAGCTCAAGTTACGATCGCCTCCGCCTAAAGCAACAACAACAAACCAAGGTCAAAAGACTAAAGCCGTGGCGCATTGCTTCTGCAATAGCGGCGCTATTTGTATTGGGCTTGTTAGTTGTTAATCTGACAGCGAATAACACCACCACACTTACGGCAGCCAACGCAGATCGTTTAGAGGTATCACTGCCAGATGCGTCCACAGTGCAACTCAATGCAGGAACAAGTCTGAGTTATAATGAAGATAAATGGGAAGATTCCCGTCAGGTAGACCTAGATGGAGAAGCATTATTCACCGTTACCAAAGGAAGTAGTTTTGAAGTTAATACTGATGCGGGTTCGGTCCGTGTGCTAGGCACTGTTTTCAACGTAGTGGATCGCGATGGCTTATTCGAGGTGACCTGTTTTGAAGGTCGAGTTGCAGTTAGCTTCCCTGATAATACCACAATAGAGATCGGTGCCGGAGAGGGTGTTCGCCTTTTGGGCACAAAGCTGAATCGCTTTGAGACCGCAACGGCAAGACCGAGTTGGGTTAATCACAAGTCTATTTTTAAGAGCACGCCCTACAAGATCATCTTAGCCGAACTAGAGCGACAATATGAAGTGAGTGTCGATGCATCCACCATCGATAAAAATGTTATTTTTACTGGTAGTTTTACCCATGAAGATCTGGAAACCGCAATGGAAGCAGTTACCGTCCCCCTTAATTTGAAGTTTCAGATCTCCGGAAAAAAGGTGACCATTACAAAATAACAACCGTAATTAGGCGTGCGCAAACGCATCTTCATTTTATTTTTCTTCTTCGGATTTCTACTGCATGTCTTCGGACAACAAAGACAGTCGCTTACCGATTATTTCAACCTCTTAGAAACGCAGTTCAACTGTACTTTTTCTTATGAGGATGCAGTCCTGGTAACTCATATTTATTCTGGTTCCGAAACGGCAACGGCTTTAACTGAGGCCTTGACGGAATTACAAGAAACTACGCTGTTCGACTACCGCCTTTTAGAAGATAATACCGTTACCGTTACTCCTAAGGAAAACCGAGAATTCTGTATAGAAATTCTAAGTGCAGAGACCGATCAAGCATTATCCGGAGCCATTATAACTACCTCCTACCAACAAGTTGTTACCGATAAGGCAGGTCGCGCGGTGGTAAATAGCCTTATCCGATCAACACCTATTAGTGTCACCTATTTAGGTTATGGAAAACAGTCGGCAGTATTGGATGCCGCGACCCCGAGGGGCGTATGCACGGTCTTCCGATTGAGCCCACAGGCCGAAGCCTTGAATCCTGTTCTGCTAACCAATTTCATCACAAAAGGTATCAGCAGAAAGGCCGACGGCGCAGTCAACGTGAATTACGATGCCTTTGATATACTGCCGGGGCTTATAGAGAGTGATGTGCTGCTAACCTTGAAAGAACTTCCCGGAATACAAAGCGTGAACGAAACCGTTTCCTTTTTGAATATCCGCGGAGGAACCAACGACCAGAACCTTATTCTTTGGGATGGTATTAAAATGTATCAAAGCGGACACTTCTTTGGACTAATATCTGCTTTTAACCCCAACCTGACCAAAGAGGTAGATGTTTATAAAAGTGTTGGAAACGCGCGTTACGGTGATGGCGTATCTGGCGTTATTTCCATGCGAGGTTCAGACGAGATCATTACTGATTTTAAGGTCAACGCCGGCTTCAACTTACTCAGCGCCGATGTCTTGGCCGAACTGCCTATTACCGATAAACTATCTTTAGAAGTAGCCGGAAGGCATTCGCTCAACTCGCTGCTCAATACGCCGACTTACGAATCCTATTTTGACAAGGCCTTTCAGAATACAGAGCTTCAGACATCTGGAATGTCCAACTTTACTTCGGACGACGATTTTAAATTCTTTGATGCCCACATCAGACTTCAATACGAACCCACAGCAAAAGATAGATTTCGCTTGAGTTTACTGCGATTGGGGAATCGTCTGGAATTTTTAGAAAACGGAGCATTAGATGGCGAGCCACAAGCACGACAAAGCAATCTTACCCAAGACAATCTCTCCGGAGGCTTCTATTACCAGCGTAAATGGAACGAAGATATAAGTACTGAATTGCAATGGTATGGCAGCGGCTATGAACTCACGGCACTCAATGCCGACATAGAGAACGACCAACGACTCATACAAGAGAATGACCTGGTCGAGACCGGCGTTAAGATCGAGAATAAATGGGCTATTAGCGAAAGACTCATCTGGCAGCAAGGTTATCAGTTCAACGAAACTGGGATCACAAATTTTGAGAACATCAACAATCCTACTTTCGAAAGACTGGAGAAACAAGTGTTGCGCACCCACAGTTTGTTTAGTAGCATCCTTATGGAAACTGCCAACGGCAAAACACGCATTGAAGCCGGACTGCGCGCAAATCATATCAACAAATTCGACGAAATACTGCTAGAACCAAGACTGCGCGTTACGCAGCGTATAGGCAGGAACTTTAGTTTAGAACTCTTAGGGGCTCTAAACAGCCAAACCACTTCTCAGGTGGTGGATCTTCAAAACGATTTCTTGGGCGTGGAGAACAGACGCTGGGTACTCTCCGACCCTGGGGTAATTCCAATTATAAAAGGAAGACACCTAGGTCTGGGCTTGAGCTACCAGCGAAAAGGATGGCTTTTTAGCGCGGAGCCTTACTGGAAACAGATCCGCGGTATCACTAGTCAAAGTCAAGGTTTTCAAGATCAATTTGAAGACCGCCGAGAAACAGGGTCTTACACCGTTTACGGCTTGGACTTTTTAGCCAATAGACAATGGCAAAAAACCAATATCTGGATCAGTTATACCTTTGCGCGCAACGATTATGACTTTCCGACCTTTAGCCCAAGTGAATTTCCAAATAACCTAGATATTAGACATGCTCTGTCACTTGGAGCGAATTTTAATTTAGGGCGATTTAATCTGGGAGCTGGTCTAAACTGGCGCCGTGGTCGTCCTTTTACTCCAGTAGGAGACAATTCTATTCCACAAGTGGGATTTGTAGATTATCTAGCTCCTAACAGCGTGCTCTTAGAGGATTACTTTAGAGCAGACGCATCTGCTACCTACACCTATGACCTCAGCGAGAAAGTAAGACTTGTTAGTGGCTTATCGCTATGGAATCTTTTGGGGAATGACAATGTGGTCAACACCTTTTTCCGCATCAACGACAACACGGAAGTGCAGAAGGTCAATGACCTGGCCCTGCGCTTTACTCCTAATGCAACGCTGCGCGTGATTTTTAGATAGATCTTAGCGGTAATTTGCAGGCGCCGTTTCTTGATACTATTCAGAAGACCCAAAACTCAACTTTTAAGCCGAGACAACGAAGCGAAAATTCACGGATATTTTCTTAATTGAAGGCTTTTTTGAGCTGCATAGCAGCGCTACGGAGCGAAAAAAAGACAAAAAGAAAGGAAATAGCAGCAGTTTGTAGCCTTTTACAATATTCCTTTAGAACAGAAACCCTCCACGCGATTTTTAACCCGAAACAGCATAGCGAAAACTAGTAGATGTTTTCTTAATTGAAGACTTTTTTGAGCTGCATAGCAGCGCTACGGAGTGAAAAAAAGACAATAAGAAAGGAAACAGCAATAGTTTGTAGCCGCTGGAGCGGGTTAAAAGTCGCGTGACTAAATAAAAAAAACCGTCTAAAAGACGGTATATTTTATTGGCGCAAAAAAAGATGATTAAGAAAGGTAAGGAAAGCAGTGACCTCATGTAGGTTAAGGATATTGCATGCAACTTAATGTCATAGACGCTACACCGTTTTTCGTTTAACCTAAAGAAAAAGCTTTGGTGCCTCACTAGACGTCATATGTGTTGCGGTCTGGCTGCCGGCCTTACCTTTGGTGCTTTTAAAAAAAGGGCTATCAGCAACAAGAGGTAGTCATTATGAACAGAAACTTTTAACTAGCATCAAAATGAATAACTGTAGGTTTAAGAATTTCTCGTTGCTGATGGTGCCCAAGGATTCTAAGTCTAATGCGATTCAGTTTAACTAATGTGACTTGTTATTGAAAAAAATTGCATTCTTGTCTTAAAATCGAGTTGTCGGATTTCTCCTTTTCATAGATAGCTATTTTTAAATGTCTTCTTGTGGAAGCACCCATCCGGTAATCATCTTTTCAAAGAACTATCGAGCGTTAGTGTCGATTTGTTAGTAAAACAGCGTACCGCAAAAAAACCCTACCAAAAAATTTAAAAAAGTTTCTATTTATATTTACACGCCTTTAAAAACAAAGGATTACGTGACCGAAAAAGATCCGCAGGATAAAAAAGACATCTGCCAGGAGCAGCATTACAACGCACTGTATAAAGCGCATGGGCAGGCCCTGTGGAATTTCGCCTATTACAAATGTGGAAATGCAGACGATGCCAACGACTTGGTGCAAGAGGCATTTGTAAAGCTTTGGAACAACTGCCGCAAAGTGAGCTTTTCTAAAGCGCGCTCTTTTTTATATACGGTTACCAACAACAGTTTTCTCAATGCTGTCGCCCACAAAAAGGTAGTGCTCAATTATAGGAGTAATCAGACCTCTGGAATTGACAAACAATCTCCCGAATATTTATTGGAGGAAAAAGAATACGGCAAAAAGCTCAATGCTGCGCTTAACACGCTTACAGAAGCTCAGCGTACGGCTTTTTTAATGAATCGGATAGACGGCAAGAAATACAAGGAGATAGCAGAAGAATTAGACATTAGTATAAAAGCTGTTGAAAAACGAATAAGTCAGGCTTTAATGGGCCTGAAAAAAAATTTAGAGGGATTTAATAAATAAGGTAGGGTATTTAAAGGCTGAGCTGTTATACCCTTGAAAAAGAAAGAGAATGGACAAGCAATCTTTGCTTCATAAATGGATGAATGACGAGCTGACGGAGCAGCAAGAAGCCTTGCTAAAAGCGGATCCAGAGATGGATGCCTTGATGCAAATTGCCACTGAGTCTTCTAATCTAGAAGCACCTGAATTCCCAGAGGCTGCAGTTTGGAAGAACATCCAACAGCTTAACCGTCCTGCGAAAGTAAGACGTTTACAACCGCTTAAATACGTGATCCGTATTGCGGCAGTCTTCGCTATTGTTGCGTTGTCCTATGTGTTTTGGCAGGGTATGGACACCGATGTCAATACTGCTATAGCCGAAAAGACACAGGTCTTTTTGCCAGACACTTCTGAAGTAGCACTTAATGCCGATTCTTTCCTGACCTATAACGAACAAGATTGGAGAAACGCCAGAACCCTTCGCCTAGAAGGAGAAGCTTATTTTAAAGTGGCCAAAGGCAGTGCCTTTGTGGTTGAGACCGATCTTGGTGATGTGACTGTACTTGGAACCCAATTCAACGTATTTGCCCGAGGGCAGCAACTCAAGGTGAGTTGTTTTGAAGGGGTTGTTTCTGTATCTTTAGATCAGCAGGTTGTCACCTTGAAGGCCGGAGAAGCCTTAGAGTTCACCAAAGGTAGCAGTTTAAAGAATCTCACTACCAGCCTAAGCGCCCCCCGTTGGCTGCAACACGAGAGTTCTTTTGAGAATGCTCCTTTGTCGGAGGTTCTGGATGAATTGGAACATTATTACAGTGTTCAACTAGAAGTGAAAGATATTGATCTTAAAAAGCGCTTTACAGGCAGCTTTACACACCAGGATCTCGATATCGCACTACAATCCATTTGCACTCCTTTACAGATGACCTACAGCGTTTTGGATAAAAACAAAGTAGTGTTGAATGAGGTCGAATAATTTCAGACGCCTTTTTTTATCGACGAGTTTCTTTTTACTGATCGGGCTTAACGCCGGACTGGCTCAAGATGCGGTAAAACTTTCAGACTATCTCAAAAGCCTAGAACAGCAGTACGACATTCGTTTTTCTTATGCTTCGGACGCGATAAGTGACATCAGTATAACCCCAACAACAACTGCAAATTTAGCCGCCAATTTAGAGTATATCAAAGCGCGCACAGGCTTGCAGATCAAGCAGATCAATGCCCGTTATTACTCTATTAGCGCCCCAGACAGTATACATATTGTGGTCTTGGATGCGCAAAGCGGACTCCCCTTGCCCAATGCGAATATCCGTTTGGTAGACCAAACCACCGGATACACCACCAATGCCTCTGGGAGTAGTTATATTCCCAACCCCGCTGCTCCTATTTTTATACAAGTACAGTACCTCGGGTATCAAACTCAGGGACTCAATGTTGGTCCAGTAGAGTTTGACACCGTTGTGGTGCAATTGCGCCCCAGTGTGGACCAGTTAGAAGAAGTACTGCTGCAACCTGTATTTACCCAAGGGATCTACAGAACCAACGATGGCTCTTACCGCTTTAATACCGAAAAATTCGGTCTGCTTCCTGGAATAGCAGAGACCGATGTTCTACAGATCTCCCAAACCTTACCAGGGGTAGAAAGTGTGGACGAAACCGTATCTAATGTGAATGTTCGCGGGGGAAGCAATGGAGAAAACCTGCTACTTTGGGACGGCATTCGCGTGTATCAGAGTGGACATTTCTACGGATTGATCTCGGCTATTAATCCTTATATAACCGAAGATGTCTATATATACCGCAACGGGACTCATAGTCGCTATGGCGAGAGTGTTTCTGGAGTAATTGATCTAAAGGCCAAAGACGAGATCACCGACGGCATTCACGGAAAAGCCACCTTGAACCTCTTGCACGCCAATGCTTTTATAGATCTTCCCCTGAGCAAGAAACTCTCTGTAATGATAGCGGGGCGACGCTCCTTGAACGATCTCTACGAAACTCCCATTTACAACAGTTATTCCGAGCGGGTTTTTCAGGATACGCAGATCACGAACTTGGCAACCCCTAACGCTCAATCGGAACTAAAGGCCTCCGAAGATTTTAACTTCTACGACCTGAGTGCTAAACTACTTTTCGATCCAACGGCAAAAGATAAATTCCGAGTGAATTTTCTAGTGATAAACAATGCCTTGACCTTTAATCAGAGTTTGTCCAACGACGCATTTACCTTGAGCGAAACCAGTGAACTAGATCAGCAGAATATAGCCGCGGGAATTAGTTGGCAGCGCAGCTGGAATTCTAAATGGAGTAGCAGTATTGAGGCCTACAGAAGTCAATACAATCTCGATGCAGCGAATTTTGAATTACTAACCACTGCATTCGACACCCAAGGCAATGAAGTGATCTCTTTTGTAGGTCGCGGCCAGTTAGTTTATCGCCCTAAAAACAATCTCCAGTGGGAGGCAGGTTATGAGTTTACAGAAACCGGCGTAACCAACAGCGACCAAACCACCACCCCAGAATTCAGAAGACGGGTTAAAGAAGTCCTTGTTGGGCACAACCTTTTCAACCAACTCAGTTGGAATCCTTTTCAAGGGAAAACCCAGATCAATGCGGGCTTACGACTAACACACTACCCCAAAATCAACGAATACCGATTCGAGCCTCGTTTTAATCTGCATCAAAAGCTTGGAGGTGGCTTTGCAGTGGAGTTTCACGGGGAATTCAAAAGTCAAAGCATTAGTCAGGCAGTTGCCTTTCAAAACGAGTTCTTGGGTGTGGAGAACCGCCGTTGGATACAAGCCAATGGCAACGAAGTTCCACTGATTACGAGCAAACAATGGTCTAGTGGTCTGGTGTGGAACAAACGCAATTGGTTGATCAATTTGGAATACTTTGAAAAGGCGGTTGACGGTATCAGTGCCACTACCCAAGGTTTCCAAAATCAATTCGCGAACACGGCAGCTATTGGCTCCTATCAGGTATATGGCTTGGAACTTATTATTAACAAGCGCTGGCGTGGCCTGGGTGCCTGGCTGGGTTACACCTATTCCAACAACGACTATCAATTTGACAGTTTTGATCCGCAGGTATTTGCCAATAACCTCGATATCACCCATTCGCTACGAACAGCGGTAAGTTACGACCTGGGGAGGTTCAGTACTGTTTTTGGTTTGCAATGGCGCAGTGGAAAACCCTTTACAGATCCATTAGGAGAAGCCTTGTCTGCCGTACAAGACGATATGGAGATTCCTTTCAACCCACCCAATCAGCAGCGACTCGAATCCTTTTTTCGAGCTGACCTATCTTTCAAATACATAGTGCTAGACAAGCAGACATACTCCTTAAAAGCCAATGCGGCATTTCAGAATATCTTCAACAACAACAATTTACTGGATCGTTACTATGTGTCTCAGCAGATCGGAGAAGATCAATTTGCCATAAACCAGATCGAAAACCGCTCGCTGCGATTTACCCCAAATTTCTCTTTGGAACTCAGCTTCTAGTTACATGCGCTCTGGCGCAACAATACCGAGAAGGGCTAAAGCACTTTTGATAGTTCTGCCTGCAGCCTCTGACAGTTGTACTCTAAAAGTGAGCTGTGACGCAGTGTCTGCAGCAAAGATCGGCACGTTCTGGAAAAAGGAATTGTAAGCCTTTACCAGGTCATAGACATAATTGGCTACCAAGGCTGGACTGTGTTGCTCCGCAGCCAAGCTAACCGCTGTTGGGTAATTCTCTAGTTCTTTGATCACAGCGCGTTCCTTTTCAGTGAGGTCAACGGCAGTGGCAGGCTCCAATTCCATAGTTTCAGCCTTGCGCAAGATCGCTTGAATTCGCGCATAAGTATATTGAATAAATGGACCTGTATTACCTTGAAAATCTACTGAGGCCTCCGGATCGAACAGTATGCGTTTCTTAGGATCTACTTTGAGAATGTAATACTTCAGAGCACCAAGGCCTATGTCTTGATAGAGTGCTTTTTTCTGGGCTTCTGTATAACCATCCAACTTCCCGAGTTCTGAGGCAATACTCTCGGCAGTGCTTGCCATTTCCGAGATAAGGTCGTCAGCATCTACAACAGTACCTTCTCTACTTTTCATCTTCCCGCTAGGCAAATCCACCATACCGTAACTCAAATGGTGCAGGTTCTCTGCCCATGAATAACCCAACTTCTTCAAGATCAAGAATAATACCTTGAAGTGGTAATCTTGTTCGTTTCCTACGGTGTAGATCATGCCGTTGGCATCTGGCATGTCCTTAATACGTTGAATAGCGGTTCCGATATCTTGTGTCATATAGACCGCTGTACCATCGCTTCTAAGTACCAGTTTCTCATCCAGGCCTTCGTCGGTGAGATCGCACCAAACCGATCCGTCGTCTTTTCTAAAGAATACTCCTTTGGATAATCCTTCTTCTATATTTTCCTTGCCTAGTAAATAGGTGTTACTTTCGTAATAGAGGGTGTCAAAATCCACCCCTAAGGCGTCGTAAGTGGCATCAAATCCTTGGTAAACCCAAGAATTCATCATTTCCCAAAGTTCCACAACAGCCGCATCACCAGCTTCCCATTTTCTAAGCATTTCTTGCGCTGCTAGAAGTATGGGCGCCTGTTCTTTTGCTTCGGATTCTGATTTACCCGCTGCCATGAGCTGTTTTTGCTCTGCCTTGTACTCTTGATCGAATTTCACATAGTACTTTCCTACCAAATGATCGCCTTTAAGGCCACTTGATGCTGGGGTCTCTCCGTTTCCAAATCGTTGCCAGGCCAACATACTCTTGCATATATGGATCCCTCTGTCGTTGATGATCTGTGTCTTGTATACTTTGTTCCCAGCTGCCTTTAATATCTCTGCAACCGAATAGCCTAGTAAAATATTTCTGATATGCCCCAAGTGTAAGGGCTTATTGGTATTTGGGGAAGAATATTCCACAATGACTGCATCTTCTCCTTGTGGCTTGTGCCCGTAATTGGCGTCCGCCAAAATGTTGGTAAAGCTGTTGTAAAAATAGGCGTCGCTCAAGGAGAGGTTCAAGAAACCCTTAATTACATTGTAGGCAGTGATCGCTTCAACCTCAGCGACCAAATAAGCTCCTAAGGCCTCGCCTATTGCCACCGGATTACCTTTAACCACACGCAACATAGGGAACACCACTACAGTGATATCTCCCTCGAACTCTTTGCGAGTAGCCTGGAACTCTACCTCGGCCAGATCGGCCTCGTAAAGACTCTTAATTGCTTCTTTAATATGCTCAGTCAACAGGGTTTGCAAGTCCATAGAACCTATAATTTTAAGCCCCCAAAGATAAAATTTTTATTCCACTTGAAATGGCGGTATCTTTGTAAAAAGGACAGGAATTTGCTATGATTTTGAACCTTTCTTACAACAACAAAGAGACCCGAAATAAGGTCGATGAGCTCTTGGGAAAACCCTTTAGTTTACGCGAGCGGATAAAACTTCGCGGTATAGGATCACCCCATATGCCCATTGCGGCGGCGAGTATCCAAATAGACAATTTGCTCAAGCTAGATAACAACAGAAATATCTGCAATATCGAAATGCGCCCTAAGGGGATCATTGTAGGATTCAGATCCTTGCTGGAATCGTACGGGCTTATTATCCCCTACTACAAATTGGTGCTATTTAAAGGAGAAGCAGACACTTACAGTGTTCACATGGACGCCTACCGGGTAGCTATAAGCGCCAGAACCAAAGACAAGAGCATTCATAAATTCATGAAAAAACTCATGGATGCCAAAGCCGATTACGACGCTAGCGTTGCCGGCCCATTTTAATTTCGTAACTTATTACATCAGCAACTAAACCCTTTACCACATTAATAATTTAATCTCTTAAGGGTGAAAATTCTACTTACCGGCGCCAACGGATATATAGGCATGAGACTTTTGCCCCTGCTTGTGAAGCAAGGACACGAAGTGTTTTGCGCCGTGCGAAACCCTGCCCGACTCTCCATTAGTGAAGGACTTCGGGCTAAGATCCAGGTGATCACTGTCGATTTTTTAGAAGACCCTAAAGCAGGACTATTACCTAAAGACCTTGACGCTGCCTATTACCTGATCCACTCCATGAGCGCTTCTACCTCTGATTTCGATGAAAAGGAAGCGCGATCTGCGAAAAACTTTAACCAAATGCTCGCAGAGACCCAGTGCAAACAAGTGATCTATTTGGGTGGCATTGTCAATGAGAATGAGCTGTCTAAGCATTTGTCCTCTAGAAAAAATGTAGAAGATATATTGGCAGCCGGTCCGGCGGCCTTAACCGTATTGCGCGCCGCGATCATAGTGGGTTCGGGCTCGGCTTCTTTTGAGATCATTCGCGACCTCTGTGAGAAACTACCCATAATGATCACTCCAAAGTGGGTTAAAACGCGCTGTCAACCCATTGCCATTCGCAATGTGATCCAATACTTGATTGGCGTGCTGGGTCATGAGAAAACCTACAATGAGGTCTTTGATATAGGCGGCCCCGATATCTTGACCTATAAACAGATGATGCGGACCTACGCCAAGGTTCGAAAACTGCGTCTATTGATCTTGGACGTACCGGTAATGACTCCGAAATTGTCGTCTTACTGGTTATATTTTGTCACCTCTACTTCTTATACCCTAGCGCTGAATTTAGTAGATAGCATGCGTGTAGAGGTTATCACTAAAGATCGTAGGCTTCAGGAATTACTGCAGATAGAACCCATTCCCTACCAAGAGGCAATAGCCTTGGCTTTTGAGAAAATAGAACAGAACCAAGTCATTTCGAGTTGGAAGGATTCCTTGGTAGCCGGCAGATTCACCAAAGATCTTAAGGAATATGTAAAAGTGCCCAGCTACGGCTGCGTGAAGGACCATCAACAGATAAAGGTCGAAGATCCACAGGCAGTGCTCAAGAACATTTGGTCCATTGGTGGCGCAAGAGGTTGGTACTACGGAAACTCCCTCTGGAAACTCCGTGGCTATGTGGACAAACTAGTTGGGGGTGTTGGCCTGAGGCGAGGACGAACCCATCCAGATAAGATCTTTGAAGGAGATGCCTTAGATTTTTGGCGGGTCATTCTAGCCGACAAAGAGGCTAAAAGACTACTGCTATTCGCAGAAATGCGCGTTCCCGGAGAAGCTTGGTTGGAATTTGAGATAGACGATGACAACACACTCCATCAAACGGCTACCTTTAGACCACGCGGCCTTATTGGGCGGCTGTATTGGTACGCCATGCTGCCCTTTCACTATTTTATTTTTAGTGGAATGATTCGAAATATTGCGACCAAAAGGTATTAGGCGCGTGGCAAGAAAACCTCTGCCATCATGCAGCGTGCGCTGCCTCCTCCACAAGTTTCAATAGTGTGCAACTCACTGCTTAAAATAGGACAGTGCTTTTCGATCTGATCACGCTGCTCCTGATTTAAAGATCGCTCTGCAGCAGCACTCATTACTAAATATTTGTGCTCACTACCTTGCACTTGCAGCATATTTCCTGCAAAGTGCTGGAGTTGCTGCTCGGTAATATTTATGATCTCTTTACCAGTTTGTTTTAAGTGATTCACTACATTTTTGCGTTCTTTCTTGTCATCTATGGAATCCAAGCAGATCACACAAAATTCGTCTGCCACACACATCATCACGTTAGTGTGATAAATGGGCAGTCGTTTATCTTCTACTGTCTGGTAGGCGGTAAAGACCACCGGATCGTATTCGAAATCTTCGCAGAACTCTATAAATAAGCTTTCATCGGCGCGCGGAGATAAGGCACAATAGGCCTTTTTGTTCACTCGATCTAGAATGAGACTTCCGGTGCCCTCTAAAAAGACATCTTCTTGCTCTGCCTCACTGTAATCCATGAATTGCTCAATGATAAAGCCCTCACTTTCCAAACGTCTAAAGACCTCCATACGGCGCTCCTTACGTCTGTTCTCTGCAAACATAGGATAGAGCGCCACGGTACCATCAGCGTGAAAACTTACCCAATTATTAGGGAAGATAGAATCCGGAGTGTCTGCCAGAATATCGTCGTGCTCAACAATAACGTTCACTCCTACCTCGCGCAGTTTAGCGACAAAATCATCGAACTCCGCCTGAGCAAGCGTGTTGATATTGGCGTTCTTTTCTGCGAGATCTTCCTGAAAATAATTGTTTACGGCCGTCTGTTCGTTCATGCGAAAAGCGACTGGACGTATCATTAACAAGCTGTCGGTAATTTGCTTCATCGGTTTGAAAATATAGGCAAAAGTAGTGAACTGTTATGGTACTACAAGGGGTCTTTAATCTCTAATTAGCGGTAAGGTGCTACAGCGTAAAAGTCCTTCCTGTTTAGCGATCTCGGCATAGGGGACTTCCTCTACGGTTATCCCTTGCCCGCGCATCCAAGTGTTTAGTCTCGTAAAGTTTCGCTCTGATATTACCACATCCGGAGCTATACTAAATACATTGGAATACATATTATACATCTCATCCTTGTCGATATGGAAGCAATTGTCCGCTCCGAAGTGATTGACCAACCACAGGTATTCCTGTTCGTCTAAAAATCCGTCTTTATGGATGATGCATTTATCGTGACCGATGGGTTGAAAACAGCAATCCAAATGCAGGGCATTGTCTCTTGCAACCGTGTTGGATTTACGAAGGTCAAAGGATTTAACGATCTTATTCGGGAACTCTGCCTGCAAGGCCTTGACAGCTTTCATGTTGGTACGGGCCGTGATATAGGTTCCGTAATCTTGCCCGTGGTACGTCCCTACAAAGATATAGTCGCCCCAAGGCATCACATCACCGCCTTCTATATGACACTCTTCGGGAAACTTGATTCGCTTTTCCTTCGGGAGGGTTTCCCATACGTGTCTAATAGCCTCGAACTCCTCTGCTCTGTCAGGCAGTATATTGGCCTTGACCATTTTATCGTCTATCACAAAAGCGATATCTCTTGAAAAGATCTGGTTGCAGTTCTCAATTAGCTTCGGACGATAAACTGTCACGTCGTATTTTTCAAGCACGGCAGCCACAGCTTCCATTTCTGGAATCATATCTTTTTCTAGCGGATAGGTTCCGGCCAGAACATGTGCCAAACTTTTAGGATCGTAACAATCTTCTGGCTCTGGAGTTGGTCCGTTGCTGTCTGCACGACCCAATACTACAGCTCTCAGGCGAGCAGTTTCGTTAGTGATGTTTAGTTGCATAAAAAGAAAGCTCCATGATTTCTCATGAAGCTTTATTGATTATCGTTGATAAATTGGCTTGAACTCGCGGTGGTTCTCTCCGATATAGATCTGACGTGGCCTTCCGATAGGCTCTTTGCGCAAGCGCATTTCACGCCATTGGGCGATCCATCCTGGTAGACGTCCTAAGGCGAACATCGGAGTAAACATATCCGTAGGAATTCCAAGGGCGCGGTAAATGATCCCGGAGTAGAAATCTACGTTAGGATACAATTTGCGATCTACAAAGTACTGATCTTCCAAGGCCTCTCTTTCCAAACCTTTGGCAATGTCGAGTACAGGATCTTGTACACCAAGATCTCCAAGAACTTCGTCTGCAGCTTTTTTGATGATTCTAGCACGTGGATCAAAGTTCTTATACACACGGTGTCCGAATCCCATCAAGCGGAAAGGATCGTTCTTATCCTTGGCCTTGGCCATATATTTTTTAGTATCACCACCGTCTTCTCGGATGGCTTCTAGCATTTCAATTACAGCTTGGTTAGCACCTCCGTGAAGTGGTCCCCATAGGGCATTGATACCGGCAGAAAGGCTGGCAAACAAACCGGCATGGGCAGAACCTACCATACGTACGGTACTGGTAGAACAGTTCTGCTCGTGGTCTGCGTGTAAAATAAGTAGCTTGTCTAAGGCATCAACAACCACCTTGTTCTGGATGTATTCTCCACTTGGCTTTTTGAACATCATCTTAATGAAGTTCTCTACATAGCCCAAGGAGTCGTCACCGTAGTCTAAGGCTAGGCCGCTACGCTTGCGGTAGGCCCAGGCAGTAAGCACAGGGAACTTTCCTAAAATGCGTACAATTGCCAAATACATTGCCTCTTCTGAATCCACATCTACAGACGATGGATTAAAAGCTATCAAAGCGTTGGTTAAAGAAGACAATACGCCCATTGGATGTGCCGACTTAGGAAAACCGTCCAAGATCTTCTTCACATCTTCGTCCACATGTGAGTGATGCTTGATGTCTGCGTGGAATTTGTCTAGGGTTTCCTTGTCTGGCAATTCTCCGAAGATCAACAAATAAGCCACCTCTAGGAAATCTGCCTTTTCTGCAAGCTCCTCGATAGAGTAACCGCGATAGCGCAAAATTCCGTTCTCACCGTCCAAATAAGTAATGGCACTCATACAAGAGCCGGTGTTCTTGTATCCTGGGTCAATGGTTACAACTCCGCCTGTCGCTGCGCGAAGGCTTTTAATATCTATTGCGAGCTCATTTTCAGTTCCCTCAACAAGAGGAAATTCATACTTCTGACCATCAATTTCTAGCGTAGCAATTTTTGTCATAGGGCTAATAAATGTTGATTTTTTCGTGTTCTAGCAAATTTACAAAATATCGCCCGATAATTTTAACATTTGACAATCTCACTATGCTGATTTAAGCTTTTATTAACGGATCGATACCAAACAAAAAAACCGCCACAAGGGCGGTTTTCTATATAAGTAGCTAAAATTTAGATCTTAAAGGCTTTTCTGCCAGGATAATAAGCAGTTTCTCCAAGCTGTTCTTCGATGCGTAAAAGCTGATTGTATTTAGCCATACGATCGCTTCTAGAGGCCGATCCTGTCTTGATCTGTCCCGTATTTAACGCCACAGCAAGATCTGCAATGGTATTGTCTTCGGTTTCACCACTGCGGTGAGACATCACAGAAGTATACCCGGCATTCTTGGCCATGTTAACGGCAGCAATGGTTTCTGTAAGGGTTCCGATCTGATTTACCTTGATAAGGATAGAATTGGCGATCTCATTCTCAATTCCGCGAGAAAGTCGCGTTACATTGGTAACAAAAAGATCGTCACCTACCAACTGTACTTTGTCTCCAACTAGGTCAGTTAAGTGTTTCCAGCCGTCCCAGTCGTTTTCGTCCATACCATCCTCAATAGAGATGATAGGATACTTCTCGCAAAGCGACGCCAAATATTCCGCCTGCTCTTTAGAGGTTCTGACCTTACCGTTGTCACCTTCGAACTTTGAGTAATCGTAAGCGCCGTCCACATAGAATTCTGCTGCTGCACAATCCAAAGCGATCATCACTTGATCACCAAAACTATAGCCAGCGTTCTTAACGGCAAGAGCAATAGTATCTAAGGCATCTTCGGTACCGTCTAGTTCTGGAGCAAAACCTCCTTCGTCACCAACGGCAGTGCTGAGTCCGCGATCGTGTAGTACTTTTTTTAGGTGATGGAAGATCTCTGTCCCCATCTTTAATGCCTCTGTAAAGCTTTTGGCCTCCACAGGCATAACCATGAATTCTTGAAATGCAATCGGGGCATCTGAGTGTGACCCTCCATTAATGATGTTCATCATCGGTACCGGAAGGGTGTTGGCACTAACGCCTCCAACATAACGGTACAATGGCATTCCTAGCTCTCCGGCCGCAGCCTGAGCCGCTGCCAGGGAAACACCTAAAATAGCATTTGCCCCAAGTTTGGATTTATTTTCTGTACCGTCCAGTTCTATCATGATCTGGTCTATCAAATTCTGTTCAAAAACAGAAACTCCTAAGAGAGTTCCAGCAATTTTTCCGTTCACATTCTCTACGGCTTTGCCAACCCCCTTGCCCATATAGTCTGATCCGCCATCGCGAAGCTCTACGGCTTCGTGCTCTCCTGTAGAAGCGCCAGAAGGTACTGCTGCGCGCCCTACTACTCCATTCTCGGTGATCACATCTACTTCGACGGTAGGATTCCCTCTGGAATCAAAGATCTGTCTTGCGTGAATATCGACAATAATGCTCATCTATTTTTGGTTTGGTTTGAAGCGTGAAGATACAAAAGTCCTTGCATTCTCACTTTAATTTAAACTTAAGAAAGCCCTTGAAACAAGGGCTTTTCTACGAAAACGTTTGCGAACGACAGCTGCTGCAAATGACCTCTAGGCCATGCTTTCTACGAACTGATCGAACAGATAAGAGGCATCGTGTGGCCCTGGACTTGCCTCTGGGTGATACTGTACCGAGAAACATTTCTTATCCTTAACACGGATACCTGCCACTGTGTGATCGTTAAGATGCACGTGGGTGATCTCTACTTCAGGATGTGCTTCTGTCTCCTCTCTATTGATGGCAAACCCGTGGTTCTGCGAAGTGATCTCACCTTTTCCAGTGATCAAATTCTTGATCGGGTGGTTGATCCCGCGATGCCCATGGTGCATTTTATAAGTTGAAATTCCATTGGCCAGAGCGATCACCTGATGTCCTAAGCAAATACCGAACAAAGGCAGATCTCTATCTAAGATCTCCTTAGCGGTGCTAATAGCGTCCTTTAAAGGCTCCGGATCTCCAGGACCGTTAGAGAAAAAGTAGCCGTGTGGCTCAAATTCTGCTAAGGTCTCAAAAGAAGTATTGTAAGGGAACACCTTTACATAACAGTCTCTTTGTACCATATTGCGCAAGATGTTCTTCTTGATTCCTATATCTACTGCCGCTACTCGGTATTTCGCATCTGGGTTTCCAACGGTATAAGGCTCTTTAGTTGAAACCTTAGAAGCCAATTCCAGTCCGTCCATATCTGGAACTTCAGACAACTGCTTGCGCAATTCGTCCAAGCGGTCCACTTCTGTAGTGATCACTGCGTTCTGAGCTCCATTATCTCTAATATGACTCACCAAAGCACGTGTGTCCACATCAGAGATAGCGATCAAATTATTCTTGGCTAAAAAGTTCTCCAAAGAATCATCTGCCGCAGGACGAGAATAATTGTAGCTAAAATTGCGACAAATAAGTCCGGCGATCTTGATCCCTTCTGACTCCACTTCGTCATTGTGGGTTCCGTAGTTCCCAATATGAGCGTTAGTGGTCACCATAAGTTGACCGTAATAAGATGGGTCTGTAAAGATCTCTTGATATCCGGTCATCCCGGTGTTGAAACAAACTTCTCCGAATGCGCTACCGGTTATTTCTCCGACAGCTTTTCCTTGAAAAACAGTACCGTCTGCGAGGAGAACGACGGCCGGTTTTCTTAACTGATACTTCATGTAGAAAAAGATTTGTCAAAAATACGCAGAATGCCGATTGCGTAAAAATGTTTTATTCTAAAAGTTTTAAACAAGTTAACCACAGTTCAAAAAAAAGAGCGCCAGTGGCGCCCTATATAATTTATTTTATTTCAGATGGTAGGAAAACATCCTACTCACGTCGATCTCCTTTTTAAAAGATAGCTTGTATTGCTTGGCGTAAGCCTCAATTTCGTCAGCTTTATTCCCAGCAAGTTTCAATAGGTTCTTCTTTTTAAACTTGAAAAGCTCCACGTTTCCGTTGCGCTCCAAATAGTAATTGCTGCGGTGCACATAACGACTCTGTCGATTTACCATAGGATTGTCCGAGCCTTCTTTGATATCGATAAACCATTTTTTCAAGATGGCGAAGTCATCATTCTCAAAGATCACCTCGTATACATCGTACAAGCCCTTTGCTGGAATAAAACGCGCTTTGAACTCTCTGGAATTCACAAAAACACGATCTACATTGTCAAAGCTGAAAGTGAAAACGGTATCCTTACTGATCTCAGACTCAAAAACACCTTGATCAATATTGAAGTTGATGTTTCTGATTAGCAACTTTCTGTCCTCGCTGGTCACAAAGACACCTTTGTTGTTCCACTGTTCGAACAAATACAAAGAACCTTCGATATTCTTTGGCGGATTGATCACCAAGGACGTACTACCAATATTAGCTCCGTCTGGACCATAAGTAGCCAAAGCATTCAAGTTGTTGTTGTTTGCGTTAACTGTAGTTTGCAATTGTGCCTGAGCAGCTCCTGCTACCAAGAACACAAACACAAGTGTAAAAAGGGGACGTATCTTCTTCATATAATTCAATCTGCAATTAATTTTAGCCTATTGATGCTGCATCTTGTAAAGTTGGATCAAAATCTGAGCCACGTCATCATCGTCTTTGAACGACAGGCGATTTGCCTTTGCATAAGCCTCTAGATCGTCTGCCTGATCACCAGCCAATGCCAAGATGTTCTTCTTTTTGAACTTAAAGCGCTCTAAACGCTGCCCGACTAATTTATAATAGTATTCCTTTTGGATGATCTTGCGCTTGGAGCGATTGATCATCGGATTAGGATTGGCTTCACGGATCTCTATAGCAAACTCCTTAACGATAGAATAATCCGGGCACTCAAAGACCACTTGGTACATGGCGTTACCTCCACGGCTTGGCGTAAAGATACTTTTGAATACTGTATTGTTGAATACGATCTTGTCGTAGCCTTCAACTCCTAAATTAAAGATGGAATCTTTTTTGAACTGAGAGACCACTGCACCTTCTAAGATATCGTAGTTCATTTTTGGGAAGACATACTTCTTGTCTCCGGCATAAACATATCCTTTAGGAGCCCACTCGTCAAAAAGCATAACAGATCCTTCTGTATTGGATTGACTCTGCCAGTTGTCAAAATCGCGAATACTGGCAACACCTTCTATCTTCTGAATATCATCAACATTGATCAGCAAGGTGTTTTCGTCGGATTGGAATAATCCAACCGAATTGGATGAACTACCGAATACGGCACTCGTTGTAACCTGTTGTTCTCCTTGTTGGGCAAAAGCCACTCCAGCTATGCCGCACAGCATAATAAGCAATGATTTTTTCATCTATTTAAAAATTTTTATTGTTATGTCAATCAAACAAATAAAAATTATCTGCATAGATCAACCGCTTCGCTTTCGCACAAAAAGTTTATTTATTGCTATGTGTATATTAATAAATAAACTTCTTTGTGCTCATTTCATAGTACTAACCAAGTTTAGTTAGTATTGCGCAGCTGCTGGCTTGCCTTATTTACGAGAAGCGTAGTTAAGAATAAGCTTGAGATCTTCTTCTTTACTGAACGACTTGTCGTATTGGCGGGCGTAATCTTTGGCACGTTCAACCATTTCTTGGTCGTTTAGTGCTTCTAGAATAGCACGCTTGCGCAGTTTAAATTCTTCTAATGTTTTTTCGGTCTCCAAATAATAGGTCACACGCTGAATGTACTTATCTCTCGGACGAGCGATCATTGGGTTTGGAGAGGCTTCTAGTATATCTACCGTATATCCTTTTAGGATGGTAAAATCGTCACCGCGGTAAATTACCTCGAAAGCTTTGTTTCTTTTGATCTCGTCTAAGTAGAAACTTTTAAACTCGCGTCCACCTACGATGATCTTTTCTATACTGGTAAAGTTGTAGGCAACAATAGAGTCGCCTGCTACTTTACGCTCAAACATACTGCGTTGTATGTTAAAGTTGATGTTGTTCTCTCTAAACGAACCTCCGGTCCCTTTAGCTACGATTATTGCAGATTGATCCCAGCCGTCAAACAGATAAATAGATCCTTCGCGATCGAACTTTGGGTTGTAAAATGTGGCTGCTCCAGTAAACTGTCCGCCTTGATTTGGATTACTTGCCAGGTTGCTCACCGCATTTTGGTTTGCCGCTTGGTTCTGATCGATGTCTGCATTTTGCGCATAGATGAATGATGTGCACATCAAGGCTACGCACAAAGAGGTAATTTTCATGTTGCTAAATTTTATAGTGTTCAAAACAATTTTCTTTTCGTCAAAACAAAACCCTAATTCACAGTGTGGGTCACGGTAGCCCGGTTTTGACGTCAGTTCAAAAATATCAAATATAAAGCCAAAAAAGGGTAAGCTTTTGTAAAACCTTACCCTTTCCTTACTGTTAAATATTTGCTAATCTATTCTTCCTCCTTAGAAGCAGCGGCAGGAGCAGCGGCAGCAGGTGCAGCTTTCTTACCAGAACGTCCACGTCTTGTAGACTTCTTCTTAGCAGGTTTACCAGCATTGTACAGTTCGTTGTAGTCTACCAATTCGATCATCGCCATATCAGCGTTATCTCCCAATCGGTTCCCCAACTTAATGATGCGGGTGTAACCACCTGGACGGTCTCCAACTTTAACGGCCACGTCTCTGAACAATTCAGTAACCGCATCTTTTTGACGCAAACGACTAAATACGATACGACGGTTGTGCGTAGTATCTTCTTTACTCTTTGTGATCAATGGCTCCACAAACTTTTTCAAAGCTTTCGCCTTAGCAGTTGTGGTGTTGATGCGCTTGTGTTCGATTAGTGAACAGGCCATGTTGGCCAACATCGACTTGCGATGCGCAGTTTTTCTACCTAAGTGGTTTGTTTTTTTCCCGTGTCTCATGACTTTTTAGTTTTCCAGTGTCTTGCATCGACCCACTTTGGGGAGCAAAATACCCTGGGGGTTTATAAATTGCTAATCGGTTGTGATTAGTCTCTATCTAGTTTGTACTTGGACAAATCCATTCCGAAGCTTAGGCCTTTAACGCTTACAAGCTCTTCTAGCTCAGTTAGCGATTTTTTACCAAAGTTTCTGAACTTCATCAAATCGTTCTTGTTGTAAGAAACCAAGTCTCCTAATGTATCTACCTCCGCAGCTTTCAAACAGTTCAAAGCACGAACAGAAAGATCCATATCGATCAATTTGGTCTTCAACAATTGACGCATATGCAAGGACTCCTCATCGTAAGTCTCAGTCTGTGCGATCTCATCGGCCTCAAGGGTGATGCGCTCGTCACTGAACAACATGAAGTGGTGGATAAGAGTCTTAGCAGCTTCTGTCAAAGCATCTTTAGGATGGATAGAACCGTCGGAGATGATCTCGAATACCAACTTTTCGTAGTCGGTCTTCTGCTCAACACGATAGTTCTCGATACTGTACTTTACGTTCTTGATCGGTGTAAAGATAGAATCGGTAAAGATCGTTCCTAAAGGTGCGTTGGCTTTCTTGTTCTCTTCTGCAGGAACATATCCACGTCCTTTTTCAATGGTGATCTCAAGGTTCAAGTTAACCTTAGGATCCATATTGCAAATAACCAAGTCAGGGTTTAACACCTGGAATCCAGAGATAAATTTCTGGAAGTCACCGGCGGTTAGCTGCTCGTTTCCAGAAACGGAAACGGTTACGGTCTCGTTGTCGATCTCGTCGATTTGACGCTTAAAGCGGATCTGCTTTAGGTTGAGAATGATCTCAGTTACGTCTTCCACAACACCGGCAATGGTCGAAAATTCATGATCGACCCCTTCGATACGAACCGAAGTGATTGCAAACCCTTCCAAAGACGAAAGCAACACACGTCTAAGCGCGTTACCAATGGTCAATCCGTAGCCAGGCTCCAAGGGACGGAATTCAAACTTCCCTTCGAACTCGGTAGAGTTGATCATTATTACTTTGTCGGGTTTCTGAAAATTAAATACTGCCATAGTTTTAAAACTCCTGTATGGGTTATTATTTAGAATACAATTCTACGATGAACTGCTCGTTGATGTTCTCTGGAATCTGAATTCGTTGAGGAACAGCCACGAAAGTTCCTTCTTTGGTCTCGTTGTTGAATGTGATCCATTCGAACACATTGCTAGAGGCACTCAAAGAACGCTCGATAGTTTCAAGCGATTTAGATTTTTCACGAACTGCAACAACATCTCCAGGCTTCAACTGGTAAGATGGAATAGTTACTTTACCACCGTTTACAGTGATGTGTGCGTGAGAAACCAACTGACGGGCACCGCTACGTGTTGGAGCGATTCCCATACGGTATACTACGTTGTCTAAACGAGACTCACATAGTTGCAACAATACCTCACCAGTAATTCCTGGAGCAGCAGTTGCTTTTTTGAAAAGGTTACGGAACTGACGCTCCAAGATCCCGTAGGTGTACTTCGCTTTCTGCTTTTCAGCCAACTGAATAGCGTACTCACTTTTCTTCCCACGACGACGGTTGTTACCGTGTTGCCCTGGAGGGTAATTGCGTTTTTCGAACGACTTGTCGTCGCCAAAGATAGCTTCGCCGAATTTACGAGCGATCTTAGATTTTGGACCAGTATATCTTGCCATTTTAAAATTTGTTAGAAAGGAGCACTAAATTAAGGTCGTCCTCTAGTGCTAAATATCCCTTCGGTTTATACTTATTAATTATACTCTTCTTCTTTTAGGAGGGCGACATCCGTTGTGTGGCATTGGAGTCACGTCGATGATCTCGGTGATCTCAATTCCAGAGTTGTGGATAGTACGCATGGCAGATTCTCTACCATTTCCTGGGCCTTTTACATAGGCCTTTACTTTGCGAAGACCAGCTTCATGAGCAACACCACATGCATCTTCTGCCGCTAATTGAGCAGCATAAGGGGTGTTTTTCTTAGAGCCTCTAAAGCCCATTTTCCCAGCTGAAGACCAGGAAATAACGTCTCCGTTCTTATTTGTCAAGGATATGATGATGTTATTGAATGAAGCAGTAATGTGGGCTTCCCCAACAGCTTCAACAACCACCTTTCTCTTCTTAGTACTTTTACCAGACTTTGCCATTGCTTCAGTGATTATTTAGTAGCCTTCTTCTTGTTGGCAACTGTTTTACGTTTTCCTTTACGGGTTCTTGAGTTGTTCTTGGTGCGTTGGCCACGAAGCGGTAAACCAGCTCTGTGACGAATTCCGCGGTAACAACCGATATCCATCAAACGCTTGATAGAAAGTTGTACCTCTGAACGTAACTCCCCTTCGATTTTGTAATACCCTACGGCATCACGAATTTTCCCGATCTCATCATCGGTCCACTCGGATACTTTAGTGTCTTCACTAACTCCAGCTTTGTCCAATATATCTTTGGCACGGCTTTTCCCGATTCCATAGATATAGGTTAACGCGATTACACCCCTTTTTTGCTTCGGGATATCTACACCTGCGATTCTTGCCATAATTATCCTTGTCTTTGTTTGAACCTAGGGTTCTTTTTGTTGATTACATATAAGCGTCCTTTTCTGCGTACGATCTTGCAGTCGGCGCTTCTTTTCTTGATAGATGCTCTTACTTTCATCTCTTCTAATTTTTTCTTTCAGATGAACCTGATAAAAAATTATTCAGATTCAGGATTTCGCTTTAATTCTTTTCTCGTTTCAATTAAGCTTTCAATAAAAGAATCAAAGCTCAATTCATGTTTTAGTATCTATAGGTGATCCGAGCCTTTGTTAAATCATATGGGCTCATCTCTAATTTTACTTTATCTCCTGGTAATAACTTGATGTAGTGCATACGCATCTTTCCGGAAATGTGAGCCGTTACTACGTGCCCATTCTCTAATTCTACACGGAACATCGCATTGGATAATGCTTCAATGATGGTCCCGTCTTGTTCGATTGCCGGTTGTTTTGCCATATTATGCTACTGCTTTTCTGTTTTTACCTGACTTCATCAAGCCATCATAGTGACGGTTGAGTAAGTACGAATTAATTTGTTGCATGGTATCGATAGCCACCCCAACCATAATAAGCAGGGAAGTACCACCGAAGAACAATGCCCAACCTTGCTGGATCCCCATGATGTTCTGAACTACTGCAGGAAATACTGCAATGGCAGCCAAGAACAAAGAACCCGGGAAGGTAATTTGTGACATTACTCGGTCTAAGAATTCGGCCGTATCTGTTCCCGGTTTGATACCTGGAATGAATCCGCCGCTTCTTTTAAGATCGTCAGCCATCTTGTTGGTCGGTACTGTGATCGCTGTATAGAAATACGTAAAGATGATGATCAAGATCGCGAACACCACATTGTACCAAAGTCCAAACGGATTGTTGAACTCTGCCTGTACACTCTCTGCCCAAGTACTCTCAGACAAGCTAGCCAAGGCAGCC
Organism: Gilvibacter sp. SZ-19; assembly: GCF_002163875.1. GTDB lineage: Bacteria > Bacteroidota > Bacteroidia > Flavobacteriales > Flavobacteriaceae > Gilvibacter. The sequence continues at coordinate 2,126,812 of NZ_CP019333.1, read as the reverse complement.
GGTACGAACATGATCGCTTGCGCGAAGATGATCGGCATTACTCCAGATGCGTTCAGCTTCAATGGAATGAACTGACGCGCTCCGAAGATATTCTTCTCGTATCCTCCAGATGCGGTTCTACGGGCATACTGCACCGGTATCTTCCGCACAGCCATCACAAGCATCACCGATGCCAGGATGATCAAGAACCAGATCACCAATTCTAAAAGAATCATGATAGCTCCACCACCACCAGCTTGCAAACGCGAGTTGATCTCTTGTGCAAAAGACTGTGGAAGTGTAGCAATGATACCCACCATAATAAGTAGTGAGATACCGTTACCGATTCCTTTATCTGTGATCTTTTCACCCAACCACATGGCAAACACACATCCAGTAGTTAAGATGATCACAGAGGTGAAATAGAACATGAATCCACGCGGAAGAATATACGCCTCTGGCGGTACACCTAGTGCGTCAAGACCAATAAGGTAACTCGGCGCTTGTACCAAACAGATCGCGATGGTCAACCAACGTGTGATCTGGGTGATCTTTTTACGACCACTCTCTCCTTCTTTCTGTAATTTCTGTAAATAAGGAACTGCGATCTGCATAAGCTGTACCACAATCGAAGCCGAGATATACGGCATAATACCCAAGGCAAAAACCGAAGCGTTGGCAAAAGCCCCTCCGGTAAATGCGTTTAGGATCGCTCCGATTCCTCCGCCTTCAAACTTTCCAGAAAACTCAGCCAATTGTGCCGCATCGATATTTGGAAGTACTACTTGAGCACCGAATCGATACACCAACAAAAGACTAAGCGTTACCAGAATGCGGTTACGCAGTTCTTCTATTTTCCAAACATTCTTTAAGGTTTCAATAAACTTCATCCTTAGTAATGTATTACAGCGTTATGGCTTCACCACCAGCAGCTTCGATAGCTTGCTTAGCAGTAGCCGTAAATTTGTGAGCAGTTACGGTCAATTTGGCTTTAAGTTCTCCTCTTCCTAAAATCTTCACTAAATCATTCTTGTGAGCCAAACGCAACGCTACCAATTCTTCAATTGACACGCTGTCTTTGATCTTCTTCTCGTCAACCATTTTCTGTAGGGTATCCAAGTTGATTCCTTGGTACTCTTTGCGGTTGATATTTTTGAAACCAAACTTAGGTACACGACGTTGTAGTGGCATTTGTCCACCTTCGAATCCTAATTTCTTAGAATATCCTGAACGTGACTTGGCACCTTTGTGACCACGGGTAGCAGTTCCACCTTTACCGGAACCTTGCCCGCGCCCTACGCGCTTGCCTTTGCCATGTACTGAACCTTCGGCTGGTTTTAAGTTGCTTAAATCCATGAGTAATATCTTAGTTGGTTTCTACAGAAACCAGGTGTTGTACTTTGTTTATCATGCCAAGAATATTTGGCGTGTCCTCGTGCTCTACGGTCTGCCCAATCTTGCGCAGGCCTAAGGCCTCCAACGTTCTCTTTTGGTTCTGAGTACGGTTGATTGCTGAGCGAACTTTGGTTACTTTAATCTTTGCCATTCTTGTGCGATTTATCCTTTATACAATTTTTCCAATGAAATACCGCGTTGCTGAGCTACAGTCTGCGCACTGCGCATTTGCAACAAAGCATCAAAGGTAGCCTTTACCACGTTGTGTGGGTTAGACGAACCTTGCGACTTAGAAAGTACGTCATGTACTCCAACGGCTTCCAATACTGCACGTACAGCACCACCTGCAATTACCCCGGTACCGGGAGCAGCTGGCATAAGGTTTACACGAGCTCCGCCGTATTTACCTTTTTGTTCGTGTGGCAATGTAGCCTTGTTCAATGGGATACGTACCAAGTTTTTCTTAGCGTCTTCAACAGCCTTAGCGATAGCGCTAGCTACATCCTTAGATTTACCAAGTCCGTGTCCAACAACACCGTTCTCGTCTCCTACTACTACAATAGCAGAAAATCCGAAAGCTCTACCACCTTTGGTTACTTTAGTTACCCGTTGTACGCCTACCAAACGATCTTTAAGCTCAAGACCTCCTGGTTTTACTAATTCTACGTTCTTATAATCTTTGTACATATCTTAGAATTTTAAGCCGCCTTCACGGGCTCCTTCGGCTAATGATTTTACTCTTCCGTGGTATAGATACCCACCGCGATCGAATGAAACTGACTCTACACCAGCTTTCACTGCTTTCTCTGCGATAGCTACACCCACTGCCTTAGCAGTTTCTGATTTGTTTCCTCCACTGATCCCTTTGTCACGAGATGAAGCAGCAGTGATAGTCACTCCGTTCACGTCGTCGATCAATTGAGCATAGATCTCTTTATTACTTCTGAACACAGCAAGTCTAGGACGCTGTGCGGTACCTGCAACAGTTTTACGAATACGGTTGCGGATTCTATCTCTTCTATCTGATTTTGATAATGCCATAACCTAACTGTTTATGCAGATTTACCTGCTTTTCTTCTGATTTGTTCTCCAACAAACTTGATACCTTTTCCTTTGTAAGGCTCTGGCTTGCGGTAGCTGCGGATCTTAGCCGCTACTTGACCTACAAGTTGCTTGTCGTGAGATGTTAATTTGATGATCGGATTCTTTCCTTTTTCAGAAATGGTTTCCACTTTCACCTCCGGAGCAATGTCCATAACGATGTTGTGTGAAAATCCGATGGCTATGTCTAGTTTCTGACCCTGGTTGCTTGCGCGGTATCCTACCCCAACAAGTTCCAAACTCTTGGTCCAACCTTCTGATACACCCTGAACCATATTGGCTATAAGCGCGCGGTATAAACCGTGCTTAGCGCGGTGGTCTTTGTGATCTGAAGGACGCTCCACAGTTAACTGACCGTCTTCTACCGAAACGGTAACATCGCTCAGCTCCTGTGTTAACTCGCCTAACTTCCCTTTTACTGTAACAGTGTTCCCGTTTACTTCTACGGTTACACCGTCAGGGATTGCTACTGGGCTTTTTCCTATTCTTGACATGGTTTCTAGTCTCTTTTTAATATACGTAACAAAGTACCTCTCCACCTACATTCTGGCTAGTAGCTTGCTTTCCTGTCATAACTCCCGCAGAAGTTGACACGATTGCAATTCCTAAACCATTCAATATTCTAGGCATTTCGTTGGCACCGGCATACTTACGTAGACCTGGTTTACTAATTCTTTGAATCTTCTTGATCACTGGATCTTTGGTAAGCTTGTCGTACTTCAAAGCGATCTTGATAGTTCCCTGAGGACCTTGCTTGTCTTCGAATTTGTAGCTCAAAATGAATCCCTGATCGAAAAGGATCTTAGTGATCTCTTTTTTCAAGTTAGAAGCAGGTACTTCTACCACACGGTGGCCAGCAGCTACTGCATTTCTAACACGAGTCAGATAATCTGCGATTGGATCTGTTGTCATTTATAATTGATTGCGGTGAGGGTTTCCTTTTTTGTTTTAGGACCTTCCACCAGTTAAACTTTTACCAGCTTGCTTTGCGAACTCCTGGAATCAAACCTTTGTTGGCCATCTCTCTAAACATTACACGAGAAATTCCGAATTGTCTCATGTAACCTTTAGGACGTCCTGTAAGCTTGCAACGATTGTGCATGCGTACTGGAGAAGCGTTCTTAGGAAGCTTTTGCAATGCTTCGTAATCACCAGCTTCTTTTAACGCCTTGCGCTTCTCAGCATACTTGGCAACTAGTTTGGCTCTTTTTACCTCGCGGGCTTTCATTGATTCTTTAGCCATCTCTTAGTTCTTTTTAAAGGGTAGTCCCAGTTCGGTTAATAATGATTTCGCTTCTTTGTCGGTCTCTGCAGAGGTTACAAAAGTGATGTTCATCCCTTCGATCTTACGCACCTTGTCGATGTCGATCTCTGGGAAGATGATCTGCTCAGTAACTCCTAAAGAGTAGTTTCCACGTCCGTCAAAACCTGTAGCCTTGATTCCGTTGAAATCGCGAACACGTGGCAACGCCGATGTGATCAAACGATCTAGGAATTCGTACATGCGCTCTCCGCGCAAAGTAACCATGGCTCCAATTGGCATTCCCTTACGCAACTTAAAAGTTGCAACGTCTTTCTTAGAGATCGTTGGGATAGCCTTTTGACCAGTGATGTTAGTCAACTCCTCTACCGAGTACTCGATAAGTTTCTTGTCAGCCACAGCAGCACCAATACCTCTGGAAACAACAATCTTTTCCAATTTAGGCACTTGCATTACGTTCGCATACCCGTACTCATCGGTAAGGGCGTTTACAACGCGGCTTTTGTATTCTTCTTTAAGTCTTGGTGTATAGCCCATAACTAAATTACTTCATTAGATTTCTTGGAAAAACGTACTTTTTTCCCGTCATCCATTCTGTATCCTACACGTGTTGCATCTCCCGATTTAGGGTCGATTAGCGACAGGTTAGAAATGTGAATGGCAGCTTCTTTCTCTACGATGCCTCCCTGAGGATTGTTCGCACTTGGCTTCTGGTGTTTCTTTACAAGATTCACACCTTCAACGATGGCTTTATTGGCATCAGCCATAACGCGTAGTACCTTCCCTTCAGATCCTTTGTGATCTCCGGCAATTACCGTAACGTTATCTCCTGTTTTAATTTTCAGCTTTGTCATTTGTCTGATCGATTAAAGCACTTCTGGTGCCAATGATACAATCTTCATGAATTGCTTGTCGCGAAGCTCTCTCGCTACAGGTCCGAATACACGGGTTCCGCGCATCTCGCCAGCGGCGTTCAACAGTACACAGGCGTTGTCATCAAAACGGATGTAAGATCCATCAGGACGACGAACTTCCTTCTTCACACGTACTACCACAGCGGTAGAAACGGTTCCTTTCTTTACTGTACCGTTTGGAGTGGCTTCTTTCACGGTCACTACAATCTTGTCACCAATCGACGCGTAACGACGCTTGGTTCCTCCCAATACACGGATAGTAAGTACTTCCTTAGCTCCGGTATTGTCTGCTACTTTTAGTCTTGATTCCTGTTGTACCATGATTACTTAGCTCTTTCAATGATTTCTACTAGTCTCCAACACTTCGATTTACTCAACGGACGTGTTTCCATGATACGTACAGTATCACCTTCGTTGCAGTCGTTTTGCTCGTCGTGGGCAACGTACTTTTTAGTCTTAAGTACGAACTTTCCGTACATCGGGTGCTTTACTTTCTTCACCTCAGAAACAACGATAGATTTCTCCATCTTGTTAGAGGTTACTACCCCGATACGCTCTTTTCTTAAATTTCTTTTTTCCATCTTTCCGCTTTCGTACTTACTGTACTTCTCTTTTAGTTAGTTCGGTCTGAATTCTAGCGATAGTACGACGTTGCGTTCTAAGCTGAATCGGATTCTCCAACGGTGAAATGGCGTGAGCCATCTTAAGATCTGTATAAGCCTTCTTAGACTCTACAAGTTTTTCCTGTAGATCGGCGGTAGATGCTTCTTTAATCTCTGCTTGTTTCATCTCTTAATTAATTACGCCTGAAAATCTCGGGACACAATGAACTTTGTTTTAACGGGAAGCTTTTGAGCAGCCAAACGAAGTGCTTCTTTAGCAACTTCAAATGGTACACCAGATACTTCAAACAACACTCTACCGGGTTTAACAACTGCAGCCCAGTGATCCACAGCACCTTTACCTTTACCCATACGTACTTCGAGTGGTTTTTTGGTAATTGGCTTATCTGGGAAAATCATGATCCACATTTGTCCTTCCCGCTTCATGTAACGTGTAGCGGCAATACGCGCAGCTTCTATTTGACGTGAAGTCAAGAAATTAGAATCTAAAGATTTAATTCCGAAGGTACCGTAAGAAAGCTGGTTTCCACGTCCGGCATTGCCTTTCATGCGCCCCTTCTGTTGCTTGCGGAATTTGGTTCTTTTAGGTTGTAACATGTCTAAATGTCTTTAATAATTACTTTCTGCGACGAGATTTGTTTCCTCCGCGACCACCGCCACCTTTGCCTTGCTTCTTAGCAAGACCAACTAGTGGAGATAGCTCTCTCTTTCCATATACCTCGCCTTTCATGATCCACACTTTTACACCCAATCTACCATAAGTAGTGTGGGCTTCAACTAGTGCATAATCAATATCAGCTCTAAAGGTCGACAATGGGATACGGCCATCTTTATAAGACTCCGTACGCGCCATTTCTGCACCGTTAAGACGTCCAGCGATCTGGATCTTGATTCCTTCAGCATTCATTCTCATTGCCGCAGCGATAGCCATCTTGATGGCACGACGGTAAGAGATTCTGCTTTCGATCTGGCGAGCAACACTAGCAGCCACTAGGTGTGCGTCCAATTCTGGTCTCTTGATCTCGTAGATGTTGATCTGTACTTCTTTTCCGGTGATCTTCTTAAGCTCCTCTTTCAACTTGTCTACCTCTTGACCACCCTTACCAATAATGATACCTGGGCGAGCCGTTGTGATAGTAACGGTTACAAGTTTAAGCGTACGCTCAATAATTACACGTGACACACTAGCTTTCGATAAACGAGCGTGAACATATTTTCTAATCTTGTCATCCTCGGCCAATTTGTCACCGTAATCACGGCCACCATACCAGTTAGATTCCCATCCTCTGATAATTCCAAGGCGATTTCCGATTGGATTTGTTTTCTGTCCCATTTACTTTCTAGCTTTGTGAGTTATCGTTTGCTCCTAGTACCAAGGTTACATGGTTAGAGCGTTTTCTAATTCTGTGCGCGCGTCCCTGCGGAGCAGTACGCAAACGCTTTAGCATGCTAGCGCTGTCTACGCGGATCTCTTTTACAAAAAGATCTGCAGACTCAACGTCAGCTTCTTCGTTCTTGGCTTGCCAGTTAGCGATGGCCGAAAGCAAAAGCTTCTCTAAACGACCAGCAGCTTCTTTTTGGCTGAAGCGCAATATGTTCAACGCCTTGTCTACTTTCTCTCCGCGGATAAGGTCTGCTACCAGACGCATCTTGCGAGGAGATGTAGGGCAGTTATTCAACTTAGCAAAAGCCATGTTTCGTTTGGCTTCTTTGATTTGCTCGGCTCTTTCTCTTTTACGAACTCCCATGGCGTATTATTTTTTTCCTTTGTTTTTAGCCCCTGCGTGTCCTCTAAAGGAACGTGTTGGCGAAAACTCTCCTAGTTTATGACCTACCATGTTCTCTGTTACGTAAACAGGAACAAACTGACGTCCGTTATGAACAGCAATGGTCTGACCAACAAAATCCGGAGTGATCATAGAAGCGCGAGACCAAGTCTTGATAACGCTTTTCTTGTTCGACTCAACATTCTGCTGAACTTTCTTCTCTAATTTATAGTGAACGTAAGGTCCTTTCTTTAATGAACGTGCCATATCTTATTATTTCTTTCTACGTTCTACAATGTACTTATTACTCGCTTTCGTCTTAGAACGGGTTCTAAATCCTTTAGCAGGAATACCATTTCTAGAACGTGGGTGACCTCCAGAGGACTTCCCTTCACCACCACCCATTGGGTGATCGACTGGGTTCATCACTACTGGTCTGGTTCTTGGACGACGACCCAACCAACGGCTGCGTCCTGCCTTACCAGACACCAACAACTGGTGGTCACTGTTAGAAACAGCTCCGATAGTTGCCATACAAGTCACTAAAATCAAACGGGTCTCACCAGATGGAAGTTTCACGGTAGCGTACTTTCCGTCACGAGCCATAAGCTGTGCGAAAGCACCAGCACTACGCGCCATAACAGCTCCCTGTCCTGGACGTAGTTCAATACATGAAATAATAGTACCTAGTGGAATATCCGATAACGGCATGGCGTTCCCGATCTCAGGAGCCACCTTCTCGCCAGAAACAACGTTCTGACCTACTTGAAGACCGTTTTGGGCTATGATGTAACGCTTTTCACCATCCTGATAGTTCAACAGGGCGATAAACGCGGTTCTGTTCGGATCATACTGAATAGAGGCAACAGTACCAGGAACTCCGGTCTTGTCTCTCTTGAAATCGATGATTCGATACTTTCTCTTGTGACCACCACCTTTGTAGCGCATGGTCATTCTTCCTTGACTGTTTCTACCCCCAGAACGTTTTTTCGGAGCCAATAGGCTTTTCTCCGGCTTGTCAGTAGTAATGGCGTCAAAACCATTTACTACTCTAAATCGCTGCGCTGGGGTGACAGGCTTTAATTTTCTTACTGACATTATTGTCGTTTTAGTTTCTAGAAATTCTAGATGTTACTGTAAAAATCAATTGTATCACCTTCCGCCACCTGTACAAGTGCTTTCTTGTAAGCATTTGTTTTACCAGTTTGGATCCCTGTACGCGTGTAACGAGTACGTCGATCTGGGCGGACATTTATTGTGCGAACTTTAGTAACAGAAACGCCGTAAGCAGCCTCGACTGCCTTCTTAATTTCTACCTTATTCGCCGTCGGAGCTACCTCAAATCCGTAGACGTTTAATTCTTCTACAGCTGCAGTAGCCTTTTCCGTAATAATGGGTTTTATTAAGACACTCATCGCTTCTTATTTACTTAAGTTTGTTTCAATTCCTTCCAAAGAACCTTCAAATAACACTACGCTACTTGCATTCATAATTTTGTAAGTGTTTAATTCTGAGTTAGTTATAACTTCAGCACCTTTTAAATTACGAGACGACAAATATAGGTTATTATTTGACTCTCCCAACACGAACAAAGACTTTTTGTTTTCAAGTCCCAGATTCTTAATCACTTGAGAGAATTCCTGAGTCTTAGGAGCATCCATCTGGAAGTCCTCTACAACTAGGATTGCCTTGTCGTTTGCCTTCATAGTCAAAGCTGACTTACGAGCCAAACGCTTCAGGTTCTTATTCAATTTAAAGCCGTAGTTACGCGGTCTTGGTCCGAAGATGCGACCTCCTCCTTTAAATACAGGAGATTTGATACTACCAGCACGAGCAGTACCCGTACCTTTTTGCTTTTTGATCTTGCGAGTAGACCCTGCGATCTCAGCGCGCTCTTTAGACTTGTGAGTCCCTTGACGCTGATTTGCTAGGTATTGCTTTACATCTAAGTAAACAGCATGCTCATTAGCCTCTACTGCGAAAACCTCCTTAGACAAGGTTACTTGTCTTCCGGTTTCTTTTCCGTTCTTATCTAATACTGCTACTTTCATTATTTCTGAATGGTTACGTAAGCGTTCTTATGTCCAGGTACACACCCTTTCACAACAAGTAGATTCTTTTCAGGAACTACTTTCAATACACGCAAGTTTTGAACTTTTACTTTCTCGTTGCCCATCTGACCTGCCATGCGCATTCCTTTGAATACACGTGCAGGATAAGATGCCGCACCAATAGAACCAGGAGCACGTAGTCGGTTGTGTTGACCGTGAGTGGCCTGTCCAACCCCGCCAAATCCGTGGCGCTTTACCACCCCTTGGAATCCTTTTCCTTTTGATGTACCAGATACATCAACAAATTCTCCTTCTGCGAAGTGTTCTACGGTGATCGTATCACCTAGTTTATACTCCTCTTCAAATCCTTGGAATTCGGCGACTTTACGTTTTGCAACGGTTCCAGCTTTCTTGGCGTGCCCAGCGGCAGCCATGTTTGCCTTTTTAGCGTCATCGAAACCAAGTTGAAGAGCTTCATACCCGTCAACCTCAGTGGTTCTGACTTGGGTAACAACACAGGGACCTGCTTCGATCACGGTACAAGGGATGTTCTTCCCGTTCTCGTCAAAGATGCTGGTCATTCCTATCTTTTTTCCTATTAACCCAGACATAATTATTAATTGTTATTTACTTATTTATTTTGAAGCCTTTAGCTTCCTATTTCAAAAAAATTCAGGGTCAAAATACCTTCAACCCTGAATGTATTTTTTCCGTTTTTCCCTCGACAACCGCTCGGGACATGTTCACTTCCCGCCAAATTGGGAAGCTCGTAGTGCATTACACCTTGATCTCTACTTCAACTCCACTTGGCAATTCAAGTTTCATCAAAGCATCGATGGTCTTAGAAGAAGACGAATAGATGTCCAAAAGACGCTTGTAAGAGCTCAATTGGAATTGTTCGCGTGACTTCTTGTTCACGTGTGGTGAACGCAATACAGTAAAGATCTTCTTGTGTGTTGGTAATGGAATTGGTCCAGTTACAACAGCACCGGTACTCTTTACGGTCTTTACGATTTTTTCAGCAGATTTGTCTACCAAATTGTGATCGTAAGATTTAAGTTTGATTCTTATTTTCTGACTCATCTGTTGAATATTATACGTTAGCAGTTCCTCTAGCGGCAGCGATCACTTCTTCTGAGATGTTAGAAGGAGTTTCTGCATAGTGAGAGAATTCCATGGTAGAAGTCGCACGACCTGAAGATAGGGTACGCAAAGTAGTTACGTATCCAAACATTTCAGAAAGTGGCACCTCGGCCTTAACAACCTTAGCTCCTGCGCGATCTCCCATGTTGTTTACTTGTCCGCGACGACGGTTCAAGTCTCCAACAATATCACCCATGTTCTCTTCCGGAGTAATTACTTCCAACTTCATGATCGGCTCTAGGATCACAGCACGTGCAGCCTTAGCAGCAGCTTTGTAACCTAGTTTTGCAGCCAATTCGAAAGAAAGTGAATCCGAATCCACCGGGTGGAAAGATCCATCCTTTAAAGTAACTTTCATCGAATCCATTTCGAAACCAGCCAAAGGACCGTTCTTCATAGCTTCTCTGAAACCTTTCTCTACAGCTGGAACGTATTCTTTTGGTACGTTACCACCTTTGATCTCGTTAACAAACTCAAGACCAGTTTTGGTTTCGTCCTCAAGAGGCTCCATAGTAAATACGATATCTGCGAACTTACCACGACCACCAGATTGCTTCTTGTAAACCTCTCTGTGATCTGCTTTCGCTGTGATAGCTTCTTTGTACTCTACCTGAGGCTGTCCTTGGTTTACTTCAACCTTGAACTCACGTCTCAAACGATCTACAATGATATCCAAGTGAAGCTCACCCATACCAGAGATAATGGTTTGACCTGAAGCCTCATCAGTACGCACTGTAAAGGTCGGATCCTCTTCTGCCAATTTAGACAAGGCCATACCTAGTTTATCTACGTCTGCCTTAGTCTTAGGCTCAACCGCGATACCGATTACCGGATCTGGGAAGTCCATACTTTCTAGTACGATTGGGTTTTTCTCGTCAGATAGGGTATCACCAGTTTTGATGTCCTTAAATCCAACAGCTGCTCCAATATCACCAGCTTCAATATATTCGATAGCGTTCTGCTTGTTCGAGTGCATTTGGTAAATACGAGAGATACGCTCTTTCTTACCAGAACGGTTGTTCAATACGTAAGAACCTGCATCCAAACGTCCTGAATAAGCTCTAAAGAATGCCAAACGACCTACGAAAGGATCGGTAGCGATCTTAAAGGCAAGGGCCGCAAACGGCTCCTTAACATCAGGCTTGCGAATTTCTTCTTTATCAGTATCAGGGTTCATCCCTACAATACCTTCTTTGTCTGTTGGAGAAGGCAAGTAACGACAAACAGCGTCCAATAGGAACTGAACACCTTTGTTCTTAAATGCTGATCCACAGATCATTGGAATGATACTCATATCCATTACAGCAGCACGTAGTGCAGCGTGAACTTCTTCTTCAGTAATGGAGTTTTCGTCTTCCATGAATTTCTCCAAAAGGTTCTCGTCGTAAGCAGCAACTTCTTCAATAAGTTGTCCGCGCAACATAGCAGCCTCTTCTTTCAATTCTTCTGGAATGTCCACTACGTCAAAAGTAGATCCTTGTGTTTCATCGTGCCAGATAATGGCGCGGTTCTTTACAAGGTCAACGATACCTTTAAAGTCTGCCTCATCACCAATGTTCATTACAATTGGCACTGCGTTAGACTTCAACATGTCTTTTACCTGCTGACATACCGCCATAAAGTTTGACCCTTGACGGTCCATCTTGTTTACAAAACCGATACGTGGTACTTTGTAGTTGTCTGCTAAACGCCAGTTGGTCTCAGATTGAGGCTCAACTCCGTCTACCGCAGAGAACAAGAATACCAAGCCGTCAAGTACACGTAAAGAACGGTTTACCTCTACAGTAAAGTCAACGTGACCAGGAGTATCGATGATGTTGAAGTGGTAGCCCTTAGTATCTGGAGTTGGCTTCCCGTTCTCAAGTGGGAAATTCCAAGTACAAGTGGTTGCAGCAGAGGTAATTGTAATACCACGCTCCTGCTCTTGCTCCATCCAGTCCATGGTTGCAGCACCATCGTGTACCTCACCAATCTTGTGACTAACACCGGTATAGTATAGGATACGCTCAGTCGTAGTGGTTTTACCCGCATCAATGTGAGCGGCGATCCCGATATTTCTAGTGAATTTTAAATCTCTTGCCATTTTATTTCTTAGAATCTAAAGTGTGAGAATGCTTTGTTTGCTTCTGCCATCTTGTGCGTATCAACGCGCTTCTTAACAGCAGCTCCTTCTTCCTTAGCCGCAGCTAGGATCTCTGCAGCCAATTTCTGAGCCATTGACTTCTCATTACGCTTACGCGCATAAAGAATCAACCACTTCATAGCTGTAGAAACCTTACGGTCTGGTCTGATTTGCATTGGGATCTGGAATGTAGCTCCTCCCACTCGACGGCTACGCACCTCTACGTGAGGCATAACGTTTGAAAGAGCATCCTTCCAAAGCTCAAGAGCCGTTTTTTCGTCGTCTTGTTTTTTCTCGTCAACGATGTCGATCGCGTCGTAGAATATCTTGAACGCCACTGACTTTTTACCGTCCCACATCAAATTGTTCACAAAACGTGTAACCAATTGATCATTAAACTTTGGATCTGGTAAAAGCGGACGTTTTTTTGCTTGTCTTTTTCTCATGTCTTCGCTTTAACGGGTGTTAATTTACTTCTTTGGGCGTTTCGCTCCGTACTTCGATCTACGTTGTAGACGGCCTTCAACACCAGCGGTGTCAAGTGCCCCACGTACAATGTGATAACGAACTCCCGGCAAATCTTTTACCCTTCCTCCTCTAACCAATACTATCGAGTGTTCTTGTAGATTGTGTCCTTCTCCAGGGATGTAGGCGTTCACTTCCTTACCGTTGGTAAGACGCACACGAGCAACCTTTCTCATCGCTGAGTTAGGTTTCTTAGGTGTGGTAGTGTACACACGAGTACATACCCCTCTTCTTTGAGGGCACGAATCCAAAGCAGCCGATTTGCTCTTCTTGGTTATTTTGGATCTTCCTTTTCGTACTAATTGTGAAATTGTTGGCATAAAATCCTTTGTTATACTTTTTTAAAATCTAAAAGGCCCTTTTTAAGGGCATGCAAAGGTAGAAATAAAATTCTAGTATTCAAACGTATACTCTGTAATTTTCAAATCCTTATAATTTGGCGACCCTATTTATATGAAAAAACCTTCACTTGCGTTAGATTTACAGAGATAATCCGAGGCATTTTGAACCGATTTTTAAAGCGCGCTTTATACCTTAATATATATATACTATACTGCGGATTGGCTACAGCCCAGAATTTTACATTGGAGCTAGAGGTCAGTCCGGAGCCCGAAACAGAGCAAGTCAAATCCCTCTTCAACCAGTTAACTTACCCAGACTTGGCCAGCATGTCCTCTGCTGCGGATACAGCCGCAAGCTATCTCAGAAAATCCGGCTACATCAATCTAAACTACCAAGCCCCTATAGCAAAGACTGACTCGATCTTTGTCGCAACCTACAACTTAGGAGAACAGATCACTACCCTCAAAATAAACCACAGCTTTTCTGGCATACCCATAAAAGATCTCAAACGTCTTTTCCCGGCCGTAAGCGATACATTGATAACACTAGCCTTTGAAGATCTGGAAACAGGCATGCAAATGCTAACCGACTACCAAAACAGTTTGGGCAATGCCTTTGCAACTGTTCAACTGGTAGATCTCGATCTGGAAGATCCACAAACTATGACCGGCACCTTGAGCGTCAGCTCCGGCACAAGCAGAACTTTAGACAAGATCGTAATCAAGGGTTATGAGAAATTCCCAAGATCCTACCTCAAGTATTTCGCAGGGATCAAAACCGGAGGGGTCTTTGACAAGAGAAAACTCCTCAAGAATTACGAGGCAATTGAGAGCTTGCCATTTGTGACTAGTTCCAAAGCACCGGAAGTGCTGTTCCGTCCAGACAGTACAGAAGTTTACCTTTATCTCAAAAAGAGATCGAGCAATAGCTTTGACGGGATCTTAGGTTTCGCCAATAGCGAATCAGACTCCAAGATCATCTTTAACGGATACCTAGACCTGGAACTTCGCAACAACTTGAATTTTGGAGAGGAGATTAGACTCAATTACAAAAGCGACGGCCGCGATCAGCAGAACTTTAGAGTAGCCACCTCCTTACCTTATTTATTCAAGACGCCCTTGGGAGTAGATTTAGAACTCTACATCTTTAAACGCGATTCAAGTTTTGTCACCGTTGAACAGAAAGCACAACTACACTATCAGATCAACCCAAGGTTACGAGCACTTGCAGGCTACACCCATTACGAATCCAACAACTTACTAGACGACTCCCTTACCGCCGCCACAATTGCAGACTACACCTCTGACTTTGTTTTGGTCGGACTGCAATATCAGATCCCACAACCCAGCCTGCTCTTTCCGAACAAGACGCGCTGGGAACTCAAGGGTCAATTTGGAAACAGGAGCGCCGCCATGACCAGTGATCAAGTCAAGGTGAGCTTTGACGGCTTCTATATCTTTGAACTCAATGAAAACAATTCGGTATTTATAAGAAATACCACAGAGACCCTTATTAGCGACAACTACCTCACCAACGAACTCATGCGCTTTGGAGGGATCACCTCTATACGAGGCTTTGACGAGAACAGCATTGACGCCCAGCTGTATTCGGTTCTCAATACTGAATACCGCTATTTAATCAACCCAGGACTCTATGTTCACAGCATAGCAGATGTTGGATATTTGGAAAATGAGCTCAATCAGACCCAGGAAGAATTGATAAGTTTTGGAATTGGACTCGGATTTTTATCTAAAGCAGGGGTTTTTAAGATCAATATTGCAAACGGAAAAACAGGTGCTCTTCCCTTCTCATTTTCGAACACGAAAATACACCTCAGTTTACGCTCAAATTTTTAGGAAAACCCCCTTAACACAAGGGTAACAATAACCTTAAAAAAAAGTAAATTTTAAGTATAAAAACTTGTGTAATTAACTTTTTATTGTGATTTTTGGCATTGGCTAATTCAAATAAATTATAAAAATGAGAACAAAGTTTAGTGGAATTTTAACGCTATTCATGGCGTTTGTAGTGCAACTGACGTTCGCACAAGACAAAACAATCACGGGTAACGTGACCGATGATACCGGTTTACCATTACCTGGGGTTAACATTATTGTAAAAGGCACCGCGACTGGAACTCAATCTGACTTTGATGGTAATTATAGCATCGGAGCATCAGTTGGACAGACGCTTGTCTACAGTTACGTAGGTTTTACTCAACAGGAAATCGCAGTAACTGCAAGTACATCTACTGTAAACGTACAAATGGTACCAGGGACCGAGCTTGAAGAAGTATTGGTAGTTGCCCAAGGTATCAAGCGTGAGGCTAAGGCCCTAGGTTATGCGGTAAGTACTGTTGAATCAGCAGATATCGAACAACGTACAGAAGGTGACGTTGCTCGTGTGCTTTCTGGTAAAGCATCTGGGGTACAGATCACTTCTCAGAGTGGTACTTCTGGATCTGCAACTAACGTAGTAATTCGAGGATACAATTCGATTACCGGTAGTAACCAGGCATTATTCATTGTAGATGGTGTACCATTCTCAAGTGATACTAACGCCCAAGGTAACTTCCTTAACGGTAACGTCGGTTCTTCTCGTTTCCTAGACTTAGATCCAAATAACATCGAAAGCGTAAACGTACTTAAAGGTCTTGCAGCAGCAACACTTTACGGTACAGCTGGACGTAACGGGGTAATTGTAATTACTACCAAGTCTGGTGGCGGTGGAGCAAACAAATCAGCTAAGAAGACCGAAATCACAGTTAGCCAATCGTTCTTCGTAAACGAAATTGCTTCTCTACCTGATTACCAAGACAAATACGGAAACGGTTTCGACCAATCTTTCGGATGGTTCTTCTCTAACTGGGGTCCTTCTTTCAACGCTGATGGTGTTGACGGATACTTGAATGACCCAGCTGGTTTGATCGACGCTCAAGGAACATTGCGTCACCCTTACGATTCTTCTGCATTCTTGAACAACCTTAACGGTGGTGACAACGAATTGAGAAATCGTTTTGCTGGTGTACGTTACGAGTGGAGACCTTACAACAGTGTTGAGAACTTCTTCCGTACTGGTGATGTAGTAAATACTTCTATCAACATCCGTGGTAACTCTGACGATGGTAAGCTTGCTTACAACGTTAACTACGGTCACCTTGATGAAACAGGATTTACACCAGGAAACAACATTCGCAGAAATACTCTTGCAGTTGGTGGACGCGCACAGCTTACTAACAACTTCACAGTATCTGCTACTTTGAATTTCTCTCGTAACCAAGTTGCATCTCCTCCAGTAGCGGCCTCTCGTGGTAACGGTACTTTAGGTTTCTCTACTTTCGCGAACGTATTCTTTACTCCGCGTTCTGTAGACTTGATGGGACTTCCTTACACTATTCCAGAAACCGGTGGATCTATCTACTACCGTAACGGTAACGATATCATCAACCCACGCTGGACTGTTGAGAACGCTGGTTCTACTCAGTTGACAAACCGTGTATTCGGTACTGCTCAACTTCAGTATGACTTTAGCGACAACTTGAACTTACTATATCGTGCTGGTGTTGACTTCTACAACGAGCGTAACACACAGTACTCTAACAAGAATGGTGTAAACTTCAACCAAGCAATCTTTGGTCAGTACATCACTTGGGACAACAACGTACGTATCTGGGATCACTACTTGACATTGAGTGGTGACTATGACATCACTGACGATATCGGAATTACTTTTACAGCTGGTGCAACTAGCCGTTCAAGAAACTTCGATCAGCAAGGTGTTCAGTCTGACGGACAAATTGTATTTGGCGTTCTTCGTCACTTCAACTTCTTGACTCAGACTCCAATCCAGAATACATCTTTCAGAAACATTGTTGGTGTATTTGCTGAAACTTCTCTTGACTACAGCGACTGGGCGTTCTTAACGCTTTCTGCTCGTAATGACTGGGTTTCTAACTTACCAACAGAAAACAACAATCAGTTCTACCCATCGATCTCTGCATCGTTCCTACCAACTGCTGCATTCCCTTCTATTCGTTCATCTGAATGGGGACTTAACTACTTGAAGTTACGTGCAGGTCTTGGTACTTCTGCTGGATTCCCAACTGGATTCCCAACAGTACAGAACTTGAACCTTGCCATCAACGTAAACGGTGGTGCTAACGGACCTGTTACAACTAACGCGATCAGCGGATTCCGTGCAAACCCAGACTTGAAGCCTGAACTTATCTCAGAATTCGAAGTTGGTTTTGACTCTCGTTTCTTGAACAACCGTGTTAACTTGAACGTTTCATACTTCGACCGTTCTACCGAAGACCTTATCGTATTTAAGCCATTGGCTCCTTCTTCTGGATTTACTCAGACTCAGGATAACATTGGTAAAGTTGAAGGTGACGGATGGGAAGTTGACTTAAGCGTAGACTTATTTAAGAGTGATAAAGAAGACGGATTCAACTGGAATTCTCGTGTTAACTTCACACAGAGTGAGCAAATCGTAACTGAGCAAGAAGAAGATCAAATTCTTTTCGCTGGTTCTACTGCTGCTTTCCTAGGTGCTAACGCCGCTATCCGCGGAGAGCAATTAGGTGTGATCGTTGGTACTCGTATTCTACGTGATGACGCTGGAAACTTCGTAGTAAACAGTGCTGGTAACTATGTAACTGAAGATCAAGTTGTACTTGACGACGGTCGTCAGATTACTCCTATCATTGGTAACCCGAACCCGGATTACGTAATGAACTTTATCAACACCTTGTCTTACAAGAACTTCAACCTAGGATTCCAATTCAGCCATACTAAAGGTGGAGATATCGCATCTTCTACTATCGCAGTATTGCTTGGACGTGGTTTGATCGTTGAAACTGAGGATCGTGCAAATACCTTTATTTTACCAGGTGTTAGCCAATCTACAGGACAGCCAAACGAAATCCAGATCAACAACTCGCAGTACTACTTCTCGAACGTATTGTTCGGACCAAAAGAACTGCAGGTTTACGATGCTTCTGTTATTCGTTTGCAAGAAGTTTCTTTCGGATACTCAGTTCCAAAGAAATGGCTAGAAAAAACACCATTTGGTTCACTATCAGTAACAGCAAGTGGATTCAACCTTTGGTATGATGCTTACAACACACCTGACGGAGCGAACTTCGATCCTAACGTAGCTGGTGTTGGTATTGGTAACGGACGTGGATTTGACTACATCAACGGTCCTTCATCAAGAAGATACGGTTTGAGTATTAAAGCATCATTCTAATTATAATCTCTTAATTTAGTTATGAAAACAATCTATAAAATCTTTTTACTTGCGTTAATCTCGAGTGGGACCTTGTTCTACTCTTGTGAGACGACCGAGTTGGAACAACTTGTAAGTCCGAACGCAATCTCGCCAGAACAGGCAGACCCGGATCTGTTACTTAACACCATTCAGCGTGCTTACGTAACAAATGCTATCACTTTCAACGATCGTGGTGCAGAATTGACTCGTATCGACTACATGTTCGGACGTGACTACTTCGCTAACTACAACTCTTCTACCTTTGACGGTGTATGGAGTCGTTCTTACAGTAGCATCTTCGCGAACATCAACATCATCGAAGCTCAAAACGAAGCTGATGGTGGTGGTCTAGAGTTCCACTTAGGTGTTTCTAAGGCTCTACAAGCGCACACTTTGATGATGCTAGTAGACTTCTTAGGTGATATTCCTTTCAGTGAAGCACTTAATCCAGATGAGTTCCCTAACCCAATGCTAGACGACGATGCTTCAGTTTACGCTGCTGCTCGCGCTATGTTGGATGAGGCTAAAGCTTACTTCGCTGGAGCTAGTGTAGGTACTGCTACAGATTTCTTCTACGGAGGAGATACTGACGCTTGGGTTGCAATGGTAAACACATTGATCATGCGTCACGCTTTGACTACAGGAAACATTTCTGAATTCAACGCTATCGTATCGACTGGAAACTTTATCAACGATTCTTCTCTTGATTTCGAATTCAAGTACGGAACTCAGTTGCTAAACCCTAACACTCGTCACCCAGACTATAATGCAGACTATACAACTTCTGGTGCCAACATCTATCAGTCAAACTGGTTGATCTGGACTATGCAAGAAGCTGATAAGACTGACGGTTCTGATGATGATCCACGTATCCGTTACTACTTCTTCCGTCAGGTTGATTGTACTCCTGGTGCATCTTGTGACCCTGCAGGAAACGGTGAGACACTTCAGTGTTCTCTTCAGACTCCTCCAGCACAATACGCTGCTCTTGGAATTCCAGCTTGTTTCTTAGAAGATGGTTACTGGGGACGTTCTCACGGTAACGATGAAGGAACTCCTCCAGACAACTTTACACGTACTGCTGTAGGTGTATATCCAGCTGGTGGTTTATTCGATGACAACCGTTTCAATGGTCTTAACCAAGATGTTGGTGGACTTGGAGCTGGTATCGAGCCTATCATCCTTGCTTCTTACGTAGATTTCTGGAGAGCTGAAGTAGCTCTTGCTGGTGGTTCTCCTGGAGCTGCTGCCGGATTCGTAGAAGCTGGTCTTACTAAGTCTATCGCAAAAGTTCAGTCTTTCGGAGAATTGGATACTACTCGTGACACTTCTTTCGAGCCAGACGCAACTACTGTATCTGACTTTATCGCTGCTAAAGCTGCTTTGATCACTGATACTTCAGATGATTCTTGGAACGCTCTAGCTGAGCAATTCTTCGTAACCATGTATGGTGGTGGTGCGGATTCTTACAACTTCTACAGAAGAACAGGATATCCAACTACTGTATTCCCTAACCTTGATCCAAACCCAGGTGTATTCCCAAGAACTTTCTTGTATCCATCTGTTGAGGTTATTGCGAATCCAAACATTACGCAGAGACAAGACAACAATACTCAGGTATTCTGGGATACTCAGCCTGCTGGGCCTGCTTTCCCTCCTGCTAACTAATTGAAAAAAAATTGATAAGAATGAAAAATCTATTAAAATTTGCCGCACTAGGAGCTGTACTCGTTATGGGTACAACTTCTTGTGAGCAAGACTCAAACAATACGATTGATCAGGTATTTGACGGTGTGACGTCTGGTGCGGTTCTTAGAACTATCGCCATTACGTCTAACGAACTTCCTTTAGGTTCTACTGACGCTGTCTTCTCTGTTGAAATCGAAGAGCAAGATAACCAAGGTGGTGCACTTTTAGAAAGTGTTGACGCATACTTGACTTTTGCGGACGGTTCTGCTGACGAAGGTGATTCTTCTGCTGCAACTACCGAGGAAGTATTTATCCGTAACATTCCTGCAAGTGAGTTCTCTCCAGGTCCATTTGGACTTCCAAGAACTACTTACACCTTGACTCTTACTGAAATGCTAGCTGCTGTTGGTCTTGAGCCAGACGCTATTTTCGGTGGTGATACTTTCACTACTCGTTTCGCGTTGAACCTTACTGACGGTCGTACATTCTCTGTAAACAACGCTGGTGGTATCATCACTGGTGGATTCTTTGCTTCTCCATTCCAGTATGTTACTCCTGTAGTATGTCCTGTAGGTGAAGAAGAGTTCCTTGGACCATACCAAATTACTAACGGTGTACCAGGTGTACTTGACTTCAACGTATTTGAAGAAGGTGGAATCGTTGAGTTGTACTTCCCAGAAGGTGGTACTTCTGTAGATCGTGCTTTCGACTACGTGTACCTTCCAGACGCTGGTGTAGGTCAGGATCCTGTTGATTTCGCAATGCAGTTCATCTGTAACACAGTTGTGATTCCACCAGGACAGAACTCTGGACTACAGTGTTCTTCTGGTCTAACTATTGGACCATCACCTGACGGTGCATTAGGAGAGTACACTACTGGAGATGATTCAGTATTCATCATCCGCTTTACTGATAACTCAGACAGCGACTGTGGTGAAGCTCCTAGAGCAGTATTCGCTACGCTCACTAAACAATAAGATTCTCACTTATTATATAGAAAAAGCTGCCTTTCGAGGCAGCTTTTTTATTTTTGCCCTATGGAAGAACAAGTCAGTAGAATTTACGGAATACACGCTTTAGAAGAAGCTTTGAATGCAGAGATGAGCATTGCCAAGGTATTCGCACAATCCAATCAGCAGCATCCAAAAGTTAAAGCACTACTAAACGAATGTGCAAAACAGGGCGCTACGATTTCTTACGTGCCGATGGAGAAACTTCAAAAGCTAGCTAAAGGACGTAATCATCAAGGCATAGTCGCCAATATTGCCCCGGTGAGTTTTGTGAGCCTCGAAACAATGATTGCAAACGCTACTTCTAACGAAAAGGCTCCCCTATTTCTACTACTAGACCAGATCAGTGATGTTCGTAATTTTGGCGCTATTATAAGATCTGCAGTGGCCGCAGGGGTCAATGGAATTGTCATCCAGAAAAAGGGAGGTGCTCCTGTAAATGCTGACGCTGTTAAAACCTCTGCAGGTACTTTATTCAAAATTCCAATCTGTAAGGTAGATCATATAAAAGATGCGCTTTTCCACTTTCAGGCAGAAGGCATTCCTATCATCGCAGCTACCGAGAAAGGAGATCAATCTGTGTATGACACGGACCTAAAAGGTGGTTTTGCACTTATTATGGGATCAGAAGGTAAAGGGATCAACCCCTCTGTATTGAAAATGGTAGACACGCAAGTTCATATCCCTATTGCAGAAGAGGTCGATTCACTCAATGTGGCAGTAGCTAGCGCAGTGATCTTGTTCGAAGCGCAACGACAGCGATTGGCCTAATTAGCACTTTTATCTTCGGATGGTTTATAATTGTAGTTGACCTGAATCTTTTCAGCAGCTTCTACCTCCTCTTCTATTGACTCAGGTTCATCGGGAACAAAATTACCCTGCTCGTCAAAGCGTCTCATAAAAGGATCCTTAGTGGGATCAAACTCTGGATGTTCCCAAGGATAATGATAATCTCGTACTACCCCACTTTTGACGAATCCGGCAAAGACAAAGCCCACAAAGAATCCAGACAAATGCCCTTCCCACGAAATCTTGGGGTCGATCGGGAATACATACCACAACAATCCACCATATAAGAACACTACTATCAAAGAAAGTGCGATAAGCCTGTAGTAGCCGCTAAAGACCCCTTTAAAGAACAAGAAACTCACCAGCATATACACTACACCGCTCGCCCCTATATGAAATGCAGGGCGCCCTATTAGCCAAGTGCCTAAACCAGACAGTACAATACCCCAGAATAAGACTTTCCATGCAGCCTTAGGGTAGAAATAGAATAAGAACCACAGCAGTGCTACCAACGAAATACTATTGTTGGTCAAGTGGCTGAGGTCTTTATGGATAAAAGGTGTCAAGAAGATCCCTTTCAATCCTTCTGCAGTTCTTGGGTACACACCCAAGCTTCTCAGATTCAAGTCAAAGCGCAGGTCTGCCCAAAGGGCTATCCACAAAAGCATAACAAGACCTACAGCAATGGCTATCCGCCGGAATTCAAATACAGAAGGATACTCTATTTGTCGCATACTCCTAAAGTATCAAAAATTTAGCCATGAATTCCCTGCTGCTAAATTGTCACTTCTTGAACTAAAACGTATTTTTAAAGCATGAATGCACCCTTGGCAGAACGCATTAGACCCAGAACGCTGGAGGACTATATTAGTCAGCAACATTTGGTTGGACCAGATGGGGCGCTGACCAATCAGATTAAGCAGGGAGTGCTACCATCGTTGATCCTTTGGGGACCACCCGGAACTGGAAAGACTACCTTGGCCACCATAATTGCCAATACTGTTGAACGTCCTTTTTTTAAGCTGAGTGCAATAAGTAGCGGCGTTAAAGATGTTCGTGAGGTAATCGCAAGAGCAAAAAAAGAAGACGGCCTATTCACGACTAAAAATCCGCTGCTCTTTATAGACGAGATCCATCGTTTCAGTAAATCACAACAAGATTCACTTTTGGAGGCTGTGGAGAAAGGATGGGTCACACTCATTGGTGCCACAACAGAGAATCCGAGTTTCGAAGTAATTCCGGCCCTTTTATCGCGTTGTCAGGTCTATGTGCTGAATGCTTTCTCTAAAAACGATTTAGAAGCGCTTTTAAAGCGTGCAATAGCTCAAGACGATATACTTAGTCAAAAAAAGATAAAACTGCAGGAAACAGAGGCTATGATGCGCATTTCTGGAGGTGATGCCAGAAAGTTACTCAACATACTCGAATTGGTCGTGGCCACTGCCACCACAGAGCCAATAGTGATCACCGATGATCTTGTAACCCAAAAGGTGCAACAGAATGTAGTTCGCTATGACAAAACCGGCGAACAGCATTACGACATCGTTTCAGCTTTTATTAAATCGATAAGAGGTAGCGACCCTAACGCCGCCGTCTATTGGTTAGCGAGAATGATAGAAGGTGGTGAGGATGTTAAATTCATCGCACGCAGAATGCTTATCCTAGCTTCTGAAGATATTGGCAATGCCAATCCTCAGGCTTTGATGGTCGCCAACAATACATTTCAAGCCGTAACGGTGATCGGTTACCCTGAAGCTCGTATCATACTCTCACAATGCGCGATCTATTTGGCAACCTCAGCCAAGAGCAATGCCTCTTATGTAGCCATAAATGAAGCACAACAAGCTGTTAGAAATCAAGGAGACCTCTCTGTTCCGCTATCTATTCGCAATGCCCCAACCAAGCTCATGAAAGAACTAGGGTATTCAGAAGGTTATCAATACGCGCATAATTACGAAGGCAATTTTGTGCCGCATCAATTCTTACCAGAAGAACTTAGCGACTTCAATTTCTACAGGCCGGGAAACAACAAACGCGAAAGAGCGCTCAAGGAATACCTAAGTCAATTGTGGAAAGACAAATACGAGTTCTGATCTAGGATCCTGAATATTCGTAAACCGCCATAGAAGCATTATTTCTCCCTACCAGGATCAAGGTTTTACCACTGCCTTTGTGATTCACCGTTTTTATAGATTTAGCATCTCCTTCTACATAGAAGGCTGCTGGCCCAGCCAAGGTTTTCATTGCCCCGTTTTGAGACTGAATGATAAGCCCGGTTCCCATATCCATACGCGGTGTTTCTACCTCCGTATTGTAAATATTCCCGACAGCGATGAATTCCGTTTGATCGTCACCGTTTAGATCGAGTGAAACACCTCCAAGTATTGGAGCAGTTTGTGCAAAGGCCGGCAATTCTTCAAGTTTATAAGTTCCAGAACTCGTGCTTAGCAAAACCATGGAGTGAAATTGATTCACCTCTCGCTGATAGGCATCATTAAGCTTAGCACCGTAGATATCCTGCAAGGACGCATTGGCAAATGACGCATAGGTCTCGAATTTCTGAGCAATGAAAGGCATTTGCTGAGAAGAACACTCCCTACCGCGAACGGGTACGTCTCTACCGTTATACTTGGAACTCAAAACCAGATCAAAAGTGCCATTATCGTCAAAATCGTGTCCATATACTTTTAGCGGGCTCTCGTTGGTAGCTTTGTATTTACTATTCACGCCGAGGTTACCCAAGATATAATCTGGTTTTCCATCTGCGTTGATGTCTGTTTCACTAACAGAGAACCACCAACCCTTGTTTTGGTCCAAACCTGCTACAGCAGTGTAGGGTTCAAATACACCTTGATTGTTTCTAAACATCTTTACAGCATCCCATTCTACAGCAATGATCAGATCGGACCAACCATCGGCATCGAAATCTGTGACCAGAATATCATTGACCAAGCCTAGACCGGCCGCCGCCGAAAAGCTACTATTGTCTGCAGGGGTGAAATGCCCTGCCCCATCATTATTGAGCAAATAACTCGGAGCCGCTTGCGGATAATGCTGTGGCATCAAGCGGTTGCCAACTAGCAGATCCATATCGCCGTCTTTGTCATAATCCAATGCAGCAACAGCTTGCCCGCTGTGGGTCAATCCATCTAATCCGGAGTCTACACTTTTAGAAAAACCGCCCTTACCGTCGTTGAGATACAAGCGATCTGCATACCTTTTAGAACCTTGTGCAAAGGCGTTGCCTCCGCTGACCACATAAAGGTCAAGGTCTTGGTCGCTGTCTGCATCAAAAAAGATCGCCTTGAGGTCTTCAGATCCGGCATCGGTTGTAAAAGCCGGAACACGTACACGACTAAAACCTGTAGCAGTTTGTTTAAAAAGTTGGCCCGCCTGTCCTGCAGCGCCTCCGACAAAAACATCCTCCAAACCATCGCCGTTAACATCCGCAGTAGCTATAAAAGGACCCATAGTAGATTGCTTATACGGCAAAAGCACTTCCAGACTAAAATCGTTATAATCGTTCTCTTGATGCGAGAAATCCAGGCCGTAATTCGATGCGGAAGCTTTGATCATGGCTGGCGGGGTTTTCATATTCCCTGCAGCTTCTGTTGCTTCGGATTCTTTAAAAGTCAATTTACTGTTGGCCGCTACATTTTTGCGAACCTCTTGCTTTCCACTGGGCCAAACTACTTTAACCTCCGCGGCAGTAGCGTCCTGCCCTATCCCAAAAGTCGCCGTTTGTGTTGTTGCAGAAAGATAACCTCGAACACGCTTTGCCTCTATAAGTTGCGTGTTACCATTTTCCTGTGTGAGATACACCTGAGGGAAAGCCTCAGAGAGCAGCCCTTGGGTCTCCACACTGATAAAGTTGTTCAGTCCTCGCTCTACAGCTGTATTCTTATAAACAAAGGCCGTCTCGTCGATGTTGTTCACCACCAATTCCAAGTCGCCATCGTTGTCTAGATCGGCATAGATAGCACCGTTCGAGAAGGACGGATTGGCCAAGCCCCAATTGTATGCTTGATTCTCAAAGGCCAGTTCACCCTTGTTCCAGAACATGATGTTCGATAGCTTTTCTGACGGCATAGCATCGTAAAGCTGTTTCTTGATCTCCACGGGTACCTGCCCCGCATAGGCCTGTTGCACTTCTGCAACCTGTCTGCGCAGATCATTGTCTAAAGCGTAGCGTCTGTAACCGTTGGTCACATAGACGTCTTTGTTACCATCCAGATCGTAATCGGTTATAAGCCCTGCCCATGACCAATCGGTCTTGGCCATTTTGGTTTGCTGGGCCACGTTTATAAACTTCGCATCGCCCTGATTGAGCTGTACGCTGTTGTACATGTACTGATACGGCATGTCGTAAGTGTCCACCAAAAGTGAAAAACGCGCCTCGTTCATAGAGGCCATCAATGTCTTGGAACGGATATGATCACTAGAGGCCATATCGAGCACAAAAATATCCTTCAGGCCGTCGTTGTTCAGGTCGTCTATATCAACCCCCATTCCGTAAAAAGATACCTGCTTGGTGGTCTCCTTAACTTGGTTTTTAAAGGTCCCATTACCTTGATTGATATAAAGCGCGTCTGGCACATAATAATCGTTGGCAATGTAGATATCTAGCCAACCGTCTTGATTGATGTCGCTTACACTAACTCCTAAACCAAATGAGGCGGTCAGTACTCCAGCTCGATCGCTAACATCTGTGAATTTACCACCGTCGTTGCGGTATAGGTGAGTGCTGCTGTTATACAAATTCTCCTTACTCTTATCTATGGTCGCGTAGAATCGCTGCGGATCCAAGCCGTAAAATTCATTCTCGTTAGAGACTACACAATCTAGGTCTCCGTCTTTGTCGTAATCAAAGAATACCGCTTGGGTGCTGATCCCGTTATCGTTAAGGCCATAAGCCACGGCCGACTCTTGGAACTTAAAATCTCCTTGGTTGATAAAGAGTAGATTCTGACGATCTTGCCTTTGTTTTGGCCCTCCTTGACTCACATAAATGTCTAAAAGACCATCTTGATTCACATCTGCAACGGTAACTCCGTTTGCCCAAACCTTCCCTTTGTTTATACCTGCTTTCTCGCTTAGGTCTTCAAACTTTAGTCCGCCAAGGTTCTTATAGAGCTTATTGGGTTGCTGATTTCCGGCAAAGAAAAGATCTTGCAGCCCGTCGTTGTCAAAGTCGGCGACAGCCACTCCTGCCCCATTGTAGAAATAGTCAAAATTAAAGAGGTTCTCCATGGTGGATACATCGTCTACCAAGGTATTGGCAAAGTCGATTCCAGTTTCACTTGAGGGCAATAGCTCAAAGAGTCCCTTTCTAGCTTCTTTGGCTTGATCTTTCTCTTTTTTTACTGCCGATGTTGCGGTGTCTTTTTCTGACTTGGCATCCTTTTCGTCACAGGCGATAAAAAGGAAACTCAAAAAAACTGCACATATAATTCCGAGTTTTGACATTACCTACTGTTTTGGTTTGAACAACATGCTGATGGTCTGCTCCAGCCCTTCTATGGCTCGTTCCAGTCTAAAGGCCTTATTGCCTTCGTAGCCCATTCCGGTGAATTGCGTTGTATTTACTTTGTAAACGTTCGCTTCTTGAGTAGGTTCTGCCGTACCGATCTGCTCGCCTTTATACAGCACCTGATAAACACGACCTTTTTTGATCAGTTCGTAGTCTTTATAAACCAAATGAATCACCTTAACGGCTTCTATCACCTCCGCATCAAGCTCACCTTGTAGCTCGATAGCTACTGGCGCCTCCTCTTGGACTTCAACTTCAACTTCTGCCGCCTCTTCAGTTTCAACCTCAGTTTCCTCCTCGTCTGGCTGCTCCACCGTGTCTTCTAGCACAGATAAAGGCAGTTGTTTTACGTTCAAGGCCGCGATGGCTTCAAAGGCTTCTCTAACTGCTCCGTGATAGGCCTTGCGATAGTTCTTGTCCTTGCTCTTCCCTTCTGGGGAGGTGAATAGTACTTCTCCGTAGCAATCCTTAATACTGATCTGCACCTTGGTATGCATAAAATTCTCTATTCCTTGCACATCGGCATAAAGTCCTTTACAAGGCTGCTTCTTTAGTGCCAGCGGCAGCTCATCTCCGATATAGGCGTTAAAGCCGTGCTTTTTAAATAAGAATCGCACCAAGGAATTCACCTGGTATTGATCTTTTCCTTTTAGGAATTCAAACTGATCGGGAACAAAGATGTAATGATAGTCGTGAATGCTTTTTTGCGCACTGCTGAGCGAGCTGAAAAGAATTGCCGCGATCAGTACGAGAAATCGTAGTTTCATTCAGAAGATAATTTAAGATTTAGCCCTACTTGCAAAGATACATTTTTTGCCCTTGCAACATTGCCATATCTCAAAATGTTATCGACTGTAAAATAGAAGTTAACGGGGCCAATATCCGCAGCAAAACCACCTCCTAAATTGCTGGCTGAATATTCATCGACCGTATAAGCGACCTTGGCCGATAAAAAACCGGTAAGTCTGCGATAATAGAAAGCAGAAAGCGCCATATGTGGTCTACGCGGTCTGATCACACTAAAGAATTGCAACCCCAGTCGCTCTCTAAAGCGGGTGCTTCCCTTATTGAGACAATTACATTCCTCACCTTCTCCAAAGGTTCCAAAACCATAGGATAGCGCAGCATTGATCTTTGTTGGACGCAGTTGTATATATCCATTAGATATAGTATCTCTAGGAATTGAAGCGTCTAGGTCGTCTGTCAGGTTCCGATAATAGTCCAAGGTCCTTTGTCCGTCGCTCAAGGGTGGGAATATAAATTCCACGCCATCCAGCACATAGTCTCCAGCTGCAGTATATCGTTTTACATCATTACTGTGATATACAAATCCTAGATCTAGAATACTGGCATCGAAGGTCCAGTTTCTGTCCCAATCGTAACTGATCCCAAGATCCACTCCAAGGCCTAAGTTTCCACCCAACAAAGCCCTTTTGGTCGCTTCTCGACCTGGGCTTCCGGCCTCAGAAATAGCATCGATACCCGAGGTTCTTACTTCTATATCGGCATTACTAATTATATGCTGATAGATGTTGAGCGTTCCGGGATTCTCTGTAGTTAAAAAGCTACCGCGATTTGCAGTTGAGCTGACATGGGCAATGTTCGAATACAATTTTGCACGCGCTCCAACCCTGAGGTTCTTATTAAACTGCCTGCTGATTCCAACATGGTATACCATAAGCACCTCCGAAGTAACACTGAGTTGCCCCAAATCAAAGCTGCGGCCTATATAATTGCGATTGCCTTCCCAAGCCAAGACGGCTAGGTCCTCTGGAAAATAAGCCAAAACATCGAGCTCCTGATAAAGCCCTGCAGAGAGGTAATCTCCTTTTTTATTTCGCCAACCAGCGCTCAGTATTTCTAACTGTTGGTTCACAGTAAAGAAATCGCGGAAATCCATATTATTTATAGCGGTCGTTATGCGCTGATTGATATCTGTGGAAGACTCTTGAAAAATATCGTAGGCAGAAACACCGCTTGACCCACCGTGCAGATAGAATTGCGACAAGAGGGGAATTCCGGCATGGAAATCCTGAGGCATGTCGGCAGCGGGATTTACCAGCAACGACTGGGGTATATCCTCATACCCAAAAACAATGGTCTTATTCTGAGCTACCAAGCCTGCTCCCATCGGCAGGAACAATAAACAACACAATAATTTTCGCATGATCTAATACTCCAGGAAGTAAGCGGATTTAGATTGTAGGTTCAATGTTCCTTCCAGAGCCTCAACAGATTCTGGACTAGACACACTGATCACCACACGAGAAGAATTGGTCAAAGCTTGCAGCTCTTCTGTGGTTTCGAATATTTCGATATGCTCAGTGATAACGGGGGCGCCTACAGAACCGGCCGCTATTGGAATACCAAATTGGTATTGCACTTCGTTAGCCAGGGTCATGAACTCTACCTCTAGCTCGAAATCGCGGGGGATACTGTTAGTAAGTCTAAAGAAAACCTCGGCTCGCACCAAAGATTCTCTTATAAAGCTGTCGTCAAGAAACCGAATATTAGTGGTATCGGTAACCTTAAAGCTGTCCCCCAATTCGCCAGCTGCTTCAAACATGGAAGTGTCTACAGTAAAATACACCAAATCCAGTTCGTATTCCGGACTCAGGGTAATCTGATCTGCTTGTTCAAAGTCCGTGTCTCGAATACAAGAACTCAGAACACAACACAAAACGAGAAGAAAAAAGATTTTCGGTCTCATGGGCGTAGGTTTGGGGTTGCCTAAATATACAACGCTTTATAGAATAGCGTATTGCCTTAGAGATGGTTTTTAATAGCATCTAGCGAGTTCACAGCGATTCGCCCTTGCGCTACGTCTTGATTCCTGTAGTTGAAAAAGATGGTTTTAAAACCAACAGCTTCTGCGCCAAGTATATCGGCTTCGAAACTATCGCCTATCATCATAGAGGTAGTAGCTGTTACACCGGCAAGCGCTAAAGCATGCTCAAAAACCTTGGGGTTCGGCTTTTTAGCCCCCACGTCTTCTGAGGTAGTCACTGTTTCAAAAAAATGAGCGATACCAGAATTTTGGATCTTTCTGTGTTGTACGCCATGAAAACCGTTAGTTATTAGATGCAGTCTGTAGTTGGGCTGCAAATACTCCAACAGTTCTGTGGCGCCATCAAAAAGATAATTGTCTTTGGGAAGTTCCTCTATATATTGCTCCGCCATGGCATCTATTGTGTTTAACGGATAGCTGAGCTCGAACTGCGCAAAGGCATCTCCTAAACGACCGCGTCTTAAGGCTTGCTTTTCGATACGTTCTTCGCGATACAGTCTCCAATACTGTAAATTAATGGGCTCATAGACCGCTAAGAAATCTTCCAGCTGTAACGGAATTTCAAAGGTTTTGAAAACACGCTCAAAAGCCAGCCCTGAGTTCTTGTCGAAATCCCAAAGGGTGTGGTCCAGATCAAAGAAAATGTCAGTGATATTTCGGTTATTCATCAGCTTAGTCTTTGCGTATAAATGTTGCGCCAAAATCGATTTTCAAAACTAAGGGCAAAGGTATCGTTTTGCAAGAGGGTTGTTAAAAGGCCCCCAACAGCTTCTAATTGCGAACTGTATCTTTGGATCAGCTCCTCTATCTGTTCTTGGTTGAGCTCCTCCACAGCGCTGTGTGCTATACAATAGGGAACCAAGCGCAAGGGGGTTTGTACTTCAAAATCCAAATCGTAGAAATAAAATGGTCTGCTTGTACCCGCTCGAAACCCTGGGGTCTCGGTATAACCCATGGAATAATTTGCCGTGATCTCCAGATCTACTAGAGCTCGCAATATTTCTGGAATGTTCAATACCCCGGAGGCATTGATACTCGATTCCACTGGCCGGTTCGTTATAGTTTCCAAACGCCGTTTTTCTTCTTTGAGCTGAGCAAAATCGGCTAAAGCGCGATGCGAGATACGCAAGCCGACAGGTGCATAATCTGCTGCGGATTTTATAAGGCTTCGATAGGCCTTTTTGTGATGAGAGATGTTGTAGTCGTCTAAGGAATAATCTCCGACCTGAAAAAAGCAGCGATAGCTGGCTCCAGATTTCTTGCTCTCCTCTGCCAACCATTGAAAGGTATTGTGCGGATCCTTGCTTAGCAACAACAACACCCGCGTACGGTGGGCAATAGCGCGAAAACGCAGACGAAACAGATCAGAAAAATAGCCGAAGAAGCTCCTTAAAAAGCCTTTATCCTTGTATTTAAAGGCCATAGGAACATCTATCAAATTCTCGGTTGTAAACTCGGGGAGTTTGTATTTTATGTCGGGAAAGACCTCTATTAGTGCCCTTAGGAATTTATGTGCCCAAATATCTACAACAGGCTGGTGTAAAAACTCGGAGCGAGCTGCCAAACTTGCTGTGGCGGGATAACGTCCCATGCTGTCTTTTACATGAGGCAGATACTCTTCATAGCGACTCAACAAATAAAAACTGGCCGCAAAAATATCGAAGGGCAGATTACTGTCTACGGAAGTTGGAAAAAACCCAACGGTCTCTTCCCAGGGCTTTACCCTGATCTCCACATCGGCGACGCCCTGCTCAAATAATAGCTCGTGACTTTTTACAAAAAAAGAGCTGCCTTGTCCACTTGGACCATACCAGATCTTGGGGCCGGCATGGGCCACAAAAGGCGGAATCTCAGAGGTAAAAGAGATCTCCATCCCCAGCAGACGCGTACAGATATGCTTAAAGATATACGTGAGTCTGGGACTGGTTTTAGGACAATAAATAAGCAGTGAATCCAAAGGCTACAATAGGTGTTTGTCTGCAAAGCTAAAGTACGCTTTTTCGGTCACAATAAGATGGTCTAGAACGGTGATGTCTATACTTTTGGCCGCCTTTACGATCTTTTGTGTTAGCGCAATATCGGCTTGACTGGGTTTGAGTGTCCCGGAGGGATGATTGTGAACCAGGATGATCCCAACCGCCTTGGCCAAAAGGGCCTTCTTAAGAATTATACGCACGTCTACCAGAGTACCCGTATACCCACCACTACTGATCTTACAACGCGACAGTACCCCATGCGCATTGTTTAGAAAAAGCACCCAGAATTCCTCATGGTCCAAATGCCCTAATAAGGGTTCCATACAATGATAGGCTACCGCACTGCTGTTGATCCGCAGGGGTTTTTCTTCGGATGGGAAACGGGCTCGCCGCCCTAGTTCAAAAGCAGCTACAACAGCCGCCGCCTTGGCCATTCCCACACCAGAGATCTGGCAGAGGTCGGCCACACTAGCTCTACTTAATTTTTCTAATTTATGAGCGGTAGTATCTAAGACTTGGGCCGCCAGTTGTATGGCAGAGCCGCTTGCGGTTCCAGAACGCAGCAGTAGCGCCAGTAGTTCGGAATTTGATAAATCTTGCGCCCCACGCAATTGCAGTTTTTCACGAGGTCGCTCGCTTGGCGGACGATCCTTTACGCGCCTTAAACTATGTTTTGATGTCAAACTTTTAGGTATCTTGTGGGAAGAAACCACCTAAATGCAAGCTAATGAATTCTTTGTTCGATGCTGAAGCCTATCAAGAGATAAAGACACGAATTGATAAATTAACACCAGAAGCTGCTAACCAATGGGGCAAGATGAACCCAGCGCAGATGCTGCATCACTGTCAATTCCCACTTAAAACAGCGCTTAAAAGCGAATATCAAAAACCCAAGGTGTCGCTAATGGCTCGTTTGTTCAAAAAATCAATGTACAGCGATAAGTCATGGCGTAAAAACCTGCCTACACCCAAACGATTTAAAGTCTTAGAAGAAAAAGATTTTGCCGCCGAAAAGCAGACCTTAAACGAACTTATAGACGCCTTTCACAACAGAAAGGAACAACAAGAGTGGAATCCGCACCCCATGTTCGGACATTTTACGCAGGAGCAATGGGGCAAAATGCAGTACAAGCATTTAGACCACCATTTGAAGTCCTTTGGGGTTTAGCGCCTATTTGACCACCACTTTTACTGCAATTGGCACATAATCCAAGTTGTCTGTACGTGTGAGCGCGTCACCGTCTTTGTACACCAAAACAGACTCGAACCTACCCTTGGGGATTTGCTCCAACAGTTCCACATTGCTAGAAAATAGCTCAGCAGACATGTTGGGAACCTCTGCGGTGTAGGTAGTATCGACAACATAACAGTATTGCAACTGTCGATTCTTTTTGGTCCACTCCAGGCGAAAACTTTTGAATGTTTTATCGGAGATCAGCGTATCGCGAATACCACTAGGGGTAAAATCGAATTTATATTGTTTAGACCTGCGTGATCGACTCAGATTTCGCCGTTTTAAAACAATAGTAACTTCTGTCTGATCAAAAGCAGACCAAGCCATGGTGGAGTAATTATACCAGCCTTCCTTGTTATCTATCATGGTGAGTACCACCTCATCGTTCTCTAAATCTATTTGGAGGTAGAGCTGATAGCTATTGTCTTGACTATTGATCGCCATATAAGACTTAGAAGGATAGCCTTTGGCAGCAATAGGTGTTACGTAATCAATGGCGAGTAAATCGAATTCGTAAACACGCTCTTCTTGAGCCGTGATAGTCCCACTGAACAACAAGAAAACAATTAACGCTCCTATTAGTCGCATCTAGTAAAGTGATTTTAGGCGCTCAAAATCTAAGCCTCCATAATTCCCAGAACTCATCAGCAATAAATTCTTAGCGCTGAGATCTTGGCCAAATAAAAATTCTTGAAAATCCTCTGGATCTGTAAATATTTTAAGATCACTACGCTGGAAAGCCGCTTCAATTTGAGCAGCAGATACCGGCGCCAATTTCTTGATCTCCACTGCATGTGGGCTATAAAATACCGCGGCCTCATCCGCAGCATCTAAAGCACCTTTGTACTGAGCTAGGAATTCTGGGGTCAAGCTGCTGTAGGTATGCAATTCTACACAAGCTAATAGCGTTCGGTCCGGATATTGCCCTTTGAGTGCTTTGGTGGTAGCTTCTACCTTAGAAGGCGAATGCGCAAAGTCTTTATAGGCCACTGCGGATTTAGACTTTGCCACCAGCTCTAAGCGTTTGCTAGCTCCTTTAAAAGTGGAAATGGCTTCGTAAAAATCTTCTGCATCAACCCCCATGAGTTGACAGATCCAACGAGCACCTTCTAAATTACTTAAGTTGTGTTTGCCAAATATCTGTAAGGGCATAGGGCCGTCTGGTGTATGCAAAAGGGTTTCTCCGTCTTCTACTTCGTAGTCTGGCGTGCGGTACGGATACTTTTTAATGGGCTGGGTACAGGCTTCTACAACAGCTTTTACCTGCTCGTCCTCTTCGTTATAGACAATGGCTCCTCCGGGAGTGATCTGCTCTAAAAAGATCGCGAACTGTTCCACGTAATTCTCAAAGGTTGGAAAAACGTTGATATGATCCCAAGCAATACCGCTCAATAAAGCGATGTTGGGTTTATAAAGGTGAAACTTAGGCCTCAAGTCTAAGGCAGACGAAAGGTATTCGTCTCCTTCTAGGACCATAAAATCGTTGGCAGGGTTCAGTGAAACCATCCGATCAAAACCTTCTAATTGGGCGCCAACCATATAGTCCACATCTTTCTCAACATAGTCCAATACATGTAAGATCATGGAAGTAATAGAAGTCTTGCCGTGGGAACCTCCAATGACAACACGTGTCTTGTATTTAGACTGCTGGTACAGAAACTCTGGATAGGAAAAAATTGGAATCCCCAACTCTTTGGCTCTTAACAGTTCCGGATTGTCTCCCTTGGCGTGCATCCCTAGAATGATCGCTTCTATATCTGGAGTGATCCGAGCTGCATCCCATCCAAAACTGTCTGGCAAGAGGCCAGCAGCTTGCAGGCGGGAATAAGAGGGTTCAAAGATCTCATCGTCGCTACCAGTGACCTGATCGCCCTGATGATGTAAAGCTAAAGCGAGATTGTGCATGGCGCTTCCGCCAATGGCAATAAAGTGTACGCGCATTTGTCAAATTAAAAGGTAAAGATAAGCATCCGCAGCTAAGAATTAGCAGCAAGCCATCTGATCGATCACCAAGGCTTCTTTGCGGGCTTCTTTAAAATCAGCTCGCGAGGCCAAAGCCTTGTCTATCCATTGCTTGGCTTGGTCTTTATCTCCTAGGTTTCTGTAGATCTGTGCCAGGCGATAATAGGCCCAATCCTTGGGCACACCGTCTTTTACCGTATAGTTCTCTATGTATTTCACCAAACAGTTAATACCCAGCTCCGGATTGATATTATAGGTTGCAGCGATCTTCCCGATCTGATAGTGTAAACGATTATTGTTGTGAGCCAGTAAACAGGCTTGACTGGTCTCTAGGGCTTTCTTCCCTTCGCCATGAGCCTCGTACAGATCTATGAGTTTGTTGTAAGTAAGCTCGGAACCGCCCACTTCTATGGCCTTCTTATAGGCCTTTTCTGCTTCTTGGAAATCTTTTTTATACTCAGCGATATAGCCTTTAGACAACCATCCATCTACTGGCGAAAGAGCAAGAAGTTCGTTCGCATATTGCTGGGCTTTGCGCTCGCTTCCACCCACTATACCGGGCAATTGCATATAGAATTCAACCAAAGCCCAACGCACATCGATGTGCTTCGGATCCAACTCCGCAGCAGTTATAAAAGCCGTCTTGATATCGCTCAACATTCCAAGGGCTTTGAATTTGTTAACAGAGAGCGCCTTCATGCCCATTGCACCTCCGTATTTGTAATGGTACTCTGCGTTCTGTGGTCTTTTCAGCGCGAGTTTTTCGTAAACCACTATGCTCTCGTCCCATTTTTCCTGATAACCCAAGGCGTCACCATAGAGTTCTTGAGCTTCTAAATTGTTAGGGTCGGTCTTGAGGTATTCTGCAAGAATGATTTCTGATTGCGCGTAGTTCTTTTGCTCAATGAGCTTTTGAGCACGCTGCAAAGCTGCTTGCCCAAAACATAGGCCGCTAGCAAGTAGGAAATAAATTAAGAGGGCGATCTTTCGCATAGCTCGACAAATCTATCACAAGTTTTTAAAACGCACTGTCTTTTTTACTTCTCTTTAACGCCTCATTGGGTAGGCGGATAAGACTGCAGTAATTTTAAAGCTACTTTCAAATAGTGTTCCTTTTTTTGCTCCGGAGTGGCTGTAGTAAAGTATTTCCTAACCGCAACGCCTTGCCAAATGAGTTCGTCCTTAGCAGGATCTACGAAATCTAAAGTAAGTGTCTGTAAGATCTTATTTCCACCAACAGGTATGCTTCCGCTTCCTCCCACGGCTATTCCGCCGCCTCCGCTTCCGATGCCGATCCCTACGGTGTTAGGCGGAACTATCTCTTCCACCGCATAGAAATTGATCATAAAATCTGCTGTCTCGCTTTCTACAAAGCCTCTACTTTGCAAAATGCTATCTACGCTGCGCATCATACGGCGATTGTCAAACTCGTTGACTCCGGTCTCTAAAGTTGGAAACCATTTATAGGTCTTGTATTGCGAAAAGTCAGTTGCAGGATCGTAGTCGAATTTGGCAGCCGGGCCGCATCCTACCACCATGCAAACTAAAAACAAAAGGAGTATTATTCTTCGGTCGAAGTATTCAACATTTTCCATAGCGCATCCTTAAGCGGCATTAAGCCAGTTTGTGCTACCGAAGATATAAAAAGATAAGGTACATCGGTGAACTGCTCATCCAATTCGGCCTTCATTTCTGCCTTGAGCTCGTCGTCAAGCATGTCGGACTTTGAAATGGCGACCAGACGTTCTTTATCTAAGAGCTCTGGGTTGTATCTGCGGAGTTCATCCAACAAGATCTCGTACTGCTTGTAGATATCGTCTGCATCTGCAGGAACCAAAAACAGCAATACGGAGTTGCGCTCTATGTGACGTAAAAAGCGATGGCCTATTCCCTTGCCCTCCGCAGCTCCCTCAATAATACCTGGGATATCTGCCATTACAAAGGTTTGGTAATCACGGTACTCTACAATACCCAGATTGGGCTTTAGGGTGGTAAATTCGTAAGCGGCAATTTTAGGCTTAGCCGCTGTGATCACAGAAAGCAAAGTAGATTTCCCAGCATTGGGGAAGCCTACCAAACCAACATCGGCTAGAACTTTAAGCTCCAAGGTAATATTCTTCTCCTCGCCTTCTAAACCAGGCTGGGCATAACGCGGTGTTTGTCGAGTTGCACTTTTAAAATGCCAGTTGCCCAATCCACCTTTGCCACCTTCTGCGATAATGATCTCTTGGTTGGCTTCTGTGAGTTCGTGCAAGATCTCCTGATCTTCAGTTCTGCGAATCACCGTACCGCGTGGCACCTCAATTATGACGTCTTGGCCGTTGGCACCGGTAGAACGTTGCTTACCTCCGTTTTCGCCGTGTTCCGCTCTAAAGTGCCTTTTGAATTTCAGGTGATAAAGCGTCCAAAAGTTCGGGTTCGCTCTAATGATCACGTGTCCACCTCTACCGCCATCACCGCCGTCAGGACCTCCTTTGGCAATGTATTTTTCGCGGTGCAAATGCGCACTTCCCCTACCACCTTTACCAGAAGTAACGTGTATCTTCACATAGTCTACAAAGTTGCCTTCTGTCATGGCTCCTGTTTTTTACTGCGGATTATAACTGATCGATCACGGCTGTTAAGCGTGCGGTGATCTCGTCGATAGAACCTACGCCGTCTACAGCGTGGAACTTATCTTGTTTGCGGTAGTAGTCTTTTAAAACCGCTGTTTTTTCGTTGTATTCGTCAAAACGGTTGCGGATCTTAGATTCATCCTGATCGTCTGCACGACCGCTGGTCTTACCGCGTTCCAACAAACGTTCCACCAAGATCTCAGTGTCTACCTCTAAGGCTACACAGCCACTTACCGAAGAATTCATGCTTTCCAAAAGCTCATCCAAGGCGGCAGCTTGCGCTTCGGTTCTTGGGAATCCATCAAAAATAAAGCCTTTAGCCTGTGGGTTCTTCTCCACTTCTGCACGC
Organism: Gilvibacter sp. SZ-19; assembly: GCF_002163875.1. Classification (GTDB taxonomy): domain Bacteria; phylum Bacteroidota; class Bacteroidia; order Flavobacteriales; family Flavobacteriaceae; genus Gilvibacter. Next base: position 2,088,377 of record NZ_CP019333.1, on the reverse strand, counting down.
AGCATATCTATAGTCAAAGAATCGGGTACCAAGTCGCCTCGGTCCATATAGGCCTTTGCAGCTTGTCCCAGCTCGGTATTGTTCTTCATATTGTAACGGAATACGTCTCCGGTAGAGATGTGTACCAGCTCGTAACGATCTTTGATCAATGCGGCTTGTGTTCCTTTTCCGGCTCCCGGAGGGCCAAACAATACGAGATTTGTCATTTGTTGTGCTTTTAAAATGTAAATGTCCTTTAAGTTTCTGCCCAAGCCGTTGTAGTCCAAGCCGTATCCAACAATGAAACGGTCCTCTATTTCCATCCCTACATAATCCAATGGAAAGGATTTTAAGTAAGCTTCGGGTTTATAGAAAAGCGAAGCTATAGCATAACTAGCTACCTGCTCCTGATTCAGTATTTCAATAATTGCCTCAATGGTGTTGCCAGAATCCACTATGTCTTCTACCACGATAACATGTCTTCCTTTCAGAGAAGGCTCAGCACCCATAACTGTAGAGATATCTCCAGAACTGTGCAGCCCTTCATAACTGGCAACTTTTATAAAGCTGAGCTCACAAGGATAGGTAAAACGCTGGATTAGATCCGCAGCAAAGAAAAAAGCACCATTCAAAACCACAAGAAAAACTGGGTTCTTATCTTTAAAATCGTCTCCAATTCGCACCGCCACACCGTTTACAGCATGCTGCACATCCGTTGCAGACAAATACTTTTCAAATTGCTTATCTCCTAGAGTGATCAAATCGCTTGAGGCCTTTTAAATTCGGGGCAAAGATACGCTTTTAGCGCATTATACGTAAGAACACCAAGCAAAACCCTTATATAGCTGTAAAACTTTGTAGTGAGAGCTCAAAGTGCACTAAAAACAGCCAGTTTGGAAATTGGAACATAGCAGCGCTACGTTTCAATTGAAAACTGTGGTTACGAGCTGTTTTTGAAGCAATTTGGGGTCGTAATAAATTTTTTACCGCGGTATAAGGGTTAGAATCAAAAGCCTTATTTTTGTGTCTTATTTGGTATAGTAATGACCGATTATTTCTCTACAAACTTCACTTTAGGTATTCTAGGCGGAGGACAACTGGGTAAAATGCTCCTGTATGACACCCGCAAATTCGACATTAAAACAAAAGTATTGGACCCTAGCGCTGAGGCGCCTTGCCGCATTTCTTGTGACACTTTTGTTCAAGGCGATCTGATGGATTTTGATACGGTTTACAACTTCGGAAAAGATGTGGACGTGCTCACCATTGAGATAGAAGGTGTGAATCTGGACGCTCTGGAAAAGCTAGAATCAGAAGGTGTTAAAACCTATCCGCAGGCCGCAACGCTAAGAAATATTCAAAACAAAGGCGTACAAAAAGACTTTTATGCTGCACATGAAATTCCAACAGCGCCCTATAAACGTTTTGAATCTACTGAGGAGGCCAAAAGCTGGGTAGCTGCCAACAATTGGGAGCTTCCATTTGTTTGGAAAAGCTGTGTGGGCGGTTATGACGGTATGGGAGTCAAGATAGTTCGTGAATTGAGTGATCTGGACGCTTTGGCCAATGTACCTTGTATTGCAGAAAAGATGGTTCCTTTCAAAAATGAACTCGCTGTGATCGTAGCGCGTTCTGCCAATGGCGAAGCTGTGAGCTACCCTGTGGTGGAGATGGAATTCCATCCGGAGGCCAATCAGGTAGAGTATGTGATCTGCCCGGCTCGTATTGACGACGCCGTTGCAAAGAAGGCGCGTGAAGTCGCTCTAAAAGCATCCGCAGCCTTTGGTCATGTTGGACTTTTGGCCGTAGAACTCTTCCAAACAGAGGACGATCAGATCTTGGTCAACGAAGTGGCGCCTCGCCCACACAATAGTGGTCACTACAGTATAGAGGCGAGCTTTACCAATCAATTCGAACAACACCTGCGCGCCGTGCTCGGTTTGCCATTAGGGAATACAGACAGCAAGGTTGGCGGAATTATGGTTAACTTGGTAGGAGCCGAAGGGCATACCGGCCAGGTACGCTATGAAAATATTGCGGAGATTATGGCATTGCCTGGGGTAACCCCTCATATTTATGGCAAAAAGATGACCCGCCCTTTTAGAAAGATGGGCCATGTGACCATCACCAACGAGAATCTGGCCGAGGCCAGACGCATCGCTCAAGAAGTAAAAGAAAAAATACGCGTAATAAGCAGTCATGAGTAAAGTAGGAATCATAATGGGCAGCACCAGTGACCTGCCGGTAATGCAAGAAGCCATTGATATTTTGGCTGGATTTGACATTCAAGTTGAAGTGGACATAGTATCCGCACACAGAACACCAGACAAACTTTTTGACTACGGAAAACATGCGCACGAGCGCGGCTTTTCAGTGATCATTGCCGGAGCTGGAGGTGCAGCGCACTTACCAGGGATGATCGCTTCCCTATCACCACTACCAGTTATTGGCGTACCTGTAAAATCAAGAAACTCTATTGACGGTTGGGATTCGGTGCTATCCATCTTGCAAATGCCCGGCGGCGTACCTGTTGCTACTGTAGCCTTAGACGGTGCCAAAAATGCAGGGATCCTTGCAGCCCAGATCATCGGAGCTCATGACAAATGTGTGTTGGATAAGATCATTGCCTATAAAGAAGGTCTAAAGATCAAAGTAGAAGAAGGTGCCAAATCTTTGAAGGAAAAATAATCCATGAGTACAGCAAATCCATTGTTGCAGCCTTTTGACGCTGCTCCTTTTGATAAAATAAAACCCGAACATTTTAGCCCAGCCATTAAAACCTTGATTGCCGAAACGCATCAGGAGGTTAAGGCCATTACCGACCAAACGGAGACTCCCACCTTTTTAAATACCGTGGTAGCTCTGGAGCGTACCGGTCAGCAATTGGGCAAAGTGAGTTCTATTTTCTTCAATCTGAACAGTGCAGAAACCAATGAAGAGATCCAAAAGATCGCTCAAGAGATCTCTCCACTCTTATCAGCCTTTAAGAACGACCTGCTGCTGAACAAAGCTTTGTTTACACGAGTAAAAGCAGTTTACGACAATAAAGCGCAGTTGGAATTGACTGCGGAGGATGCCATGCTTTTGGAGCGTCAATATCAGGGCTTTGCCAGAAATGGAGCTAACCTCAACGAAGCCGATCAGCAGGAACTCAGAAAAATAGATGCCGAACTCGCTCAAAAGACCTTAAAGTTTGGAGAGCACGTTTTGGCAGAGACGAACGCTTATGAGTTGCACCTCACTGAGGAATCTGACTTGAGCGGTTTGCCAGAAACAGCTAAGGCCATGGCTGCTGCGGAGGCTAATTCTCGCGGCAAGGAAGGCTGGGTGATCACCCTACAGTACCCCAGTTATATTCCGTTTATGACCTATGCAGACAATAGGGAGCTGCGCAAAGAATTATCCTTGGCCTTTGGTGCCAAGGCTTTTAAAGGCAATGAGAACGACAACCAGCAATTGGTATTAGACATAGCTAATCTGCGTCATAAGCGAGCACAATTGTTGGGCTATGACACTCATGCCCACTTTGTGTTAGAAGACCGCATGGCCAAAACCCCAGAAGCGGTCACAGCCTTTTTAGAGGAATTAAAAGACAAGGCCAAACCTGCAGCACAAGCAGAATACGATCGTTTGGAGCAGTTTGCTAAAGAACTGGACGGTATAGATCAGTTACAAAAATGGGACGGTGCTTATTACGGCGAAAAGCTCAAGAAAAAACTCTTTGACTTTGACGAGGAAGAACTCAAGCCCTACTTTGAATTAGACAAGGTTATTGCCGGTTCTTTTGAGGTGGCTTCTCGTTTGTTCGATCTGAATTTTGAGCCTATCGATGATGTACCGGTCTATCATAAAGATGTAAAAACCTATAAGGTCACGGACAGCAAAGGGAATTATATCTCTTTGTTCTATGCGGATTTCCACCCGAGACCCGGTAAGCGAGGCGGTGCTTGGATGACCAGTTACCGTCCGCAGCAAACCGTGAACGGCAAGAACGAAAGACCACATGTGTCTATAGTGTGCAACTTTACGCCTTCAACAGCAGACAAGCCTTCACTTTTGACTTTCAATGAGGTGACTACCCTATTCCACGAATTTGGACACGCCCTGCACGGCATGTTGGCCAACACCACCTACAGCAGTTTGTCCGGAACTAGTGTTTTATGGGACTTTGTGGAGCTACCCAGCCAGCTTATGGAAAACTGGTGCTACGAGCAAGAAGCTTTGTCGCTCTTTGCCAAGCATTACCAAACTGGAGCAGATATTCCTATGGAGCTCATTAAAAAGATCAAGGCCAGCGCCACCTTTAACGAGGGTATGCAAACCTTGCGTCAACTGAGCTTTGGTATGTTAGATATGGCCTGGCATGGAGCAGATCCAAGCAGTGTAAAAGATGTGAAGTCTTTTGAAGAAGCCGCTTTTGCTCCTACAAAACTGTATCCGGCTACGCCTGAGACCTGTATGAGTACATCTTTCAGCCATATTTTTCAAGGCGGATATTCTGCGGGTTATTACAGCTATAAGTGGGCCGAGGTATTGGACGCTGATGCGTTCAGTTACTTTAAGTCGGAGGGTATCTTTAGCAGAACCGTTGCCGATAAGTTCAAGGACTTTGTACTGTCTCAAGGTGGCACTCAAGACCCGATGGAACTCTATGTAAAATTCCGCGGCAAGAAACCAGATCCTAAAGCGCTGTTGGAGCGCGCCGGTTTACTTTAAAAGCACCTAATAGGAATCCGCAGTGCTTCTAGAAATACATTAATTTTCAATAATTATTGAAAGTTTAAAATATTTTTATATCTTTGGACTGTGGAATTTAAAGAAGCAAAGCAGAAATTTATCAGTACCTGGGGTTCCTTAGGAACGCTTTGGGGAATCAATAAGGCAATGGCTCAGATCCATGCCTTGCTCTTTATTGCTCCGGAGCCACTCTCTATGGAAGAGATTATGGAAGAACTGGAAATTTCTCGTGGGAATGCCAGTATGAACCTCAGAGGGCTGATCGATTGGGGAATCGTTTACAAGGTCACCAAACCCGGGGAACGCCGTGAGTTCTTTGCTAGTGAGAAAGACGTAAACGAATTGGCTAGGCAAATTGCCAAAGAGCGCAGCCGCCGTGAGATCGAACCCACTATCAAGGTACTCAAAGAGATATCCAGTATTGATTCTAACGGTAGCCCAGCCAATGAAGAATTCATAAAACAAACCAAAGCCATGCACGAACTAACCGAGAACGCCAATGCCCTTTTAGGCCGTATAGTAAGTACTGAGCAAAACTGGGTGACCAAGACGATCATTAAACTCTTTAAGTAAATTTTTTTTAATATATGTTTCAATATTTATTGAAAGTTTAAAACAAAAAATATGAAAACTACCTTATACTACATTTTAATTGCGGCTGGAATTGGACAAATCTTTACAGCCTTGGTCTATCCATACATCAGACACAAGGTTTTTGATTGGTATAATGATATCAAACAACTCAAACCCTTGAATCAAGAAATTGCAAAAACCTATGGTCACTATATCCAAGGGCTTAATTTCTCTTTTGGACTATTGACAATTCTATTGATAGAATCTTTGCTCACCCCTTCTTTATTAAGTCTAGGGATATCATTGATCATTGGATCGTATTGGATTGGCAAAATCATTACCCAAATTGCTTACTATCCGATGTATAACATTCCACAAACGAGACTATTCAGAATAGGTAGCTATGGCATGAATGGCCTTTTCGTATTATTTGCCCTGGGCTATATAGCACTAATTAGCTACCATTTAATTCAATTATTATGAGAAGCCTAATATTTCCCATTAACAATACACTTATACTCTTAACTATAATTGGATACTTTTTGTATCTGTTTCCTGGTGTTATTCTCCACCTCTTGCTAGCAGCATTTCAATTGAGTTGTATGCTCGGTTATTTGATTACAAGAAAAGACCACACAAACGGTCAAAGGATACAACTCTATATCTATACGGCCATTACTGTTCCCTTGGTGCTGAGTGCAGTCATAACAGGAAATGAATTCCTATATCAGATGATGGTATTTGGTTCAGTGATATTAGCGCTTTACTTCTCGGTAATCATTTATCAAATCGAAAAAAAATACAACGATGCTCAAAAATAAAACCATTACCATAGCCGGAGGCACTGGCTTTTTAGGGCAAGTGCTCGTTGAATATTTCAAGACTCGCGTAAAGCATATTTACGTGTTGAGTCGGAATTATCGGCCCAATACAGAAAACATAAGCTATTTGCTTTGGGACGGCGAATCACAAGGTCCTTGGATAGCTGCTTTGGAGTCTAGTGAGGTACTCATCAATTTGTCTGGAAAGTCGGTAGACTGTCGTTATACTCCAAAGAACAAAAAGGCGATCATAGCATCTCGAGTTGCCAGCACACGGGCTCTAGGTGTAGCAATGCACCATTGTAAAACCCCGCCAGAACTTTGGATCAACGCCTCTACCGGCACCATTTACGAACATTCGGAATCAACTCCCATGGACGAAAACAATGGCCGTTTAGGCAACAGCTTCTCCGAAGAAGTGGCAAAACGCTGGGAAAAGACCTTCTTCGATTTCTATATCAAAGATGTGCGCCAAGTCGCTATTCGGATAGCAATTGTCTTGGGCAGAAAAGGTGGAGCCTTACAACCTATCAAGGCCATAAGTAAACTCGGTCTTGGCGGTCAGCAAGGCAATGGAAACCAGCAGATCAGTTGGCTGCACGAGGAGGATTTTGCCAGAGCCGTAGCATTTATAATCACCCACCCAGACCAAGAAGGTGTATTCAACCTGGCGGCACCCCTACCCATTCGCAACCGACATTTTATGGAGAAGATCCGAGCTATTTTGAATGTACCTCTGGGTATAAACTTACCCAAACCATTATTAGAACTAGGCGCAGCCTTGATCAAGACAGAGACCGAACTGCTTCTAAAGAGCAGGTATGTACAACCCAAGCGGCTGCTTCAGGCCGGATTCCGACACAAATTCACCAGCCCTGAATTGGCGCTAAAAGACCTATTAACATGACCAGAATAGAACTCAGCACAAGAATTAAAGGCGATATAGACACCATATTCGATCTGTCTCGAGATATCGACTTTCATATGCAAACTGCCAGCCACACCCAAGAGCGTGCCATTGGAGGAACCACCTCTGGACTTATTGGCTTGAATGAGACCGTGAGCTGGAAAGGGAAGCACTTCGGATTGTGGTTAAATCACACCTCAAAAATTGTGAAACTGCAACGCCCGTATTGCTTTGTAGACCTCATGATAAGCGGACATTTCACCTATTTTGTGCACAAACACGAATTTCAAGAAGTTGGGGACAATGTAATAATGAAAGACGAACTACTTTATAAAGTACCCTATGGGTTCTTGGGGCGATTGTTAGATAGATTACTGCTTAAAAAGCACCTCACAAGATTCCTCGAACACAGAAATAAACAACTTAAAAAGAAGATCGAAAGTACTAGTTTCTCAGCCTTTCAGGTTCAAACCACAAGTCTGGAGCAAGCATCCGCCTAAATAATAAAGCTGATATTTGACCAAAGGAAAAACAACCCCTTGAAAGTTGTAGAACTTTTTTATTTTTGGAAAAATCTACAACTGGCCTCTTTATGGCAGACAATCAAATAGATGCAACCCAATGGGTGGCTCGGTATTCAGACTACCTTTTCAATTACACCATTGCCCGTGTAAACGACAGAGACCTGGCTAAAGACCTCATTAGTGAGACTTTTTTGGCAGGTCTGAAGTCTATGGAGAATTTTAAAGGAGATGCTACAGAGCGAACTTGGTTGGTGTCGATCTTAAAGCGCAAGATCATTGATCATTATCGCAAGATCAACTCCAACAAGGGCAAGGCCGAGGTGCGTATTAATTACGACGATAGCGAAACCGAAGGCGATTGGTTAGAAGAGCGCGTGGCAGATAAATTTG